>RHCX01000060.1 GCA_010028495.1 Nitrososphaeria archaeon | reverse complement strand
TAATAAAAATGAGATATGGGTAAAAATGTGGTTCAAATTTCAATATTTACAAAATTCTTTTGGTGAAGAAATATTTCAATTAAGATTTAAAGAATTACAAAATGTTGGATTTGATCTATACACGAATGAGCAAATTGACGAAGAAAGAAAATCCAACTGATATTTGGATTCTATCTTGTTATCATCTTAAACACATACAAATTGTTTAAAATTTAATGGATTCGTTATTAGTAATAATTAAAAGTCAGTTAAACTATAACATACTGATAAAGTTGGGTACCTATTGTGAATGGTGTAAAGACAATCATCGTAATGACGAAGAGGAGTGCAGATGTAGCTGTCATCGTCATGATTCGTGGAGAGATCATGATTGGAATATAGCAACAATTGGTAGTGCAAATATGGGCTAATGCAAACTGCTAAAATTTAACGATCATTCAAACACTTCTAAACAATCTATACAATAAATTATTCCGCTTAACGTAGCAGATATTTCCTCATGTCTACAATCTAATGAAGGATTTTTCTTCTCAAGACTTGCTTGCATTTTGAATCAAGGTTAACCATTTGTTATCGCCCTCTATCTTTATCCCGCATGCTTCGGCTGGTGTTTTCCCATTCAAAGAAGAATGCGGTCTTACGTAATTGTGGTAAATTTGGTATCCACTTAGTAGAGGGGATTCTGATTGCTTTAATCCTCTCACAACTTTCTCCCTATCTCGGATTTCTCCATTAAGACGTTTCATTTTGTTATTGTTCTTGTCACCAACCCAAGAGGTAACAGAACCTCATTTCTGAAGCTTTTGTACAGTCTCCAAAAGAGCGTTTATCGACTTTAGTATTGCTTGTTGTTTTTCATGGTCTTTTTCCGACTCCAGTTCTTTTGTCAACTCTTCCAGTTTCTTATTCATAGAATCAACTATAGAATTTGGCTTTTGATCAGGCTTTGATTCAGGAATGGATTTTGTCTGATCAGGCTCTTTTCCACAGCTGATACAAAGAGCATTTCCGTCTTTCATAACGCGAACCCCCTTACAATAAGGACATGGCTCTGCAAGCAACGTTGCACCTTTGAGCAACATTTCAGCTGCTTTTTTTCGCAAATCCTCCGACATGATCTGTACAATCATTTCCTTTGTAAAAAACTTGCAGAAAATTCCAACAAGGCTTAATAGTCGGCTTGAGCAATGATCATTAGTAAAATAATGGCAGTAATTTGCAACACATGTGGACTACCTGAAGATTTGTGTGCTTGCGGTGATCTAAACAAAGAATCAACCAAAATTGTTGTGAGATTAGAAGAACGACGATTCAAGAAAAAGGGTACAATGATCGAAGGCCTCGACTCTAAGCTAAATGACTTGGACGGAACGCTAAGCGAGCTAAAGAGAAAATACGCTTGCGGTGGAACCACAAAGGACAATTACATCTTTTTGCAAGGCGATCATCGCGATACCATGAAAGAAACCCTGGTAAGACTAGGATTCTCCGAATCCAGCATCGAAATCCACTAGACTTGCTAGACCACAGAATAATTCAAGGCATAGCAATTCCATATTCAGCACTCGTTTCGGTAATTTTTGGCCTGATGATTCTATCATTTCCAATTGGAGCATACCTGTTTTTTGATTCCCAGATAGGCAAAAGCATCAACTATGGCTTACCAATTACCGAGCTGGACATAATCAAGCGATACGACCTGCAGTTCCTCCAGGGAATAACAATAGGTGATGTCTTTGTGGTGTCGTGGGCAACTTTTCTGATTTTGTTCGTAATTGCAACGCTTGGTCCAAAGAAAAACTTCTTGCAGGTCCTCTCCCCGCTAATGTCTGGTGCTTATCAGTCCCAGACTGGAAATTATCTGATTCATGCTATCAAGTGGTTTTCCATTATTGTTGTGCTATCAGGTATAATTGACGCAGTACAGCAAAGCATAGGAATCAGCATAACTCCGCCAACCTTTGACAACGACTTGACAGGATTTCTAGGTGTTTCTACAGCACCGCTAATCGAGGAATTTGCATTTAGAATATTATTAATTGGAATTCCATTATTTTTGCTATATTCCCACAGAGCATCTGGTAAACTATTCATCAAGTCCTTGTGGAATCCATCAGATAATCTGCCAATCACAAATTCAAAAAAGGCAATCATATTGATTACGGTAATCGGGGTTTTGTTTGGCGCTGCACATATTTTGTCTGATCAGTGGAGCACTGGCAAATTCGCCCAAGCTGCAATGGCCGGAATCATAATTGGTTGGGTCTACTACAGATACGGGTTTGCAGCGTCTTTGCTTATTCACTGGGCTACAAACTACATGGTCTTTGCATATGCGTATATGGTATCCAGTATTAATGAGACCAAGATAACAGAGTCGTTTTCCCAATCACTAGTCCAGACAATTGAGATGATTTTAGTGCTATGCGGAATACTTGGAATAACTTTGATTATCCTAGAATATAGAAAGAACAGACTAGTTGAAAATCTGAATTAGATTTTAAAAATTATCTAAGATGGCTTCCAGTCTTTTGGCATAGAGCCACGATTGGAGCTTGGCTTTGGTTCTTCCTTTGGCTGTGAATATCCTGCTGGGAGTGAGCCACGTGTTGATCCTTGGTCATATACGCTCGAGTGTTTCTCGTGTGACTGGTCATCTGTGATTAGTTCAGCTTCACCTCTGTTGGTCTTGTAGCCGCCAGATGCCTCGCTTGTGTCAACACCTCTCAGGTGTCTTGGGTCAATTCCTGTCTGAGTAACGCCTGCGTCTTTCTTTGCTTTTTTGCTGCTCCAGACAAAGAATCCACCTGCGCCGGCAGCTGCCATTCCTGCCATTCCATATATGATGAATATTGGGAAAGAGCCGGATGACGTTTGTGCGCCAGTTGATGGTGCCACTGGTGATAGTCCTACCACTTCAACACCACCGACTTGGTCAGGTGATGCATAGCCAGCAAGGAAAATGTTTCCAGAGTCGCCAGACTCTACAGATCTAACGCTATAAGTTTTATCAGAGGTAAATGTTGCATCAAATTCTTTTTCTTTGATTTGTCCTTCACGGAAGCTGCTCTCACCCATTGTAAATGATGACACTACAACTTTGGCGCCAGAGTAACCGAATTTGCTAGTCTCTGCTACGATGCCAGTTGGGTCTGCCAAAAAGTGCCAGCTGCCTATTCCCAATCCTCCAAGACCAGATGCGTCAATCAATGGCATTGTCATGACATCTTTTGCCTTGTCAGTGATTTGTGAAGCTACATCAGGATAGTTTTTCTCAAAGAACGATAGTGGTTGGTTAATTTCTACATCCCCATATTCTTCTGTTGTAATTGTGATTGGACCATCTACTTTTAGTCCCCTCCACAATACATCGAATAACGCCGGAGAGCCATTAGTGTATGGTTTGATTAGATAACCTTCAAGTGTTGGTGTAAGAATAATTCTAAAGTCAACAGATGCATTGTCCCCTCTTCCTGTAATTGATGCATGATAATCGATTTTAAGGTCAGTAACATGTGCTGTACTTTTCATTGAGCCAAGATTGTTATTCATTTTCTCAATCAGGTCGGCTACGCCAGGGTTTGTAGAGTCTGCGCTAAACTCCATTGTGAGGTCTTTTCCACGCAGTGAATCTGCAATAGAGCCACCTTCTTGGTATTCAATAAACGTGGTTCTTTGGAATTTGAACTTTGGAGTGTCAGCAGATTCTGGACTCTTTGCATCCCAGTTGAGCTGAGCGGCAAATGCTGGAGAAACCATGCCTGTAACTAAGATCGCTAAAATAGATAATGCTAATAGAGAACCCCTATTCACGATCGTCTTGCTTTGCCCGCGCAGTAATAAATCTTGTCTTGAGCTATGAAAATCGAAAGTCTGCAAAACAGATTCTCCTTGCAATTTTTTGGTTTTGGGATTTTTTCATATTATTGAAAAGGTAATATTGATCTGAGGCATCAGACAAAAAGGGTTTTATGATTACAATTTTGGCCGGCGGCACAGGTTCTGTCAAGTTTGTCCGCGGCCTTATATCGCAGACTCGGGACGTCAACGTAGTTTGTAATGTTGGAGATAATTACTGGTTGTATGGACTGTATGTCTGTCCAGACATTGACACAATAATCTACGGCCTTGCAGATATTTTGGATTATGAAAAAGGCTGGGGCATAAGAAAGGATACTTTTGGATTTCTAAGACAGATGGAGATTTTTGGAGAAGAGACATGGTTTAGAATCGGAGACAGAGATGCGGCAACGCACTTGATCAGAACAAACATGCTAAAGAACGGCAAGAACTTGGCCGACATTACCAAATGGATGTGTGAAAAATTTGCAGTAGAGACAAAGATAATGCCAGTTACTGACAACACAATTGAGACAAGAATCACCACGAACAAAGGCGAGATGCACCTGCAAGAGTTCTGGGTAAAATACAAGGGCAAGGACAAAGTCGAAGGAATTCAGTATATTGGCGCAGACAAGGCTCGACCAAACCCAGAGGCAGTAAATGCAATTCATGATTCCGACTTGATAATAATTGCACCGGGCAATCCACTGACCAGTATCGGCCCAATGCTTCAGATCAAAGGAATTCGAAAGGAATTATCAAAGAACAGAAGAAAGGTAGTAGCAGTCAGTCCTATTATTGGCAACAAGGCATTTTCTGGACCGGCCGCAGAATACATGGCAGCTGCAGGAATAGAGGTATCCCCGTATGGAATTGCACAGATGTATTCTGATGTGTGCGGAAATGTTGTAATTGATTCCAAGGACAGATTGCTCACAAAGAGAATCCAAAACTTGGACATGAAGGTATTTGACACTAGCATCAAGATGAACAACAAAATAGCTGAAGATGCTCTGGCATCATTTGTACTAAAGAACGTAAGATAGCTTGCAAATAGCATCAATCATACCAGTAAAGACATTTTCAAGGGCCAAAAGCCGTCTTGGTTTATCACAGGAAAAAACAGAAGAACTATGCAAAGTAATGCTGGAAGAGGTCCTGTCTGCAATATCAAAATCACAAATATCTAAAACAATAATCATATCAAAAGACGAGGCCGCATTTGAGATTGCAAAAAAGTATGATACTATCCAGATTTTTGAGGAAAAGGAAAATGGAGTAAATGCCGCAGTCGCATTATCAGAAAAATATCTTCTAGGGAATAATTTTGATGCGTCAATAGTATTCCCTCAGGACATTCCATTGATCAGGCCGCAAGATATTGACGAGTTGATAAAATTGCAAAAAACCCCTCAGGTAATAGTGGTGCCATCGCGGAAATTTGACGGAACAAATGCGTTGTTACGCAGCCCTATCGATATAATGGAGACGCATTATGACGAGGACAGCTACAAGATTCACCTAAGCACTGCTAAATCAAAAAACATTCCTGTGACATTTGCCCTAATTAGCAGAATAATGTGGGATGTCGATGACAAATCCGACATAGGATTTATCATGAGTAATATTGAAAAGCCGGCTCTGGCAGAAAAGCTCAGAAATCTACTATGATACCATTAATCGGAATAGTTCTGGCAACAATTACGATTTTTTCCAGTTCTACTCTGGTTCCAGGTGGAACCGTAACATTTTACGTAAACGATGGTGATCTTGATACATCCCCACGTGCAGTAGATGAGGTATCAACTTCAGGACTATTGGAATTCAAGCTGGCGGGAACTACCATTACTGGTCCCAGTACAATAATAGAGACCGATCCAAGCTCGGGAGTGTTTGTTGGAAAAATTACAATTCCCACCACAATAAATGGCCGCGATGTCACACAAGGCGACACTCTAGTAATAACATACAAGGACGAATCAGATTATTCAGGACACTCCAAGTCATCATCCGCTTCTCTTTCTGCAAAAAAATACACTGCTGGATTTGATGTGTATCCAAAAAATGCCCGCATCGGCCAAACATTTCAGGTGAGAATCAACGATCCTGATTTCAACTTGGATTCCAGAACTGTAGACAACATCTCTTTGAGCAAAATAGAATTCAAGACAACAAACGGAATCAAGACTACTTTGGCAAATGCGGCATTTGATGCAAAGACAACATCATTGCGGGAAACAGGCGAGAACACAAACCAGTTTGTGGTGTCTGTAAAGATGCCAAAGGAAATCGACGGAAAAAAGCTAAAGATAGGCAGCACCGCCCAGCTCAAGTTCACAGATACAACATCACCGTCGCGAACCACTGAAAAGCTAAAGACTAACATCAAAATTGGTTTGAGATAAAATATTGCGTGCTGGCCATAACCCTCCTTCTGTTTGTAAACGACATTTCGCTTTGCAGCCTACCTGAACCATAGGTGCAGATCCCGATTCTGTTTGGCTTTTCTCTGTGTGGGACAGATTTTCATTCCGTTTTTCTGGAAATCTCAGGGATCACCATCATAGTGCTCCAGTTCGGATTTTTTCTGTTCTGTTGCCTACCATCTCTGGCTTTGCGTCACCACAACACACATCTGCATTGAGGGAGGAGTTTCCTCTGCTTTCGCAGTAATCGTCCACCAGCTCGCAGTGGATTATACCACAGTCAGATATTTACACTATTTCATCTTGGAGTCGAAATATTCCTCATCATATCCATGTGAGCGCCTTTCCTTGATGGAATAGCCAAGGTGCGCAATGTCTACATAGATTTTGTACAGATGACGATTCTCCCGCATTCTTGACGATATTATTCTCCAGAATCGTCTTGCATGGAATTCTGAGAACTGGTGGTCTCGAATCACAAAGATGGATTTTTTTGTCTTGTCCACTATTTCCAGAGTTTTTGGAGAAAATGC
>RHCX01000059.1 GCA_010028495.1 Nitrososphaeria archaeon | reverse complement strand
TGACGTGTTTTTCTCTGCAAAATGCATCAAATGTATTATGATGAGTCATAGTACTGATTGCCTCAGATACAGTTGATTCCGGATCGATTATTATTGGCTCTTCAATTAGAGAGTCGATTTTTTTGCTCATTATTTGGGCAAAGTGATCGTGTATTACATCCAGGCTCATAAACTGATGAATTCACGTACAGGAATTAAATAAACAATACAATTTTCAGCTCTGATATTCAACATTGAAATTCTAGTTGTCTTATTTAAAAAACAAATCCAGAGATGAGTCATGAAGCTAAAGAGCTCAAGTCTTGACACTGTAATCCGAAAACCAGTCACAGTTACGCAGGACATGACATTTTTGGAAGCAAGGGAAGTCTTGCTAAAACATCATGTCGGCAGACTTCCAGTACTGGATAATAACAAACCAGTTGGAATAATTACCGAGAAGGATTTTGTTCGTGCAATTTACAGAATTGGCCAAAAAACAATAGACAAAATCCTAGTCAAAGATTTCATGTCAAAAAATCTTGTTTCCGTGAAAAAATCCGACACCATACATGATTGCGCAAGTCTGATGATCAAAAATAAAATCAGCTCAGTTCTTGTTATAGACAACAATAATCTATCTGGTATTATTACAAAGACAGACCTCGCATCTGTGTTTTTGACCCAGTCTACAGAGCCTCTTTCGGTTTCTCAAATCATGACGCCAAATGTGATAACTGTCATGCCGGCCGACTCGCTTCTTTTAGTAGAGAGCCTTTTGATAAAACACCGCATATCTCGAATAATAGTGCAGAGAAACAAAAAGCCAGTCGGAATAATCACAAACCGCGACTTTATCCCAGCAAAGATGCCAAAATGGATTAGAGAGTTTGCAGATCCAAAAGAAGTGGAAAAGTTCAGGCTCGACCCACACCCAGAAGAATTCAGAATGAACCAGCTTTCCTACACACTATCATTTAGGGCAGAAGATATCATGACGCCAAACCCAGTCACTGTAAATTCCAATGAACAGGTTTCTTCCGCAGTGTTGATAATGATACGAAACGGCATAAGCGGACTTCCTGTAGTCAAAAAATCTCTCTTGTGTGGAATCATAACAAAGTCAGATGTCGTAAAGGCAATTATCTGACTGTAATAATTCCTACACGCCATGGATGAATTGTACAGAAATAATGATACACGCCGTCTTCATTGAATTTGTGTGAAAATCTTTCTCCTGTTTTTAACGCGTCGCTGTTAAAGAGCGGAATTACGTTTCCTTTCTCATCCTGGCTTTGTATAGTGTGCTGGATGTTGTCGTCGTTTATCCATACAACTGTTGTTCCTTTTGTCACTTCCAAGTTTAGTGGTATGTAAAATCCGACATTTCCAACCTGAGAGTTGCCGTTTGGTATGACCACGTTTGCCACGCCGGAAAACGATTTGACTACCTCCGAGTCTAGCTGAATGATGTTTTTCTTGATCAAGAATTTTATCGCATTTAGAAATTCAGTGTCTGTGATTTTGCCATCAGCCCAGTATTTGGCGGCATCTTTTACCCAGCCTGGAACAGATTCTGCATATGCCAGATTTATTGTAAATGAAAATACTATAAACAAAATCAAGAATGCAATTTTATTGTTCAATGATTATTGAATTATTGATTATCGTTATAACGTCAGAGCTGAAATTCAGCTGTGATAATCACAACTGAAAGTAGCTATCCTTCAGATGCAGATTTTCCGCCATCGATATTCAGTATTGTTCCAGTAATCCACTTGGCATCATCAGATGACAAAAAGACTGCCGCATTTGATACATCTTGAGGATCGCCTATTTTGTTGAGTGGTTGTCTTTCTTCAAGCACTTTGCGCGCCTGAGGATCATCCAAGTACGGCTTTATCATACCTGCATTAATTATTCCAAGATTCAAACAGTTGCATCGGATGTTTTTTCTTGCATATTCAACTGCGATTGATTTTGTGAACATCGAAATTGCAGCCTTGGTTGCAGAGTAAACTGCAAGGTGAACTCGAGGGATTGCGCGTTCACTAGATATAGAGCCGATATTAATTATGGAGCCTGCTTTGTTGTCAAGCATTTTCGAAATTACTGCCTTGGTCATGTTCAGCGTTCCAAGAATGTTTGTATTTATCAGATCTGCAATATCAGAGTCCTTCATCTCATGAAAGTGAATTGCGTCGTTGATCTTTGCGGCATTATTAACTAGAATGTCGATTTTGCCGTACTTGTCAACCACTTGTTCTATTGTACTTATCACCTGAGAGTTGTTCATTATATCGCACGCCATAGATACTGCGTTTCCTTTGACTGATTCGCGCGCCTTTTCAAGTGATTTGAGATTTCTGCCAAGCATCACTACCGTTGCGCCTTCTTCTGCAAATCTTCTGGATAAGTCAGCCCCAATATCGCTTGATGCGCCAGTAATTATTGCGATTTTATTTTTTAGTTTCATGGGCATATTACGTCGGATTATCTTAAATCAGTTATGCTAGATTTCATTTTACGATCAACACCGGTGTGGGTGATTTGTGAAGGACATAATTTGATACGCTTCCCAGAAAAATCTCTTTTACCGTGCTTCTCCCCCTAGAACCAATTACAACCAGATTAACACGATTGGTTCTGATCCCCTTTACAATCATGTATCCAGGTGAGCCATATGCAGTTATTTTATAGAATTTGACATTGTTTTCTTTGCATATGGATTCTGCCTTTTTGAGCACAGATTCCGCGAATTTTCTTTCCTCTACTTGGCACTTTATTGGATCAACGGTTTGAACCTCAATGCTTGGAAAAATAGAGACACAGTACAGAGCAGTTATGGAAGCACCAGAGGTCTTTGCCAGAAAAACCGCTGCATCCAATGCCCTAAATGAATTATCAGAGCCATCAAGCGGCACTAGAATCTTTTCCAGTTTGAACAATGTCAAGATGTAGTCTGTAAATTACATAAATCGAGTCTAGATTATCATAATTGAATTTCAATGCTGAGAATTAACCAATAAGGTCATAATATTGCTACAGGGAGTTATCGATATGGCCAAAGTATACGACTACAAGAACTGGAGCGAAATAGAATCCGCAGTTACCAAGCTTGTACAAAAATTAGAAGACAAAAAACTGCAATTCAAGACAATATCCACAATTAGTCGAGGCGGCCTTGTACCAGCCAGACTGTTGGCAGACAGATTGGGAATAAAACAGATTATAGTTGACGGAGAATCCATTCCATCAGATTCACTTTTTGTTGATGATATTTACGATTCCGGTGAGACATTTAGAAAAATCATCCAAAAGGCAGACGAGCCAGATGAGCTGGTGTTTGCAACAATCTATGCAAGAAAAAAGAAGACATATCCAAAACAGCTAGTATATGCTGAGCCAACACGAGACACCGAATACATTGTTTATCCGTGGGACAGATTCGAACACGGCATGCCGTACGAAGCGCACTAGTATGATTTGTTTACTTGGGCTTCATTCGCAGTAAAATCTGCTCAGTTATTTTTCTCATCTCGGAATCCGAGCCTATACTGCATAGTCTTACTATGTCAGATGTGGTGATTATTCCAACAAGCACATTATTTTGTACTGCTGGCATTCTGTGAATCTTTCTGGTTTTCATTAATTGTGCAGCCTCCCACACAGAGTCGTCGGGATTGACCACAACTACTGGAGCGGACATTATTTCCTTGACATTTATTGTGTATGGTTTTCCCTTGGCAACGATTCTTCTTGTTATGTCACGCTCTGTGATTATTCCGGCAACAACCCCTTTTTCCAATACCACTATTGCACCAATTGATGCATCATCCATCATTTTTGCTGCATCCTGAACAGTCATTGAAGAGTCAATAGAAATGACATTTTTCTTCATCACGTTTCTGACGATTTCTGTCATGGTACAAAAGTTCATTTTGCTACTTAAAAGATCAAAACACGATTATCAAGACTAGGATTCTGCTCAGAATCAAACCCGATTTTTCACTTATCTGTTAAATACAGATTTCCCTTATACTGATCCCATGGGGATATTGGATAATCTGCGCGGCTTTGAACCAAAAAAAGCAAAAGAAACACTAGACATGCTACTGATAGACAGAAGAAACGAATTCGCAGAGCTTGCATCTGGGATGGGTATTCCAACCACGGCTACTAATTGGGAGCATACAATTCTCAAATTTTGCCTAGAGTTCAACGACTGTTTTTACATCATAACAAAACTGGAAGGCCCAAACGATGACACCGAGAACAGCCACAACAAGATTCACCAATTCGTGACTCTGATCAGGCAAATTGCCAGAGGTAAGACAAACATGATAGAAATTACACATCTGCAAAATATCGCGCATACATTGGCAGAGGAATTCAAGACGATTTACAAGCGACTAAGCTAGGGTAGAATCGCAATCTGGCTTTGTATGAGATTTTTGTACGCCCAGCTAAGCAATTCACGCTTGGAGTGAGACCATTTTAGGTGTCCGGCATACTCAGATTTATCAGAGATCAGCCTCGGATACGCCCCTAATGGACATCGCTCAAAGTTATCCACCACGTATGAAATAATTTTTTCGCGATGTCCAGCTAAATGATACATCCACTGGTTTTTGTCAGCGTATTGTGGTTTTGAGCCTTCACAGAAAACGCATCTAGCGCTATGATGCATGCTCATTGTATTACCACCGCAAATCCGATGCCCTAAACGACTTGATATCAGCCGAGATCATCAATGCGGAATCCGACAGCTCGTTTGGATTCAGAGAAAAAACTATCTGCGGAACAAACTTGATCACATCTGGTCCCTTTGACTGCCTGAGGATTCTTTGTTTGTGCAATCGAGTCAGACGATCTATTATTTCGAGTTTGATTTGCGACTTGATTTTTCTATCAGAAACCAAGCTTGCCTTTCCCTTTAACTGGTATCCGACAAGTCTTTTTTTGTCAAATACCGCTATTGTGCACCATGCATTTTTTTGCAAGTTCCTAAATGTCTTGTGACGAAATAGCTCCAGCCAATAGACAGCTCCGTCCTCATCCAGACGAAAGCTTGTTCGTGGGGAGATATTGCAGATTCCCTTGCTTGTGGTACCGACAATGAGAATTTGCTGCTGTTTTATGAGTTTGAGTACTTTGTCCGGGATTAACACGATTCCTTTTGTGCTGTTTTTTTAATAAAATCAGGACATGATTATCAATAATGATATCATTTTACTATCAAAACAGAGCAAAGCGAATGCTGAGCAATTTTTGCAGAGACGCTTCCTAGAACAAATCTTAGTACTGCGCCAAGGCCTTTGTTTCCAACCACTATCAGATCAGCCCTAATCTTTTTGGAATGCTGAATTATCTCGTTTGCCACATTTCCTTCTTTTATTATAATTTCAGTCGTTATTCCATAAGATAGTGCAAGTTTTTTGGCATTATCCAAGGCTTCTTGTGCATATTTTCGGATGATTTCTGTGTATTCTGTACCTGCCAGAATGTCGGATTTTTTGCTCTTATCAACAACGTAAATCAGTATAACAGAGGAATTATTTTTTGTTGCAATATCACATGCTGTCCTTAACGCCTTGCTAGAATATTTAGAGCCGTCAATGCAGACAAGAATTTTTGAAAACGCCATTTTCATAAAGATAACAAGACAGAATTTAACGGCTAGTCAGATTATCATAATTGAAACAGACGAGAATGCCATACTACACCGAAGTATGCAGGTTTACATCTTGCATTCCCGTCTAGACAAGTCAAGCTTGCGCAAGGCGGATAGACATTGAAAATAGTTAAAGATGGACACAATTATCAAATGTGAAAAACACAATCAATTCCTAGAATTGATAATCAAAATAAGACGTTTAAGTCAAAATATAAAACCAATTCATGATGATAAAAAATCAGATTAAAAAAATTCTAGTCCCGATGGATGGCTCAAAGACGTCATTTGTAGCGCTTGATGAAGCAATCGAAATTGCACGTGCGACACATGCAAGCATTCTTGGGTTGAATGTCATTTCATTTTTGCCTGCAGAGTTCATGCCTGCTGTATCTCCTTACAAGATTTACCAGAAAAAAGATGCAGGACTGTTTTTGGAGAGAGCCAAACTGCGTGCAGCCAAAAAAGGAATCTTGTTCACATATGCAATCGTATATGGCAGTCGCGATAACAATGGCATAATCTACTTGTGCACAATAATCGATGTGACAAGTGTGGTTCCTCCAGGCTCACTTTTGGGCCTGACGAGAGAAAAGTCTGGGGATTTGCACAAGAAGCTTCTTTCGTCTGCACTAATGCATGCAGAGAACATGCAGAGCCAACAAATCAAGTACTGTAAGTCAAAAGGAGTCCAAGCTTATCAGAAGATAGTAATTGGTAAAAACGCATCCGAGAAAATTCTAGATGTTGCAAAAAAGAAGCAAATCGACCTAATAGTAATTGGCAGTCAAGGATTACATGGAATTGCCAAGCTAAAAACACTTGGAAGCACAAGCAGAAAGATATCAGAGTCTGCAAGCTGTCCGGTTTTGATCGTACACTAGCCTATTTTACTATTAGAATCGGAATTTTGGATTTTTGCGCCACATAATGAGATACGCTTCCCAAGACAAATTCTCGAATGTTGCTTTGCCCTCTGGATCCCATAACTATCAAGTCCATCTTGTTGCTTTGCGCAAAATGATTTATCTTGAATCCCTCGTTTCCGCATAGAATTTTTTCATAAAACACGATTCCGTTTTGCGCGCATTTTGTTTTTGCTTTGGTAAGAATCTTTTTTCCGCCCTCTGCAAATGCCCTGGCCAGCTTTGATTTGGGCCTTGCCACATTTACAGAAAATAACGGAATCGCAAAGACTCCCGTGATTGTACCGTGGCTTTGCCTTGCCAGGTTTATCGCATAGTCCAGCGCATCGTACGATGCCTTTGAGCCATCC
>RHCX01000058.1 GCA_010028495.1 Nitrososphaeria archaeon | reverse complement strand
AGAAATCATCAAATACGAAAATACAAATCATACTTCGGATTATAGTTTTACTGAAGTATACAAAGTGAACAACGATGAAATATAGTTGCATAGAATGACATTTACAAACAAGACATATTCATAGAATGATTTTTACAATTAGTACAAGAAACATTACAACTAAGACATCAACAAGAATTCAAAATATCAAAATAACACAAAGTCAGATACCTCTTCACGATGGATACGTAGCAAAAAGATGACTGAATTGTTAATCATCTAAAGTTTTTCTATTTCCACATATACACAAATTGATATCAGTTATAACAAAATACAATCATTCCAGTATTGATGTAATAACTACTCACAGGATATAGTTAGAAATAGTTGATCTAGTGAGATAATTCCAATCTAGAATACGGCAACGATGTACATTTGATCTTTTCAATGTCAAAAATAGTATAATGCATGATATTATCCATAGTCCATGATTTTCAAGGATTACACATCTAATTGTGTGATAGGATTATTGATCTTTTGTATAACATCATCAATATCTTTTCTTTATTCTCATTTACGTTTAACTACACAATTACAATACCAAATAAATGAAAATGATGATCACCGTAATTTCATGATTTTTGTGCTTGATTTTTACATTATTAAAAATAATTTGATTTATTTTTACACTACAAATCATCTTGTGATTTATTTGATAATTGAAATATTTTTAAATAATTTTAGTTGTTTAACAAACAACATTCCCGTTATACTAATTAATAATAAAATTATTGGAAAACCAAACTCTGGTAATGATTTGTCAGGAGAATAAATTTCGCCCCATTGATCTGGAGATGCAACAAAATCATCATGAAGGTTTTGTGGATATGTGAAATCGATATTTGATTTTGAATCATGCACTTTGAAGTAAAAACCATAAATGCTTTCCCTTCCAATTACATCAGTTGGTATTCGAAACTCATAGCTTGGATGCGGTATTGGTGTATATCGATCATTTTTATCAGAAACACTACTTATTGCAACATAGCCATCTGGATTTGGAAGTTTTTCAAAGTGGTATGTACCATTAAGCAGGTATCCACCTACATAGGTAGTACCTACTTGTTCGCCGAGTTTTACCATAAAACAATAATCATCTTTATCTGGATTTGATGATTTGAGATTTTTTGTATCAAAACATATTATCGCATAATCATTTCCAGTATCTAATGAGTTATCAGTTAGCGCCTCTAAAAGAACATAAACGAAATTTTTCTGGTGAGCAGTTCTCAGAATGATTTGTTGGCCATTGTCATAATCATACGTGTTAAGACTAGATGCTTTCCATTCTTTCTCAAATGACCATTTTCCATCAAATGTCACATGATCCATTGTACCAGATACTGTAATCGGAATTGATTCGAATCCATAGACATTACAATATGGTAAGGTCGCCAGAATGACAATCAAAACCAACCAAAATGCTGCCAAACCATTCACGCGTCATTTTTGGGCTAGTTTCACTTGTAGTTTACCATTTTGGCACCAATTTGTTTAATAAAATTCCATAATCACTATATAGACAAAGTCTGATCAAACAAGCTAATGAAATTGAATACAACGACACTAGTCTTGGGATTATCTCTAGCTGTTGTCGCAGGTTTGTTTGCTTCCTCCACCATCTTTGGTTCAGGATTTGTAAACAAAGAACAAACTGCAGCAAGAGCTTCGGCTTTCATCACAGGACATGTAACTACTATTCAAAAGGACTCACAAGGCGACATTATTGCATATAGACAAACAGACAACCAAATCGTAAACCAAGGTGAGAACTGTGCATCAAAACTTCTCTTCTCGAAGAACATAACTTCGGCTGGAGGTTCAGTGTGTGCTGGCGCAAACACACAGGGTTTCAGATTCATCCAAATCGGAAACGGAACAACACCTAGCTTTGCAGTTCAAGTTGGACTAGCTAGCCCACACAACAAAACAAGCTTTGGTAACGGGGCTACATTGAATATTGGTGAGGCAACAACTGTCACTTGGACAAACAACACATCATCAACTGCAAGCTCTGCAGCATCAGTTGTTTTGTCAAAGACATTCACCAACGGCTCACCGAACTCACAAACCGTCACAGAATCAGGTCTGTTTAACAGCACTGACAATAACATAAATGCCATGTTTGCAAGACAAACATTCAGCTCAATCTCATTGGCTGCAAACGACCAACTAACTGTCCAATGGACAATTAACGTGGGCGGAACAAGCACCATCAACGGTTAGTCCTTTCAATCTTTTCTTTTTATTTTTTAGAGTTTCTTGGCCTTTCTATATCCATGACTGAATGTCTTGTCGTATAGCTTGGAATACTCATACGACTTTGGCTGTATTACATCTCCGATTATTACAATTGCAGTTCGCGTAATTTTTTCCGCCCAGACTTTTTTTGTTATATCTTCTAGCGTGCCTATGATCATTTTCTGGTCTGGCCAGCTAGCTCTGTATACAACAGCTGCCGGTGTGGTCTTTGGATAGCCTCCCTTGATTGATTCTTTTACAATATCTGAGAGCAAATGCACGCTCAGATAGAAAATCATGGTTGACCTATGCTTTGCCAGCTCGGAGATCTGCTCTTCTTTTGGGACTTTGGTTCTCTTTTCTGCACGCGTAATGATCATCGTTTGGGTCACTCCTGGTAATGTAAGCTGCAAACCCAATGCCGCAGATGAGGCCAAAAACGATGTAACACCAGGTATTATCTCAAATTCAATTTCTTCTTTTTGCAAATTGTCTGTCTGCTCACGTATTGCTCCATATATGGCAGGGTCTCCGTCATGCAGTCGCACCACCAACTTGTTTTTCTGCGCAGAGGTCTTTAGAATTTCAAAAATTTCCTCTCGTACAAGACTTGCTGCGTCGTGCATCTTTGCTTTTTTGCAAAGTTTCAGGATTTGATCCGGTATCAATGAGCCGGAATAAACTACAACATCTGCCTTTTGAAGTATTTTTTTTGCCTTTACTGTGATTAGATCTGGATCGCCAGGGCCGCATCCGACAAAGTAAACCTTAGACACGTTTTACCACCATTATTGAGAAATATTTTGTAGTCATTGTGCTTTCATTTACCTCACCTAGTGTCATCTTGCGGACAATTTCATTTGGTGTGCCAAGATCTTGGCCAATCGCAAATATCGAGTCATCGGAAAATCCGGCCTCCTTTAGTAACTTGATCACCTGATCAAAATATCTTCCATCTTTAAGAAATATCATAGTGTCACAGTTTCTTGCAGTTTCTTTGACTCGTGACAGATCATAACACGATGGTATGACTGCCATGGTCTCCGCTCCTTCTGCAAGGCTGATTCCAGCCTTTGATGCAAATGTAAACATGGAAACTATGCCTGGAACAACATCGATTTTGATCTCTGGATGTTTTAGCTGCAATTCTCTGTGCAAGTATATCCAAGTGCTATACAGATATGGGTCGCCCACTGTAAGATAGACGACCTTTTTTCCTTCAATTACTTTGCCTGCCAGAATTTTTGTATTTTTTTCCCATGCTGATTCTAACGTGTCCTTATCTTTGACCATTGGGAAAACAAGATTGATGATTTCAGGCATTTTTGATTTGTTCAGCAATGATTCCACTACAGAAAGCGCAATACTTGGTTTGTCTTCTTTAGCGGTGGGACATGCGATAACTTCAGCATCCTGGATTGCTTTGACTCCTTTGACTGTAAGCAGCTCTGGATCGCCAGGACCACATCCAACACAAATTAAATCATGCATGCTAAACCAAAAATTTTTCCTAGTTAAAAGCGAATCTAGGTCTTTGTTGCAGAGATTATTGACTCGTCTTTTTACTTTTTGAAATGGTGATCTGAGTGATATCAACATCAGAGAATCCAAGTTTGTATATTATATCCAAAACTGCATACAGTGTTTCAATTAGTATCACACCAATCACGATTCTGCCACCGGATTTCAGCTTGGAATTACACAACGTAACAATATCCTTGGTATCACCACCCATCCCGCCAATGAATATAGAGTCTGCCCGAGGAAGTTCTGGGATTTTTTGCTTGGCGTCGGCAAGTATGATCTCAACATTTGTAATTCCGAACTTGGCTAGATTTTTTCTAGTCAGTTCTATTGCTTTTGGGTCAATGTCAATAGCGTAAATCTTACCTAATTTGTCAATCTGAATTCCTGCTTCTACTGTTATTGAGCCGCTTCCACAACCAATATCGTATACTGTATTGCCTTCAGAGAGTCTTGCTTTGCTGATCTGTATCACTCGAACTTCTTCTTTTGTAATCGGAACATCCTCAGTTCTTTCAAATTCCTCATCTGGAATGCCAGGAGTCTTGTGATTCCACATGTTAAATTGGCTTTAGAGGTATCGGACCAGTTGCCGGCAGGTGTACCAGTGTATAGGACAGTATCCAGACGAATAGGTAAAGAAACACATAGGTACCAAGTCCAGTAGTAACGATTTTTTTTCTATCCGATGACGGCAAGCCAATTTTCATACTTTTGCCTATCATTGCAGATGCAATGAACACTATGATCATAAATACAATTGAAGCCCATCTTCTTTCTTCTCCTTCAATTGATTCAAACAGAAATGTTGCAATTATTCCGCCAAGCGCGGCCATTCCAATTCTTACATCAGAATCTGGAGATTTTTTCTTAGGATGTTTCAACGAAATTTCTAAAAATGATTCGATTATGTCAGGTTTAAAATGTTTGGTCGCAGTCAGTTCATTAGTAAGGGCATAGTTGTGGGATCTGGTGATATGTTGTGGGGCTAGCTGGAATCGAACTTGCTTTTTTAGTCAAAGACATATCAGAAAAAACCAAAGATTACTATGTCAACAACATCTATTCCATAAATCAAAACAGCATTTTGTTCAAATTGCATCATCCAGAAAAACCGGATCTGTTCTTGGTCGTCTCATCAATTGGAATGTGGTTTACTGGAATCAAAATTGATGCATTAGAAGACAACAAACTAGTAAAAAGTGTAGAAAGAATCGCATATCTCACATTTTCTGGATTTGATAAAGAATTTGTATTGATCTGCGAATTTTTTGGTGATGGAAATATTTTACTTTGCAACAGAGACATGAAGGTTTTGGCATTACTTCATTCGATTCAAGTTAGGCACAGAGAACTGCATGTGGGATCTACATATACGCAACCTCCGCAAAAAGGCCTGAATATTTTTGATATTAATTCTGAAAATTTTGCTGAGCTAAAAACAATTTCCACTTCAATTGCAAAATGGTTTGGTAGAACATTTGGCCTGCCGACAAAATATGCTGAAGAGATACTGCAAAAAGCAAATGTGAATTTTGATCTTCCTGGGAATTCTGTTACAGACGAAAACGTTGTTTCTATAGTTAATACGGCAAAAACTTTGGTTGCCGACATTACATCGGGCAATCATACACCATCAATTGTCAAAACTGATGATGGACTTGATGTATATCCAATCCCTGTAACAATTCCAAACTCCGAGCAAGAACAAGTTCCAAGTTTTATGGAAGGATTAGACAAGGTATTTTCAAAAATAATTCTGGAAAGGGGAAAAGAAACCAAAACTGGCTCGCTTGATAAAAAAATTGCTGACTTGCAATCTAAAATAGATGAGCAAAGCAAAGCAATCTCAATAGTGCAGGAAAAAGCAGAAAAAATATCTGCAGTGGCAAAATCCCTCTCTGGATTTTCTTTGCATGGAATAACCAGCATAACTGATGTAGCATCTTCTGAAATACTGAAATCGCAAAATGCGGAGCTAGTAAAGGACAGAGGAATATTGTTTATGAAAATAAATGATGAAAAAATCCAGATCAAGGCTGAATCATCACTTCCAGCAATTGCATCAACATTATACAATGAGGCAAAAAAACAATCTGCAGCCATAGAATCAATTGAAGCGCTAAAAAGAAAAAATCAAAAAGAAATTGACAAGCTAAAACTGCAGTCGCAAGAAACCAAAAAGGCAGTATTCTTTACAGAATTCCGAAAAAAAGAATGGTTTGAAAGATACAGATGGTTTTACACCTCTGACGGATTTCTGGCTATAGGGGGAAGAGACTCTTCATCAAACTCTGCAATAATCCGAAAACAGCTTACAAAAAACGACAAAGTCTTTCATGCAGAAATTTTTGGCTCTCCATTTTTCGTTTTAAAAGATATTCCAGAATCATTACCGTTTGATTCATTAAATGAAGTGGCGCAAGCAACTGTTTGTTTCAGTCGGGCATGGAGAGAGGCAATGTATGGGATGAGTGCATACTGGATCAATCCTGATCAAGTAAAAAAGGCAGCACCAAGTGGGCAATTTCTCTCACGAGGATCTTTTGTTTTGGAAGGCCACAAGAATTTCATCAAAGCTCCGAATCTCAGACTGGCAGTGGGCATACTGTATCATGATGAGCGATACGTCATAACATGTGGGCCACCAGAACCAATCAAGAAAAATTGTATTTGTTATGCCGTGATCGAACCTGGTTTGGATGAAATGACAGACTGTGCAAAAAGAATACGAACTGAATTCATCAAATTACGTGAAGATATTGCAAAACGGTTCGATATTGATGAATATGTCAGGGTCTTACCTGCAGGCCAGAGTCATATTGTAGAATCAGGCAATACAAAAATTGAATCAGGCTAGGTTTTTTGTTGATTCGATGCTTGGAACAATAGCAAAAAAGCTACGAATGTTTGGATTTAATTGCAAATATGACTCATCAATTGATGATGATTGTCTAATGTTGATAGCAAAAAAAGAAAATCGAATCATAATCACAAAGGATTCTAAACTTGCAATAAATGCAATTCGGCATAATATTGCAACAATAACGCTGCAAGCTGCAACAGAAAAAGGTCAACTAATAGAAATTGCAAAGAAAATAAACTACAAAAAATTTACTCTTGAACATTCTAGATGCTCAATATGTAACGGAGTGATCAACATTACATCAAAAGATCAGTTAACACAAAAAATTCCGTTACGAATTGTTGAATCCATGGAAAAATTTTGGCAATGTGACAGATGTGCACATATCTATTGGATAGGATCACATATCATAAACATGGAACGATTAATTGCAGAATTAAACAATGAACTGTAACAATAGTTTGCATGTATATTGTGAAATACTGACTTGTAGGTAACGAAATAATCTGTTGCTTGTTGTTCATCTGCATATTGATAATGATGCAAGTGTCAATCTTCAGCATTCATTAATCCTGTAATACTTTAGATTACATAATTTTTGTACACAATTCTATTACCAATTGAAATAATGTTTTGAAAAAACATTTGCTCTTTGTGATTTTCTGTTTGTTAACATTGTAAATAATGATCAGTTGATTACAAACTTGGTAACATCAAGTAATCCATAGTTTGTCTATCACACAACAAAACTTTGGCCCTTGTCTTTGAAATTGAAAAATTATTCAAAAATTCATTTGTTTAGTGTGTTGCCAATTTGGTTGTTATAAAATCGATTTTTACCGCCATGGATCGAGTTTTTTCACTCTGGATCCTCTCTCCTTATTGTCAAATTTCAAACAAGTTTTACTATGAGTGAAGGTAGCTTGTTTGGATCTTCTAGACAGCATGTTACATCGTTTAGTGTAAACTATGATTCAGGTGCGGTTCAATGAAAAATTCGTTTACTGGATTATCTCTAGTAGTTGTTTTGTTTTGTTCAATATTTAGTGCATCAATAGTTTTACCAATTCAAGCTGAGAATTACGTATCTGATAATGCAGCTAGATCAATACAAATCAATTTGCAAGAAAATCTTGCAATGACCTCAAATGATAAAAAAGATTCTGATCTAGCTGCAAATAACATAAGAGATCACAATATCTTTTTGTCTGAAGAATTAGCGATGCGATCTTCTGACAACCCAAAAATTATTGTTGTGTATCAAAAAAGTAGTCCAATACTTATTGATAGAATACAACCGAATGAAAGATCGCGAACTAAACAAAATAGTAAGATGATGGCTCACTTGGATACTAATACTGTTGATCAGGTATACAGTAGTCTACCTGTCTACCCATCTGACCTTTCAACAATGCTGATCAAAGAATTTTCTGATCCACTATTTTATGAGATCAACAAATTAATTATGTTTGATAATTTTGTTGACAAGCTCCAAAATATTTCACATCCGTCTCTAAAGCTTGATCAGCAACAAACTATTGCAATATTATTTGTTGC
>RHCX01000057.1 GCA_010028495.1 Nitrososphaeria archaeon | reverse complement strand
GATTTTCCATATCTACAATATCCAGGATTCTCTCTAGCGTCAGCTCCTCAAAGTATAATCTTGAGCATATGTCATAATCAGTTGATACAGTTTCGGGATTGCAATTCACAACCACGACGTTGGATTCACCATTTTGCTGCAGACCCCAAACCATGTTTACCGTTCCCCAGTCAAACTCCACAGAGCTTCCTATTCGATACGGTCCTGCTCCAAGAACTATGATTCCTCGCTGATCGGGCAATACCTTGATGTCGTTTTCGTATCCCCCATAAGTCATGTACAGATAGTTTGTCTTTGCAGGCCATTCCGCAGCCAAAGTATCGATTTGCTTTACCACCGGCAACACTCCCATGTCTTTGCGAATCTTTCGTACCTCCATGTCGTCTTTGTTTACAGCTCGGGCAATTTGCTTGTCAGCAAATCCAAGGTGTTTTGCTTTTCTCATCAAGTCCTTGTCGAGGGGTTTTTTCTTTAGATCAGACTCTATGTCAACAATGTTTTTGATTTTCTCAATAAACCACGGATCAATAAATGACAATTTCTGAATCTTTTCTACGGAAACTCCTTTTCTCAGAGCAGCTGCCACATAGTACAAAACCCGGTCATCGGCATTTAGTAAATGATTTTCAATGTCTTCTATCTCCTCATCATCCACGTTGATTCTGTTCAGCACCAGACCGTCATTGCCAATGTCAAGCATTCTAATCGACTTTTGTAGAGACTCTTCAAACGTACGGCCAATTGCCATTACCTCGCCTACGGACTTCATTGTAGGTCCTAGCTTGCGGTTTGCACGCTCAAATTTGGTAAAGTCCCAGCGCGGGTGCTTTATGACTACATAGTCCAAAGAAGGCTCAAAGCATGCAGTTGTGGTTTTTGTGATTCTATTCACCAATTCAGGCAATGTATGTCCAAGACCGATTTTTGCAGACATGTATGCCAATGGATATCCGGTTGCCTTGCTGGCAAGAGCAGATGATCTGGAAAGTCTTGGGTTGATTTCAATTGCGACGTATCTGTCGGATTTTACATCCAAAGCAAACTGGATGTTGCACTCACCAATTATACCCACATGTTTTGTTCCTCGCAATGCGGCAGAGCGCAGCATGTGATATTCCCTATTGTCTATGGTTTGGGACGGTGCAACTACGATGTTATCCCCAGTGTGTACTCGCATGGACAGAACATTTTCCATGTTACAAACAATGACGTTGTTTCCTTCATAGTCCTGCATCACCTCATACTCTATTTGCTTCCAGTGTCCAATGTATTCTTCAATTAGAACTTGGTGCACAAGACTCGCGTTTAGTCCTCGTTCTACAATTTCATGCAGCTCGATTTCATTGTGAGCTACTCCTCCTCCGCGTCCGCCCAAAGTATACGCGACTCGAATTATAACTGGATATCCCAATTCCTCTGCTGCCTTTTTTGCATCCTCAAATGTGTTGACTGTTTTTGATTTTAGTACCGGCACACCACACTCATTCATGGAATCCTTGAACAACTGTCGGTCTTCGGTTTTCTGTATACCCGGAATCTGTGTTCCCAAAACCTTGACATCGTATTTTTTCAAGACATCTGCTTCTGCTAGTTTTACGCCGCAATTCAGAGCGGTTTGGCCTCCATAGCCAAGCATTATTCCATCCGGTCTTTCAGATTCTATAATAGAGGAAACATACTCTGGCGTAACTGGAAGCAAGTACACCTTGTCTGCAAACCTAGTGTCGGTCTGAATGGTAGCTATATTCGGATTAATCAGTACGGATTTCAGACCGTCTTCATGTATGGCCTTGAGACACTGGCTACCGGAGTAGTCGAATTAGCGGTCGTTTTTGACGACTTTCGCCTGCTTCTCCGATTTTGATTGCCCCACTGCCAAGAACTAGGATTTTTTTCAGAGACTCATTTTTGATTTTGCTTCCCTCCCTTTATCAAAGAATCAAGTTCTTCGAAAACAAATTTGCAGTCGTATGGGCCAGGCGATGCCTCCGGATGGAACTGCACTGCAATTATTTTCTTGAGCTTGTGTCGAATACCTTCGACTGTGTTATCATCAGTGTTTGTAAACCACAGATCAAACTCCGTCTTTCCAAGCGAATCAGGATCAATGCAGTACCCATGATTTTGGGATGTGACATAGACTTGTTTGTTCTGTAAATTAAGACAAGATTTGTTTTGTCCTCGATGTCCGTACTTTAGCTTGTAAGTGCTGGCTCCGCCGGCAAGGCCGATTATCTGTGCTCCCAAACAAATGCCCAAAGTCGGAATATCGTTTTGAATCAGATTTTTTGCAGTGTCTATTGTTTCAGGACATGCCTCCGGATCTCCAGGACCATTGCTCAACACAACACCTTTTGGATTATACTTCATGATATCAGAATAGCTAGTATTCCATGGAACCTTGACTACCCGATATCCCAAATCCCTGACATTTCGCAAGATAGCATTTTTGACTCCAGTATCCACTACTACAACGCAGTCCTGCTCTTTACCAAAAGTTTGGACTTGTTTTGTGGATACAGCGTCCATGAACTTTTCATCATTGTAAGGCTTTGCAGATGCCAGTTCTTTTTTGACCTGTTCGACATTAATTTCAGAATCCGATACAACAAGTGCTGCCATTGTAACTCCGCTTGTTCGCAAAACCTTGGTCATTTCCCTAGTATCAATATCAGAAATTCCCGGAATACCTTCTCGGTGCATCCATTCATCCAATGTCATGGACAAATTCCAGTGGCTGGCAATCTCTGATAATTCATGAACCACCAGTCCTCGAGCCTGGATGCGCTCAGACTCGAAGAATTTTGAAATGCCGGATTCGTCGTTTTGGGCAGGATCAGGCACGCCATAGTTGCCCACAAGTGGATAAGTCAGAGTCAAAATTTGTCCAGAATAAGACGGGTCGGTAAGTGTTTCTACATAGCCAACCATTCCGGTGTTGAATACTAGTTCGCCAAAGACTGTTTTTGACGCGCCAAAACCCTTGCCGGAAAGAACTGTGCCGTTAGATAAGATCAGTTTTGCTTTCTTATTTGCAAACTGGGATTTTTTTATTGAAATTGTGACCCTCCGTGTTTGGATTTTAGAGATCATTTAAGTTTTTAGTCTGATCGGATCGGAAATGCAACTGCAGTATTGTTATATCACCAAGCCTTGCTAGATTTGCATGATCCACAAAATAAGATATTTTGAAGCAAATAAGCTGGCAGCAGGTGTTTACCTCCAAGATACAGTAAACGACTTTTTGGCAGAAAAAGGCGACAAGATAATCGCAGTGCATCCAGTAATGGAGCATTCAATTCTAGTCCACTACAAGGAAGACTTTTAGTCAGACAGGTTACAACACGGCGCTTGGCCATATTTGGCGCAAAACGCATCCAAGATTAATTTTCTTTTTTCCTTTTGATTTGTTGTAAATGTTCTTTGATAGGCGTACGTTTTTTGCTTGCATGATTCGCCTTCGAATTGCCCATCCAAGTATTTTGTAAACTGATGCTGCAAGTTATCAGATTCGCCAATAAAAATTGCGTCTAGTTTTCTGTCATACAAGACGTATATCCCAGGTTTTGACTTGACAAATCTAGCGCTGTCAGTCCAAAGATGGACCTTTTCTTCTAGGATTTCCATTATTTGTCAGAGTGAGTCTTTTCGTGTGCCATTACTTTGGAGAATTCGTCCATTGTACCAACCCAACGAAAGTTACAATGCTTGCAGTTGTAGATCATTTTTCTTTGTTCGATTCCTCAGATGTTATTTTTGAAAATATCTTTTTTATCACACCAATATAGGCTGCGACTACAATATAAGGCAGGGGTGATCTACAGTGCTCGGAACTGCTCGCTCCATTTGTAGTAGGCGCGAATCATATCCATTGAGACGCTCGGCTTTCTTCTTTCCATTATTTCTTTGAAATCAGCCATGCTCAATTCTCTTGGTTGTGGCAACGTCTCACCCTCTACTGGCTCGTGATAGCCTGGTCGTGAGAATAACTCGTTTACTATTCTTAGCTGCACTGACTGGCAGACGTCTTTGACGTCTGATGCCGAGTATCCGTCGAATAGTTTTGCCAGATCCATTGGCTTTACCTTCTCGTCTTTCTTTAGTTGTGCAGTGTATAATTCGAATAATGCCTCTCTTGCCTCCAGTGTTGGCAATGGAACATAGACTCTTTTTTGGAATCTTCTGAGGAATGGCCAGTCCAAACTCCATGGCTTGTTTGTTGCGCCAATTACATACATTTTGATATCTTTACCCTTGCCGTTAATTCCGTCCATTTCTGTGAGGAACTGGTTCTTGGTTCGGACCTCGCCGCCGACTTCAGAGTTACGGTTTCCAAGTAGAGAATCGATTTCATCTATAAATAAAATGACTGGCTTGTTTTCCTTTTCTGCATATCCACGGGCCATCTTGAATACCTTGGAGACGTTTTTCTCCGCCTCGCCAAGCCACTTTGACATCATGGATGCAGCGTCAACTACTATGAAATAACCGTCGATTTCGTTTGCGGTCGCAGCAGCTAGAACGGTCTTTCCGCATCCTGGTGGACCATAAAGCAAGATTCCTCTTGGCCAGCCAAGTGGGAACAAATCTGCTCGCTGAGTTGGATAAACAATGGATTCGCGTAGTGCATTTTTTGCATCATCAAGGCCGATTACCTCTTTCCAGGTAACATCTGGCTTTTCCTTCATAATCAAATCATCAAAAGTGTCCTCATCCTTTTTCTTCTCCAGTTGCGCCTTTTGCTCTGCAGGAGTTGCGTTTGGATCTACTGCTGGCTCTACATCCACGCCATGGCTCATCTGCAAAGCCTTGATTCGATTCTCATATGCTCTGCAGCGTTCAGTGTAAACCTTGTTTAGCTTGTTATCTGGGTATAATTGGATTAATTTTACTAGCGAGTCGATTGCCTTTTGATAATTGGCAATTGCCATTCCGCGGGCGCCTTGAGAATCTAGTTTGATAGCATCGGATGCGTACTTTGATGCATTATTTTCTAATTCTTGGGGTGCCAGACTCATTTTCTATACTACCTGCTCGAATTGGAGTTGAGATTTGCCTTGGTATTCTTGGGTGTTAACGTCGTTGACAAATTTTGTTAAATTTATTGTACCTTGTTTTTCTTCACCAAAGGAAAGGTTGTTGGAGACTTCGGTTTTTGCAGTCTCTATTTCAGATACTGAGGATTTTGCAGATATTAGTAATTCCTGGATTTGGTCATTTACATCGCCAATAGATACGGTCCAGTTTTTCATCATGTCAACAAATTCCGCCAGTAGAGCATACGCCTCCTTTTTGCCGTGGTGCTTTAGTAGGATTTGCTCAGTGAGTGCCAATATGCTATCAAAGTCTTCTAGTTCGTCCTTGGTCATTTTGGAAATTTTTGACTCATAGTTTGGGTTTGTCTCCAAAATTTTTTTTCTGACTAGTGCCGAAACGAGCCTAATTTTGCCTAAATCACGCTCAAAATGAGTACTCTCAAAGTTCATGGTGTGTCTTTTCAAAAATTAAGATTAGGATACTGCTTGCGGATTTTAGATTCGGCTATCAAATTAAGCTCAGCAAGGATTTGTTTGGATTCGAGGTTGGTCTGCTTGAAATCAAACTTTGACTCCAGAAGGCACCCCGAATCCATAACAATGCTGCCCAAAGAAGTTGATAGTTCCACCAAGTCGTGTCGAGTGGTGGGAACCAGTCCGTAGATATTCGAGTTTATCATGCGGATTAGCGAAACAAGGGGCGAAATCTGCTCTATTGCAGATATTTGCGATATTGATAGCAGAACATTTCTGACTGACTTTATTGCCTCAATTGATACTATAATGCTGGACTCGATTTCTGCCTGCTTTGCAAAGGCGGCATTTTCTGTAACATCGTTTTGTGAGTAAAATTGCGCATTTGCGGCATTGATTTCTGCTCTAGCTAGTTCCAGCTTTTCTAATACAATACCAGTAACATAGATGGAATATTCCAGTCTTGGTTTAATCGTTATAGCATACGGGTTTGGCAAAACCTGGACTGTGTCGTTTACAAATACGGAGCTAGAGACCATACCTACAAAACAGATCTGGGTTTTGCTTATCTGCACGGTGTCACGGATTTTGCAGTCACCGCGGTAACAAGTCCCAAGGGTTACACTTTTTTTCTAATTGTTTACTGAATTTGACAAACGCCCTTGACTACAAAACCATGAAAACCACGCATGGTAAAAGAGCGGGAAATCACAGTAAGTCTTGAAGAATTTGGTTTGTCCCAGTACGAGGCTCGTGCCTATGTCACTTTAATCACAAAGGGTACGATTTCCGCATCAGACGTCGCATTTTACGCAGAACTCCCAAGAACTAAGGTATACCCAGTTTTGCTAAAGCTCCAGCAGAAAAAACTTGCAATAATATCAAAATCAAAGCCGGTAATGTGCACAGCAATTGCTCCAGAGGATGCATTTGACGAGATAGTGCACGAGCAGATCAACAAAGTTGATGCAATGAACACCTTGGTATCAAAGATGAAAAAAATCAGCGAGGACAGTAAAAAAGCAAGAGGAGCGGAGGAAAAGCGATACTTCCACATTAACGCAAACTACGTCCCAGACAGAATGCGAACGATGATTGATGGCGCAAAAACATCAATTCATGTCACTGCCGATTCCTGGGGTTTGTCCATACTAGCAGAATGCAAAGAAGAATTGCTCTCCGTTCTAAGACGTGACTTGGATGTTAGATTAATTGTGCCGGTTTCAGTCATTGGCTCAGAATCATTTAGAAATATTCCAGACGGAGTAAAAATCCGCTCATCAGAAACAGTCCAGAACTGTTTCATCTTTGATGATACTGAAATTCTTATCATGGATAACACAAACGGCAGATCCGCGGTATTTTCTGGAACAGACATTCTCAGTGCGAGTCAGGCACGACTGTTTGCCATTCTGTGGAAGGATGCGCTAAAAATCGACAACCTGTCAGAAATGACAAAAAGCCAGGCATTAGAGGTATGCAAGATAATCAACCTCATAAACCAAAATGGTCTAGGTTTTGCTCTACACTCAATTCTGAGTTCTAAAAAATATGTTGACTTTACTAAATTCCTAGACAAGTCAGGAATCTCGCTCAAAGACAAAACACTGGAGCAGGTAATCGATATTGTCAACTCTACCCTAGAGATGACATGTTCTGGACGAGTGCAATATGACGAAAAAACCAACAACATTATTTTGGAATCAAAGGTAAACTCTGGTCATTCATTACCATGGGCAATGCTAATTGAAAGCTATCTAGAGCAAAAAGGCAACCACCCAAAGATGATCTACCAGTCAGATTCGCACAAAGGCGAGATGATTCATCTAAAGATAAACTAGTTTTTTATCAATCATAAGCAACCGATTTAAGCAAAAACCGCATTATTACAGCCATTGGATATAGATTGTGTCTTTGATGACGCCCTAGCACAAGAGATGGCCCAGTATCTAAAAAACAAAGGCCACACCATAACAGTGCAAAATTCCACAATCACTACAAAATCCGACCCAATAGATGATGTCGTGAATTTCTCGGTGGAGACAAACAGACAGGACTATCAAATCAATTTCTTTGAAAACACCCTTATCTTTTCAAGAAAAATTCCAATTGAGAAAATCGGATTGATATCATGCAAGCAATGTGGATTTTTGGCCCAAAACAAATCAGACTTGGAATTGCATCAAAACGTACACATGCCAAAGAGCCAGATACGCCGCAAGTAGTACTGTAACACCCAAGACTTTTATGCAAACATCATCCAGTTCCCATAATGTCATACAAACCAATAATCGCACTAATCGCAGTCTTTGCGATATCTGTGATTTTAGCAACATCTACAGCGCGTGCAGATTTGCAGACAAGCTGGCCATGGACATTGGACCCATCATGTAATGATGGTGCCAAATGCAATGTACCAGCTGACCTGCCAGCAGGAACTGGAGTTCCAGATCTTAGAGAGGCAGTACCACAGCAAATAGGCCTGCAAAACACAAACCACCAGTCATATCTGAGAGTATCAACGGCAATTGGAAACACCGGCACCGGACAGTGGCAGATGAAGGCAGTAAAGCCAGCAACTCCAACAGAGCCGCAATTGGCCATTCAACAATTGCTTAAGTCTGACGGAACTCTAGGCTTTCAGGCAATAGTCAGCCAGTTCGAGTATCATCCAGCACACAAGCATTTCCACATTGCTGCAGTATCATCATATCAGATATACACTGCAGACGGTCCAACCGATAACGACATTTCGAACAACGTACCAGTAGGAATCGGTGCGCAAAAGGTTACCTTTTGTCTGATTGACTGGGTCAAAATCGGTGACAACTCTCCAAACAACCAAAGAGCATACTCTAATTGTGATGGAGACTTTCAGGGAGTTAGTCCTGGATGGATGGACCAATATCACCAAGAGTTGGAAGGCCAAGAGCTTAACGTAACAGATCTGCCAACTGGATACTATTTCCTAGTTTTGACTGCAAATCCAGAGCACCACTTTATCGAGTCTGATTT
>RHCX01000056.1 GCA_010028495.1 Nitrososphaeria archaeon | reverse complement strand
AAAGATCAGGATCTGATAGAAATAAAAAATAAGAATTTTCTTTTTAAAGTTTTTGCGCACAAAAATGATTACACAGTAAAGAATGGATATGTATCTATGGAATTATTGATGACCAAATTAGACCCTGCAAAATCAGATCTCTATCAAAAGATTGGAAACTTGGATGGAAGTGTGAATGCGGCAGTGATCATGCCTGAATTTACGGCATCGGCATATTATCAAAATGGCTTTTATGATTACTATAATTCAAAATGTGACAAGTCATGCCTCAAAGTTCCACTGGTAGCTTATTATCAGCAGACATCAAGTGTCGAGTCATTAAATGTTCTAAGTGTGCTTGGATACAAACTGATAGCAGACAGCACCGTTTCCAAAAACCCAGAAATTGTAAAAAAATATGACAAATTAATCGTCTTGCACAATGAATATGTCACACAAAAAGAATTTGACGCCATAACAAAACACCCCAAAGTGATCTACCTGTACCCAAATGCATTATATGCTAAAGTACGTCTGAATTCGGATAATTCCATTTCCCTGATCCGAGGACACGGATATCCAGAAAAAACCATTAGTAATGGATTTAGTTGGAAATATGATAATTCACCTATGGAGTACAATAAGACATGCGTTGAGATGAATTTTACAAAAATTGATAATGGCATCATGTTGAATTGCTATCCAGAAAGGCAAATACTGATGGATCAAAAGCTTCTTGAGATAATCAAAAATTACTGATTAAACAGATTAGATATCTATCTAGTTGCTTTTTGTAATAATTGGTTTATCACGCCAGACAAGCTTACAGACTTGTTTGTTTTGGAGATCTGTCCTGCCTGAATCTGTCTTAATTTGTAAAGTGTTTTTTTATCGAGCATTATTGTTATTCTCTGCATCGTTTCTGTCATCTGTGCTTTGAAATTATTGTGGCGATAAAAAGTTTCTAAATCTGATATCGTTATTTTGTCACAAGCTTTGATTATTATTTCTCAATTTTGAGAACAAATAGATAATTTGGATTCTCAGCATAAGATGCATGAAAAGTGAATTTAACCATACCTGCCAATTGTTATTTTACACGTTATACTCAACAACATTCAATTTGAAATAGCCATAGCTACATTCTTTCTGATTCTAATTGCATTATGTATTGTCATAATTATTCATGAACAAAAACTAAATTTCAGCTTGCAAAAACAAAGCCAAATTGATAAAAATTTCTCTTATTCCAATAACATAATTCTGGAACTGAAAAAAAAGTTTCAACCAAAGCCACATTTGGTGATAGCAAAACCAATGACATATGCTGTAACTGATGTCAAAATGTCAGAATACGCAATAGATAGCATCAACAAAGTCCGACTCGATAATGGCAAAAATCCAATATCACATGATTCTAGAGCATATGATCTTGCTCTTGCAAGAGCAAAAGACATGTACAAGTATGATTATTTGGATCACAAAAACCCTCACACTGGAACATGTTCAAACAACCTAAAATCAGAATTTGGCTTTGATCAAAAGGAAGGACTTGTTGAAAATGCAGCAATCTATAACGTTCAGCAAGACTTGGCAGGCCCGCCAGTAACAGACATTATTGACGCATGGATGAAAAGTACAGGGCACAAGTATAACCTCCTTTATTATGATCACAAATCCGGCGGATTTGCATGCTATGGTAGATATTGTGTTTTTCTTGGTGTCTCAGATGGCGGATACACAGGATCGACTAGCACAGAATGTCACACTGCAAAAGAAGGCGAGAGATTCTTTGCAAAACTAGCAAATTGTTCTGATCAGAAAATGCTAGATTATGAGTCGTTACAAAAACAATTCAAAGAAATAAGAATGGAATATGAAAAAATTCCAAGCGTTACCCACTCTGAAATCGAATATTTAAAAGCAAAAGCAGTGCATGACGACTTGGACGATCTAAGAAAAAAACTTGAATCTTTTGAATGTTAAGCCTTATTATATGAGATTTTGTAATATTCTGCGTTGTTGCTACAAGCAAATGCCGTGTTTGAAAGAATGCAGGAAAATATACTGTCGGATGAGATCACACGACTCTTCAAAGAGAAAGACTTTATCGAATTAAATGAATGTTGGTTACTGATAAACCACCGAGAAACAATGAAGAGAATCCTGCGTTGTTATGGAGATCAGGTCAAAAGAGAGATACTAACAACAGTATCAGAAACACCGATGACAATATCTAAGATTATTGAAAAGACAGGGTTTCCAACCTCTACTATATACAGAGAGGTAGACGAGCTTGTTGCGGATGGATTGCTATTCAGATCCGGATATAGCAAATCTGCCAAAAAAACCGCAGTAAAACTTATGGCATTGATCCAAAACATGAAAGTCGAAATAGATGGAAACCACATCTCGGTTTTGGTGAAAACAAATAACGCTTACAATGATGTCTTTGGAATATGAAACTTGTTGCAGAGAAAAACCGTGAAATAGAGCAGCAGAACCTGGCTCTTGAGGCAATCAACACATTACTGGAAACTGCAATAAAAAAATATCAAAATTCACCCAATGATGAAAAAAGCCGTGAGATAGAGCAGCAAAACCTGCTCTTGGAACAGATAAACGAATTCATCTTGGACAATAATCAAAAGTCATTAGACAATATTTTCTCGATAGTGTCGCATGAGCTGAGAACCCCCCTAGTTCCAATCAAGGCATACGCAAAGATGATTCTTGAAGGAAAGTTTGGACCTGTTAATAGTGATCAGATCTCAAAGCTAAATACCATAACCAAGAATGTCACCATTCTAGAGAAAATCATTGAATCGTCAATAGACTCTAAAAAAATAGAGTCTGGGCTATTTCTGCCAAGGATAGCAAAACATGATCTCAACAAAATATTTGAAGATGCGGTCAGAGAGTTTGAAAAAGAAATACTTGAAAAGAATATCAAAATAGATATCCCACATGATAGGTATTTTATCACATGTGATTATGATCTGATCAAGCGCCTCTTTGAACACCTGATCAAAAATGCAATTTTCGCAATTGATAAAAATGGAATCATTATGCTTTCTATTGAGCAAAAAGATTCTAAGACTGTGCTCAAAATATCTGATAATGGACACGGAATACCGCAAGAAAAAATCCAAGAACTGTTCTCAAAGCTGCATCAGGTGGATATGTCAAATACAAGGGAAAAAGGAGGTCTTGGAATTGGGCTGTACTTTTGTAAGCAAGTATCGGAATTTCACGACGGCCAGATCTCAATTGCAAGCAATGATGGTCAGGGAACAACTGTTACCGTTATTATAAAAAGTTAAATACTATCTCCCAAACCTGAGATTTTATGCGACACTATAATACCAAATTCTAAATTCCAAGTATTGAGAAATGAAAATTCTTGTAATCGACGACAATGAAAACATTACAAAGCTCCTAGAAAGATTCCTAAAACTCAAGGATCATGAATGCGTGGCTGTCACTGATGCCAAAAATGCCTTGGCACTTTTAGAGAAATCAAAATTTGATGCAACAATACTTGATTTAGCGATGCCTGGCTTTACCGGAATTGACTTTTTAGAATCTTTGAAAACCAATGGCAACATTAGTCAAAACAAGGTTGTTGTCTTGACTGCGTCAAACATTTCAGAAGAAGAAGAAAAACAAATAATCGCGATGGGAGTAAGAGCAGTATTAAGAAAACCGATGAAGCTAGATTCTCTCATGGATGTCCTTGTCAGTTGACTGCACACACAAATCACGCCATAAAAGAAATTGAGCAGGAAAACCAAATTTTTGATGAAATAAGCAGAGTTCTAGAGTCAGACAAGAAAAATCTAGAGATGCACGTTACGGATCTCAAAGACAAAATTAATGAGACAAAGCATCGTCTAAATGAAACCGAACAACAAAACAAAATACTCAATTGTATCATAGAGCAAAAACTATCAAAAAACCACCGTAATCGTTATGCAATAGTCTTGTTTCTGTCTGCACTTTTACTAGTGTCGACAGTCTTGGCAGTTAATCAATATGTAAAACCAAGCGAGTTGAAGACGGGATATTTCACCTATGATCTCAAGGGAGATGAGGTGTATGGCGCACAAAAGTGGAACAAACCAGACGGCACGCAGATTAGGATATACATTCAAAATCTTGCCAATTTGTCTGATGAAAAAATTCGTCTAGTAAAAGAAGCTATTACTTCAAAAGAAACAATATCTGTGGATGATTCTTTAACACACAAGGCCCCATCAGGGAACAAATCAACATTCTACCTTGGATGGAGTGGTGTGATGGAAAATGAACTGCATTTTTCAGCAGTATTCGTGGATTCAGTAAATGATTCGGACATTGTATTATCTCTGATTAGAACCAAAAATATGGATGATTATTCAGGATGGACAGAATCTACTACAAAAGACGGTGAGATCTTACACTCTAACATTACAATTTTTGACGCTCATGAAGTATCAGATCAAAATCTCGGTACAATAGTACGACATGAGTTTGGTCATGCGCTTGGACTTGGGCATTCTACCGATCCAACGGACTTGATGTTTCCAACTGTGACTACTGCGATTCCATACGTCTCAGAATGTGACTATGCTGCACTTGTTTCTATCTATAATCTTGGCTCAGACGTGCATACATGTGAGAAATAAATCACATTACAAGGAAATGAGTTTGTTGTATTCTCTTGGAGCTGTTTTTCCCTGTGGAAAAAACATCAATGCATTTTTTAGCAAAACGAAAAGCATTTCTTGTCACTTGGGAGAGATCAGAGATGAGTGATCTGGCATTTTCACACAAAGAGGTGCAACAAGAAAATTACATACTATGCGATATTGCAGATGCTCTATCGACAAGGCTTGCCGATGCAGAAATGGAAAAGACCTCACTAAAATTCGAATTCAACAACGCAAATCTGATAAAACAACACCTGTTGGGAATATTTTCATTTTATTCGGAAATCATCAAAAAACTAAATCAAGCAATGGAAGATGATAAAATAAAACGAGAATTCGCACAAGAAGAAAATACTCTCTTTGAGATCGTAAGCCTGCTAACTGAAAATGTGACTTATCTGGAAAAGGTAAACCAACAACTCGAATATAGAATGCATGGGGAGAAACCACAATGACATTGCTTGCAAAAAAAAAACACTCAGACGTGAAAGATGGAACAAACATAATGATTGATGGTCAAAAATTCAAGAGAATCTTGTCATATGGGACTATTGATGTTGTGCCTTTTTTGATTCTAGCCATTTCGATTACATTCACAGTTGTTTCAAGCATGATGTATTATGATTATACAACAAAGAAGAATTACGAAGAATTTGAAAAAGAGGCACAATCTCTTGTGGACAAGATTGAAAAAAGGCTGGATCATTATGGCGAAGTCTTGCAATCTGCAAGAGGATTATTTGCTGCATCAAAAGAAGTCGAACGCGATGAATGGAAGGCATTTATCGAAACACAAAAAATCCAAGAACGATTCCCAGGAATACAGGGCGTAGGTTTTCAAAAACGAACTGCAAATGAGGACGTATTTCTCAAAGATATGGAAACACTGCGTTCATTGGGGTTGCTCAATAGAGAACCGCCAACTGTAGGGCCAGACGGATTTTACAGATACATATTTTTTCTAGAGCCCATCAATGAACGAAACAAAAAGGCATACGGATATGACATGTATTCTGAACCGGTGAGGCATGAGGCAATTGAGCGTTCTCGTGACTACGATACCCCTGCACTAAGCGGTAGAGTAACACTGGTACAGGAAATAACCGAGCAAAAACAGTACGGATTTTTACTGTATCTGCCAGTCTATGAAAACGGCAAGCCTCATGGAACAGTTGCTGAGCGCAACAAACACACACTTGGTCAAGTCTACGAGCCTTTTAGGATTGGCGATTTTATTGGTGGAATCATAAAAGATCAATACTCTAATCTCGACTTTTGCATATATGATTTCAGCAAATCTGATGAGCATTTGATGTATATTAATGATTCCCTGCAACTATGCGAAGATTCTGGTTATCCATCGATACACAAAACCATCCAAACCACTAATTTTGGTAGAACATGGATCATCGCATTTCACCGTGATACTTCGGCATCTGGGTTTATAGGTGACTCTATAGGCGATTTGATCTTATTTTCTGGACTTTCAATTAGCGTGATTCTTTTCTTTATTATCAAAAAGCTTCGATTGATGAGCAGACAGAAACAAGAACAAGAAATTCAATCAAAACTAACCCAAGTTGAGCATAAAATACAGGTAGAACAGCTAGAACAAGTTAACAGACTAAAAACGGAATTTGTCTCTGTAATATCACATGAGCTAAGGACGCCGCTTGTCTCCATTCAGGGATATGCGGAAATTCTTAACATGGATTCAAAGAATCTCACAGAAGAACAAAAAGAAGAAATTGATGAAATCCACAAAAATGCACGCATACTAAACTCAATCATAAGTGATTTATTGGACACTCAGAAACTAGAATTGGACAGGCTGATACTGTCCAAGTCACAAGTGGACATTAACAAATTAATTGATAATATGATATTTGGCTTCAAACCAACAACTGCCAAAAAGTCCGTACTATTAGAAAATCGCATTAAGGACAGGATTATTCTAAATTGTGATGAAACTAGGCTGGTTCAGATCTTAAACAACCTAATTAAAAATGCGATCGAGGCCATAAATCATAAAAACGGCATAATTACAATAACTGCACAAAAAGAGACCGAGAAGGTTGTCTTTTCGGTAAAAGACAACGGAACAGGGATGTCCAAACAGCAATTAGACAATCTGTTCAAAAAATTCTACCAATCAGACACATCTTTGGCAAGAAAAAAAGGCGGAAGTGGACTTGGGCTGTACATATCGGAGCAATTAGTAAAACTACATGGTGGAAAGATCTGGGCTGAAAGCGAACTTGGTAAAGGCACAACGTTTTATTTTTCAATTCCAATAGAAAAATAACTTATTCTTCTTTTTCCATCATTAATTGAATACCATATTCAAAAGCGTGGGAACGATTTGCAAATCTACGTTTTTTAATTTGGGTATCGATCCACCTTAGTAGATCATCAGAAACTGCAATGCTTACCTTTTCTTTTGTCTTTGTCATGTCTTTTCTCCTAGTTTTTAGATTAATTCTTGGTCTTCCAGATATGGAATTACTACTTGGTATGACTCAGTAAGATTTAACTAGGCGTGAGAACCATTACTACTAGGTCGTAATGAGTCGTAATTCAAAAGAATATCTAACAGAAGAAGAGGCAGAAAAACTAGAAGTGACATGTGGGTTTTGCGATAGGAGGATCAGAATGAGAAGTCTAGAAGTTCATGTCAAAACTGAACACTTGCAAAATCTTTTGGCAAGAAGTTAATCGAATCTGCACATTGACAAGTTCAACTGTAGTTAATCTCTAGTAAAACTCAGATTGTAGATTGTTGTTCAAATGAACGAACTTTGTCTAGTACCTTATCGTAAATCTTGATCTTGTCTTTGGATTGCAGATTTTTCTTAATGTACCACAAAGTAGACTTGTTTATTCCAAGCTTTTTTCGCTGCTCAGGCGTCATGGACAGTAATTTTTGTCTTAACAATACAGTATCGTCTCGATTAATCTCCATTTTTGACACGACAAACTCTATCCTCTTGTTCTTGTCTGAAATAAAATTAGCAAGCTGTTGTACATTGTCATATAAGATATTCTGATATGTGGAATTCTTGTCCTTGTATGGGGCTTTGCGGTTAAAGTTAATTCTGATTTTTTCTATCAATAATTTAGCTCCGCTTTCCCGTAATCGCATGTGATAGCTTTCTGTTACAATAAAGTCTGATTTTTGAAGTGAGTCTTCTTCCAGTAGCTGTATTACAGAATAATCAATTAGCCATCTGAATAATTCCTGTAGGTCATAGACTAGTGGGGTTCTTCCCTGATGCACTTCGTGTAAAAATCCGATGGAATAGTCTAATCCGATGGCATTAGTACATTTTCTGATTTCAGCTTCTAGTATGGAATAGCCATAGTTTAGCAGTACATTGATTTCATCTGATGCGTTATAGTTTCGGCGATTCTCTTTTCCTAGTCGTTGTAAAAAGCTGAACTTTGTACCTGTCTTGGCAAATATTGCACCCAAACTATCAAAATAGGCTTGAGCAACCCTGCCTTCATAGGTCATCAAATTATTCAAGGATGGTTCAGATTTTGCAAATAATTGACGCTCATTTTGAAATGATTTTTCAGCCTTGGTATAGCCAAAATCATAGAACTTTGCAAGCTCTGAGAGTAGATTTAGAGAGGATTGTATCTTGGACTGGACTATTTTTTCTGCAATTTTGAGCCTAATTGTGTCATCTTGGTATTTCTGGTATTGTTTTATGCGTAATTTACCTGATAGTGGCGCTTCTGGTAATGTTGCAGCTAATAATTTTCCGTCCCAATTTAGTAAAGTCAGGTGAATATTGTGCTTCATTAACCACCTCATTGATTCAAAAGTAATGTTGCCAGTATGACCGTCAATGATTATACTGTCATGATCAATTTTGTG
>RHCX01000055.1 GCA_010028495.1 Nitrososphaeria archaeon | reverse complement strand
GTAAAGCTTACAACCATGCCTGAAAAACTAGTCAGAGAAATACTAAATGTGTATGGCTATACCAGTGCACGAGTAGTAATACGCGAAGATATCACCTCTGAGCAGCTAGTAGACCACCTCACTGGAGATAAAAGCTATGCAGAATCTATCACGGTACTGAACAAAGTGGACCTAGTTGACCCAAAGTTTGTCAAAGAAGTGCGAGCCAAAGTAAAATCCGAAGTGATTCCAATTTCTGCAGATTCTGGTTCCAATATTGAAGCACTCAAAGAAAAAATCTATGAAAAACTAGATTTCATTAGATTGTACATGAGGCCAAAAGGTGGAGAAACTGACTTTAAAGAACCATTAATCATTCGAAGAAATTCTACAGTTGAAGATGTCTGTAACAAGTTGCATCGCAGTATGAAAAAAGAATTCCGTTATGGATTAGTTTGGGGCAAAAGTGTCAAGTTTGGCGGACAGCGAGTAGGTTTGCAACATGTTCTTCAAGATGAAGATGTTTTGACGATAATCAAGATACGCTAAGTGAAAAAATGGATCAGGATTTTGAGAATCGTTGGTGCAATTACTGCATGATCAAAACAAAACAAGTCATCATATACATTGCAAAGAATGCAACTTACAAGCGTAGAAGACAGTACAAATGCACAATTTGCAATCACACAAGCTGGTTGCAAGGAAAAAGGCCGTCAGCTGAAAGTGTTTATTGAAATTTTTGCGATCAGAAAAATTTTTGTTGCAAAAAAAATCGTGTACATTATGTAATCAGTTGGTGTAATTTTGTTTAGTATTACTATAGAAAAACAAGCAAACTGCACTTTTTGTAATGGCTACTAAACGTAAAGCAGCTAAGCGAAAGGCAGCTCCAAAGAAAAAGGCAGCTCCAAAACGCAAAGCAACAAAACGAAAAGCTACAAAGAAAGCAGCAAAGAAGCGACGATAAGTCGTAACGCGTCAATTGTAAAATTGACGCAAATACTCTTTTTCTAACTAAACATTTGGCTTGGCGGTGGTGTTTGTTTGTCTTTTAGGTTTTTCTCAACAGAGAATGTTCTGTCGTTTGGAATTACAGAAATTTTTACTGATGTATTGATTGCATAATGCGGTGTACCATCTGGATTTTTGTAATTGATTGCAATTCCTACTCTATCTAGATCAACTTTGACTTTGACCAGTGCTCCATCTTCAAGCTTGAATGAAACATAGTCTCCGCCGATTCGCTCATGATCGAGCATTTTAAAATCGATCTTGTTTTTCGCTTCGCTCATATCAGTACAGGTAGCTCATGTTCATCTGACATTCCAGTTGCTCCTGGTGGACCCGGTGGACCTGGTGGACCTCTTGGGCCCTTGTCACCTGATGGTCCCTGTGGCCCTATAGGACCCTTGTCGCCTGATGGTCCCTTTGGACCTAATGGACCACGCTCGCCTTGCGGACCTTGAATTCCTTGCGGACCTTGCGGACCACGCTCGCCAGACAGTCCCTGTTGACCAGGCTCGCCTTGCGGACCTTGTGGACCAGACGGACCCTTGTCGCCTGGCATTCCAGTTGGACCTGTTAATCCTTTTTCTCCAGCAGGACCTTGCGGACCTCGCGGACCACGCTCGCCTTGCGGACCTGGAACACCTGTTAATCCTTTTTCTCCAGCAGGACCTTGCGGACCTTGTGGACCTTTATCGCCAACTTCACCTTGCGGACCTTTTGCACCCTTGTCTCCCTGTGGACCTGGTGGACCTATTGGACCCTTATCTCCTGGTGGACCCTGTGTTCCTCTTGGACCACGCTCACCGATTGGACCTTGAACTCCTTTATCACCAGGCGGTCCTAGTGGACCTGTCGGGCCTTTGTCTCCCTGTTGGCCTGGTGGTCCCATGACACCCTTGTCTCCAGGCGGACCCTGAATTCCAGTTGGACCTTTATCGCCTTGCGGACCAATCGGCCCAGTTACGCCTTTATCGCCAGAAATTCCCAATGGACCCTTGTCGCCTTTATCTCCAGGTGGACCTGGTGGACCCTTGTCGCCTTTATCACCTTTATCGCCAGTTAATCCTTTATCGCCTTTGTCTCCTTTTTCTCCAGGATATCCCTTATCGCCTTTATCACCTTTATCGCCAGTTAATCCTTTATCGCCTTTGTCACCGCGCTCTCCTTGTGGTCCTTGCGGGCCAGGTGATCCTTTGTCACCTTGTGGTCCTTGCGGACCTTTGTCACCCAACGGACCCATAGGACCCACAGGACCTTTGTCACCCTTGTCACCTTGAACTCCAGGTGGACCTGGCGGACCCATTGGTCCTCGTTCTCCTTGCGGACCCATTGGACCTGTCGGGCCTTTATCGCCTCTGTCTCCTTGTGCACCGGATGGACCGCGCGTTCCGCGTTCTCCGCGTACAGGTTTTTCTTCAACTTCGACTTCGACTTCGCGTTTTCTTTTTGGCACATGTGCTTCTGGCTCAGGTGTAGGTGCGGAATATTCCTCAGATGATGCAATTTGCACCTCAAAGACTGTATGCAGTGAAGAAAATTGATCTATAACAATAATCCAAATGGATGATAATCTAAACACGGAATCTGGAATTGGGTTTGAATCTGAACCCAATGTTTGTGTGAATTTTGTGTCCTTTACATGAAGGTGGAATCCCTCTTGCCATAATGAACGGAGTCGTTTTGATACTACTTCCTCAGTTGAGGGCTTGGAATCGCAGATTACGATTTGTACCTCATAAACGCCAGATTGCTTGAATGGTGCAGTTCCAGAAATCTCTAGCCTTCTAGCCTCAGTAGACATCAAACAGGTTGTAATCTGCAAGTATTTTTGTATTTTCTATGTGTTGTCTAGTTTCCTTGCACGAAAAGATCAGCTTGGTATTTATTCGAATCATCCTCAAAAATGCCAAATGAAAAAGAATTTGGAAGAAAAGAACCTTCCAAAGCCAGTTGACGAGTCCAATACGAGCCTGGTAAAGGCTGACTATCAGCAGACCAAGCTTCTCAAAAAAGGCATTCACCTCATGGCAGATGAGCGCCTAGAGGACGCAGTCCGGGTATTTGATCAAATAGTCAGAATGGACCCAAAAAACACAGAAGCCCTGCTGAAAATGGGCTATTCCAAGTTTCATTTAGATGATTATGCCGGTGCTTTACAAGCTTATGACAAGGTTCTGGAAATTGACGTTGCAAATTCAGAGGCCTGGAATCTAAAATCGCTGGTTCACTATCAGCAAAAAAATTATGCCAAGGCATTAGATTCCGTTGAAAAATCAATCGATTCCGATCCAACATTTGGAATGGCTTGGTACAACAAGGCATGCTATCTTTCAATGCTGAATGAAGTGCCAGATTCCATCGAATCTCTAAAGCGCTCAATTGAAATCGATGTCAAAAACGCAAAACGTGCAGTACGAGACAAGGACTTTGCAAACATCAAGATTGAAGAAAGTTTTAGAAGGCAAAGCTGAAGTCGAAGATGCATTAAAAAAATTATTAGAAAAAGGCCTAATTGTCAAAAATGAAAAAAGACAAGGCCTCAACAAAATCGACACCTACGATATTGAAGAGGAATTGGCAGGCAAAGTCGGAGTTGAAAAGAAAAGTCTTATTGGCACAACTAAAAAACTGCCAAGCACAATCAAATCACTCCGCGAAGTCAGCGAAGCAATACAAGCAACAAAATCTGCAATCGATGAAGAAAACATTGAAAAAATAATCAAAAACTTTGATTTATTCATTGAAGCGGACAAGCTTGGCGCAATTATGATTGAGCAGTTCCTAGAAGAGCACAGAGAGATTCGACTCTACAAAGTAAGACTCGAAGACAAAGGCCTAGACTATCTCAAAGAGAACAAAGAAAAAATTGTCACAAGATTTGATGATTTAGAAGCAATAATCACAAAGAAACTTCGCGGTCAAGTATAATTATTCTGCAGATAAATCCCAATAATTTGCATTTTCCTGCTTTACTATTGGCTTATTGAGGCCCTTCCATTCCTTAAACGAGCGCACGTATAGTTTCACATTGGCATAGTCTGCAGATTTTAGAGCATAATATGCAAGGCCCGACAATGTTCCTACGCTTCCACAATAGGTGATGATTTCAGAATCTTGTGGAATGTTTCTATTTTGGAGTAATCGTCTCATCTGGTCTTTAGGTTTTAGTATTTTGTCTTCTGATGCCAGAGTTCGGTATGGAATGTTGATTGCGCCTGGAATGTGCTGTTCAAGATAGTTTAATCGCTCGCGATTATCAATTACTATGACATTTTTGTTTTCTTTGGCCTTTTCCAGATAATCTGCAGTTGCCATAATCTCCGGTTGCAATTTCACCGAATGAGTCTTTGACGAGATAGTATTTTCAGCATTGTCTGTCTCCAGGCCAAGTCCCTTCCACTGTGAATACGTTGTATCTAATAATGAAACATCATTGTGTCCAAGATATTGCAGAGTCCATGCCACACGTGATGCCAGTGCACCAAATGTATCATCATATACTACGACTGGGGTTTGATCGTCGATTCCCAGATTTTGCGCTATCTTTAGCACCTTTTCTGGGGAATCATCTGCAAGTAATTCTGCTAATGGTAGATTGACGGATTTTGGGATGTGATCTTTTTTGTATTCTTCAGCTCGTCTTACATCGATTACTCGAACGCTGTTGTCTCGGAGTTGACCTCGTAAATGATCAGCATCGATTGTAAGCTTGCTCAAGCTGCGCATTCTCCCTTGCCGGTTCGAGTGTGGTAGCTTGAATCGCTTCCATAGTCTGCATAGAAATCCTTGTCTTGTTCGATTGACGGCGTCTCGGTGAACGGCAAGAGAGTTTTTTTAATATCAGCAATCGATTTTACTTCGGAGTTTGCATGACCACTTATCACTTGATGAATCCAGTCCTTGAAATCCTGTCCCTGGCTTTTGTTTGCCTTAAAGACTTCAATTAGTTTCAAAGTAGCAGGAATGATTCTCTTTGCAGGCAATCTCAACAAATTGACGCCAAGCATCGTCTCGCCGTCGGATCTTCCACCAATTGACATTTGATATACTGGATACATGTCTTTCCCGACTCGGCTTCCCCCTCCAAAGAATCCCAGGGTAGCAATTTGGTGTTGTCCGCAAGAGTTTGGGCATCCGCTTATTTTGATTGAGGATTCTCTAAGGTCTGCATCTTCATCCAGTTTTAGCTCGATGAATTTTCTTTGGATTTCCTTTGCCAGTCTGTGAGAGTTTGTCAGCGCTAAATTACATGATGTTGTGCCAGAGCATCCAATTGGGTGCACCATTGTAAGTGAGCCGGGGTTTGCCAGTCCTACCTCTAACAATCTTGAATACAATAACGGCAAATCCGATTCTGAGACATGTCTAAGATAGATATCTTGTACAAATCCTGTTCGTGCATATCCTTCTGCTGAAAATTCCTTGGAGATATCAGCTAATGCTCGAAGCTGACTTGCAGTAACGTCACCCGCTTCCAGAGTTATTGATACTGAGTAATATCCAGATTGTTTTTGTGCAAATGTGTTGCCTTTTCTCCATCTAGAGAATCCATCTGGGATTGATTTTCCATCAGAGCCCATGATTCTAACATGCGAGTCCATCTTTGTCGCAGTTTGATCTACTGATAATTTTACAATTGGAGATTGCGTCATGCGAACTATGGCTCGCTCTTTTAGAACCAGAGTTTTGAATTCCTCCCAGCCCATTGCATCCACCAGATATCGCATTCTGTTTCTCTCCATGTGCTTTCTGTCACCTAATCTGTCAAAAATTCTAATTGTTGCAATGGATGTCGGTAGCAAGTCTTCTTCTGGAGTCCAGTCTTCTAGCTGGTGTCCTACAAAGGATCTATTTCCAAGTCCTCCGCCCAGAAATATCTTGAATCCTCTTCTTTTCTCTCCGTTAATTGTCTGGATTTGCGGAATCAGCCCAACATCTACCATTCTTGCCATTCCGTGTTTTTCACAGCAAGTAAAATTGAACTTGAATTTTCTTGGCAGAGACTGGTTCAACGGATTTCTAAGGAAAAACTTGGCAGTGGCAATTGCATATGGAGTAACATCAAATTCTTCTGCTGCACAAACTCCGGCCAAAGGGCTACACATTACGTTTCTGACTGCGTTTCCGCATGCTTCACGAGATGTCAGTCCTACCTCGGCCAAGCTTCGCATTATTTCAGAGACATCTTCCAGTATAACCCAGTGTAGCTGCATATTTTGTCGAGTTGATACATGCGCAGAGCCAATCGAATACTGTTCAGATAGTGTAGCAATTCTTTCCAGTTGGTGTGGATAAATCTCACCTGCTGGTAGTTTTATTCGAACCATTGCATAATCATCAGCCATTCGAGTCCCATATGCTCCGTTTTGGAGTCGGAATCGTCTGAACAGGTCCGGGTCGATTTTGCCCTGACGATATAGTTTAACGTTATTTGCAAAATGGTCAGCCTCTTCAATTCTTGCCCAATTTACCTTGGGCTTACGGCCTTCTCGTGTTTGCTTGGTTATTGTACTCAAATTCAACTAGCTTCCCTTAAAATCGGATATAAATTTTTGATAAAAAATTGGAATTTACCGATAAAGACAAAACAATGGCAATATTTTCCAAGTCATCTTAGTTACACCTAATGATACAATTACGCATGATTAACAATAAACTATTAATGTCATTTAATTTGGGCTAATTTCGTGCAAAGCGCTCAAACAAAGACAAAGATTTTTGCAGACGTAAACGAGGCAAAGATCACCGCGGCAATTGCTGACGAGTTCTTTTCAGTGTTTAAAGAGCGAATCACATCAGATGTTATTATTATTGGTGCGGGTCCAGCAGGTCTTACTGCAGGTAGAGAACTATCACTAATGGGATACAAGGTTTTGATCATAGAGCAGAACAACTATCTCGGAGGAGGCTACTGGTTAGGAGGCTACATGATGAACCCAGTCACAGTACGTGCACCGGCACAGAAAATCTGGGATGAGCTTGGAATTCCATATAAGAAAGCAGATGAAGGATTGTACATTACTGCAGGTCCACACGCAGTATCAAAATTGATTGCGGCCACATGCGATGCAGGTGTGAAATTTTTGAATTTAACAAAATTTGATGATTTGATTTTGAAATATGGTCGAGTTTCAGGACTTGTTGTAAACTGGATGCCAGTTTCCGCACTACCAAGAAACATCACATGTGTAGACCCAGTTGCTCTAGAATCAAAAATGGTAATTGATGCATCAGGACACGATTCCGTTGCAGTAAAAAGACTAGTCGACAGAAGACTGGTCGATTGGAAGGGAATGAATCCAATGTGGGTAGAAGATGGTGAGGATAAGGTAGTCCAAGAAACAGGCGAGATCTATCCAGGACTGGTAATTGCAGGCATGTCCGTTACCGAAACACATGGCTTGCCAAGAATGGGTCCAACCTTTGGCTCCATGCTATTTTCAGGCAAGCGCGCAGCCGAAATCACCGCTCAAAAGTTAAAAGAACTCAACCGAACCTAAATCGTGCGTTTTTCAAAAATATTCATCTACGACGAACCAGCCATACCAGAAATACAACTAAATTCTCTGACAGAATTTTTGCAGAATACATTTCATGTTCCAGTGTATAAAAGAAAAAACATTTTTGCAAACCAGGGAAAAAATGTCGCACATAACATAGCTGCAACACGAATATTCAACTATAGAATGCCGTTTCAAAAACACGAGCCGGCTGACGAGGAGGTGCAATTTGAGTTGGAGACATTTGTAGATTCATCAAAGACGGAAAACATTATTCTGTACGATGGGTTTGAATTTCACCAAACAGTATCAGATTTAATCCCAAAAGAAGAAGCAAATCTCGATAATTTTCATCTGATATTTACAAACAAGCTCACCTGTACCTTTGATGATTCCGATTTTAGATATCATGGACGTGCTCTGATTGGCTCCAATCCTGCAATAATATCCACAACAGGAATAATCGAGGCGCCTGCAAAACCCCGAGAATTTTACATGGAGATGATGGCAAACTATGGTATGGGACTAAATGTTGATTCTATAAAACAAAAATACAAAGGCCAGTACCTAGAATACCACGATTCCAAGATGGACAAAATAATCCAAGGGTATGCGTTGCAAGCAATTCTGTATTATATTACAGGTGAGCCGTTTTGTGAATTTTTGGATTGCAGACTCAACAATGCACATTGGCAGCGCGATCTTTTGTACTCGCAGCTAGAGTTTGGTAGGCTTTGCCCAAAACACCAAAAAAATCTCGACGATTGGTTGACTTTAAATTAATCAAATAATTAGCCTCAAACATGATGGCGTCAGACTCTGGCTCTACTATGATGATAGAAAAAGAGTTCCCAAAAACAGAAAAAACAAAGACAAACTATGATGTCATTATTATCGGCGCAGGTCCCGCAGGATACACTGCCGGCATTTATTGCGCCAGAGCAAGACATGAAACTTTGATTCTATCAGGATTGCTCCCTGGAGGACAGCTTGTAAACACCACCGAAGTGGAAAACTATCCGGGTTTTGAGCATGGCATAATGGGTCCAGACCTAATGATTACAATGCGAAAACAGACAGAACGAATGGGTGCAAAGATTATCGATGATGAGGTAATTGATGTTGATTTTAGACACAGGCCTTTCAAGATTTTAACTGCATCAGAAGAATTTGAATGCAAGGCAGTAATTATTGCGACCGGCGCATCCCCAAGAAAACTTGGAATCGCAGGAGAGCAGGTATTTGGAGGAAAAGGAGTTTCATATTGCGCAACATGTGATGGGCCATTT
>RHCX01000054.1 GCA_010028495.1 Nitrososphaeria archaeon | reverse complement strand
GAACATCATCTTGTAGCTTTGACAGCTCCTCCAGATATGGTTGCGGCAAGAGATCTGCTCTTGATGAAAGCCATTGTCCTAGCTTGATGTAAACTGGGCCCAAACCAATGAACGTGTTGAGTATTTTGTTTGCGTGTTTGCGGAATTTTTCCTGATCAATATTTTTTCCCTCGGAGCGAACCCAGTCCTTTCTATCCTTTCTTAATGAAATAATAATCGGGATTAGTTTGACTAAGACTTGGATTGTTCTTTTTGTGCTCATTTTATCACTTGTTTTGCTTTTTTTGCGATTTTATATCCGGCATAGCCAATTGCTATAGACGATACAATCCCTGCAGCTGTTGCAACTTTCTTGTCTTTTTTTGTCTTGTTTGATTTTTTGTAAATGTAAGATGCTACTTTTGCTCCGCCTAACGCGCCACTTACTAAGCCTATTAGGATTTCCTGTGCATCATAAACCAAATGCCCCAGAGGATCGTCGTGAGGATTGATTCTATCCATGTGGACCAGATACTTGTCATCATATTCTCGAATATGCAAATTTCCGTATCGAAATTGTCTGTTTGAGCCATTTTTGTGGCCAAGCTTTGTCTCTTGGGCTTGTTCCAACATGAACGGCCTGACTTCTTTTGGAATCTCGATTTCATCAAAAGTCATGGATCAAAAATACGAATTATTGATTAATAATCCTAGTGGGAATCAATAGTCTTTAATTTCTTTTAAGAGTCTGTAATCACTGAAGATAATATTTTGAGGGTAGCAGCTGAGCATTTTGCCGTTTTTTATTTTGGTGAACTTCCAGTTTGCACATGTTTTATCGTACTCTAGCTTACTATTGTCAAACTTCCAGTCAAAACCATTTAGAATTTCTTTAGTTGGATAGTGATGTCCTCGTATGAGCGATATCGAATCATTTTGATAATTCACAGATATTTTTGCGTAAAGTGCGTTTGGATGAAGATACAATACGTGTGGGTGCTTAGTTATTGCATCAAACTCTTTCTGAGTAACATACTCGTTGTGTAATACGATAACTTTTTTGTACTTGGAGAGAATTTCTGGATTTTTATCCACATCAATATCTGTTATTTCCTTGTATCCCAGCAATCTCAGAACTTTCATCGAATTTGAAGAGCCTGAATATCCATATGGCTGTCCATACTTGATTGTAGTAGTGAGACACTTGGAATCACATTCATTTCGATAAAACGTGTAAAATCCTGGTTCATAGTATGCACTTGCTGTAAATATTGGCCTGATAACGACCGCATCTTTTCCATCTGAAGAGATTTTCTGGTAAGCTTCGGTTTGGTTAGACCTTTTCTCAAACTGCATGGCTTTGGGTGCACGTATGCCGTTATCCATGACAAAGTCTTTTTTGTACGCAAATACTCTAAACAGTGGAGAGTAACCGGAATATTCGTGCTCTTTGTAGGATTTCTTGTCATATCCAGATTTAGTCAGCTGGATGGAACCGCTTTGTAGTTCTGCATATACCTTGCCAAAAAACTCGGAATCCGAGATTTTCCCATTCATCCAAGATTTGGTGTAATTTTTAAACGATGGTGAGATCTTTTGTTTTTCGTAGGATTTGATAGCAATCTGGTTTTTGTCTGCAAGCCAAGAAAGAGCTGTATCTAGATCAGTTGATGATATTTTGTCATTTGCCCAAAATTTGATTTTTTCATCAACCCAAAACGGAATTTGTACTTCGGCGGTTGCAAAATGGAATGAAGAAACAAACGCGATGACTACAAGCAAGAAGAGTATGTGCAACGCATAATTTCTGAAAACATTAGATATAAACGGAGAAGCTATGTTTCACTATCAGTTTTGGCTTGCCTTTTTTGTTTTATTTTCTTGTATGCAATATAGCCACCGATTCCAAGTATGGCTAGTACGATTATTCCTGGTGCAAAGTCCATCGGTGTTGGTTCTGGTTTTTTGGTCAAGTCTTTGAGCGTAACAGTTGCAATTTCTGATACTGTATGTTCCTGTCTTACATCATCTTTGTATCGAACTGTAATCTTGATTTTGTGGTCTCCATACTTTGGTTCACCATCAAATTCCACTGGAATGTTAAACGGTACTGGCGAGTCGGTTTCCAGTTCGTCTATGAATTGTGTGGTTTTTCTAATGTTAGATCCATCCAGTGGTTCTAATGTAACAAACGAAAACAGTGCGCTGATGTTTCCTTCGTTTATGATGTCACCAATAATGGTCTGCTTTCCACCAATGTCAATTACTTTGATGTCGTAGATTTTGGCATCAATTAGGCCATTGATGTAGAAATCAACGGTTCGAGTATCCTCGGTTTTATCTCCGTGTGCGTTATAGTATGTAACCTTTAGAGGTGTATGAAGTGTTTCTGTTTTTACATTTTCAGGAACATAGACTGAAAATGCAAATTTCTTTGCAGATTGGGCATTGATTGTTCCGATATCCCATTCGTTTTGATCAAAGACTACGTTTTCCAGATTTGTCAGAGTTGTGGATCTATCCGATTGGAATTGGCTGTTCTGCAGCACAACTTTGACGTTTGCGAGTGGTGCTGTTCCGGTGTTTGTTATCTCTACTGTTACAGCATTGTTTTTGAGCGATGTCAAAAATGGCAGGTCTGCCTTGAGATTCAGAATGCTTTCTCCAGTCACTTTAAAGTTAAAATCAAAGAACGAATTTCTTGCGCCGGATTCTCGCAGTCTGGAATAATCGAGCTTGACAGTTGCCGGAAACTGTTGAATTGAAGTGTTCTTGTCTATATTTACAAAAAATGTCAATGAGAAATGTTTTCCCGCTTCCGCTTCGGCGTCACTGTTTGCATAGATTAACGCGCCTTTGCCGTCTGCAGAGCTAAATCCCATTGGCATTAGTAACTGTCCTTTGATTCCCGTGATGTCTTGCGAGCCCACATTTGCAAATACTACGGTAAATGGAACGTTCTTGTCGCCTGGTGTAACCTCTACTTTGTTGTCTAGGGTTCCAAAATATGCATCCAAGAACTTGACATCACCGAAATTGCGCTCAAATGGCGAGTCACCATTGCCTAACTGGGCATATGCCCCAGCAATTGGTGCAAGCAATACTAGTGTCAGTAATGCAAATGCTATCTTCATGTTGTCAGCTCCATTTTTGATGGTACGTCTTCTCCCTCAAATGCACGTCCATCTTTGATAGTAATTATTCTATCAACTTCTCCAAACTGGTGCCTATCGTGAGTAACTATGACAAATGTCTGGTTTAGCTTTTTTGCCATTGATTTCATTAGCTGCACTATGGTTTCTGCGGTAACTGAATCCAAGTTTCCGGTTGGCTCATCAGCTAGAACAATAGTTGGATGATTCACCAAGCCTCTTGCAATTGCTGCTCTTTGGGCCTGTCCACCAGAAACCTTGTTTGCTCTTTTTTGCATCTGGCTTTCCAATCCAACCGCTCGCAAAAGCTCTATTGCCTCTTTTTCCGAATTTTTAGTTGTTCCTTGGATGCTTCTTGGCAGCATTACATTTTCCAATATTGAAAGATCTGCCATGAGATTTGAAAATTGGAAGATGAATCCAAGCTTGGAGTTTCTAAATTCTGAAATTTTGTTATCGGATAGTTTTGTGGTGTTTGTTCCATCGATTATCACCTGTCCATTGGTTGGTCTGTCCAATAATCCAATCATGTTAAGCAATGTAGATTTGCCAGAGCCGGAGCTGCCAACTATAAGCAGTAACTCTCCGCGTCTTACCGAAAATGAGACGTTGTTGAGCGCATGTACTCTGGTGTCTCCCTTACCAAAAATCTTGTTGACGTCTTTTAGCTCCAATACAATATCAGACATATCTCATTGCCTCCACTGGTTGCAATTTTGTCGCCTTGTATGACGGGTAAATTGATGCGGCAACTGCTAGGAAAAATGCCATCACGGCAGTCTGCGAGACCTTGCCCCAGTCGTAGCTGACCTCTAACGGTATAGATCCTGCAAAGGTCATCTTGGTTTCTTTGGCATAAAACGTGTACCCCAAGCCCATTGCCGTACCTAAGCCTGCGCCTAGAGCACCAATCATCATGCCTTGAACAATGAAGATGACCAGAATGTCCTTTCTTTTTGCGCCTAGATCTGAATCCTCTGAGTGCATCTTCTGCTGATTCCTCTATTGTTTCTGCCTCAAAGTCGTCGTTTGGAAATGATCTAAGAAAATAGTTTTTGACTTCAGATGCTTTTTTGGGATCGTTTAGCTTTACCATTACAGAGCCTGTCTCTCCGTGTCTGTCCATCATGTCTCGCAATGCATCAATGTGCATTATTGCACTAGTGTCCAAGCCCTGACCTCCAGGTGATTGAACAATTCCAGATACCAAAAATCGCTTTATCTTGTCCTGGCCGTGTCTGTCGGTGACCTTTAGCTCCAAACTGTCGCCAACTTGTGCGTTGCCAAGCTTTTCTGCAACTGAAGATCCCAACACAATGGAATTTCTTGATAATACGTATTGTCCGTCAACTACGGTATTTGCAACAGTTGACACTCTAGGATCACGGAATGGATCTACACCAACTATTGGAACTTTGAACTCTTCAATCAGCTTGCCATTTTTTGTGACATTAATTGATGCAGCGGAATCAAGCCTGGGTGCAGCTGCCTCCACGTATGGGATTCTCTCGAACCAGTTTACCAAAAAGGTGTCAGACTTTTTTGTGATAAAGCTCTCCTCATCTGTAACTCGAACATCACCAAATCTATAGCTGGACAAATCTCGAACTATGGCATCGTATAATCCTTGGAAAATTACAAAATTTACATGAATCACCAGAATGCCAATTGATACAGCTAGGACTGCGCCAATCAAAGAGCCCTTTTTGTTGGAAAGCATTCTTTTTGCCAGCTGGACCCGGTAATCCATGGGTAGTATCATTTAGTCTGATATTTAATGTATTTTGTGTCTAAACTAGATAAATCAGACATTTAGACCATAGAATAGTAGTGTTTAATAGGAAACTAGTGCCTAAGTGTAGCAAATTGGACAAATTAGACGTGCAAATCCTACATCATTTGCTGGATAACTGCCGAGAATCAGACAGGCAGATAGGCGCAAAAATTGGGATTTCTGGTGCCGCAGTAAAAAGCCGAATTGCAAAGATGACAAAAAGCCGGATCATCGAGGATTTTACTCTCAAAATAGAGCCGCCGGTTTTTGGGTATAACTTGCTGTATGTCGTAGTGACAGGTCAAGACATGTCGGAGATTCTCAAGCAAGTAGAATTGATTGGTGAGCCGTTTTTGGTGGTGCCAGTGGTCGGTGGAATTACGGTTTGCGGAATTGTTGTTAAAGAAAACGTTTCTCAGAAAATAGAGCTTGCAAAGGGTTTGATGAAAGATGTCAGATTGTTATCAATATTTGAGGCAGAAAATCCCGGCATACGATCAGATCTTACCAGGACAGATGTTGATATCATTGATGAATTACTAAAGGACCCACGCGCAAAGATAGATGATCTTGCAAAAAAGACCAGGTTGTCCACCAAAACAATCACAAGGTCGTTGCAAAAACTGCAGGACGACGAAGCAATCCAGTTTACCTTAATTTATGACCCTACAAAATTTGGCCAATACATTCCGTTTGCTGTTCTTACATGGGTAGAAGATGATTTTGCTGAAACCCTAAAGCTGCTCAAAAAAGAATTTTCCGAGTCATTTTTGAGTAAGCCATTTTTGGCAAAAAACCAGATAGTATTGTTCTTGTTTTCAAATAATATTTTTGAGCTTGATTCCATAACGCAAAAAATACGTTCTGTCAAAGGCGTCAGTTCTGCTGACTTGTTTGTGCCAAAAAAGATAACTTTTCCGCAAAAATGGATTCAAAATGCGATAAGAGAAGCCAGGGCTAAAGGAAAATTGCACCTAGCATACCAGACAAATTAAAATCCATCACATTTTGAGCATATCTAGATGAAAAAGAAAAAGATCTACGAAGGCAGAATTTTGGGCCTGAGTCTGTATGATCTTATTATTCAGGGCAGAAGGGTAAAGCGCGAGGTAATAGAACATAGAGGAGCTGCTGCAATTTTGGCATTTGATGAAAAAGGCAAGATCATTCTAGTAAAACAACATAGATTCCCACACGGATATGTCTTGGAGATTCCTGCAGGAACTCTGGAAAAAGGAGAAAAACCTCTCAAGTGCGCTTTTCGCGAAATTCAGGAAGAAACAGGCTACAAAGCAACCAAGATGACACATCTATTGACGTATTATCCATCGGTAGGATACAACAGAGAGGCAATCCATTGTTTTGTGGCAAAGAACCTCAAAAAAACCAGTGGCCTTATGCTTGATGAGGACGAAATCATTTCTGTAGTAAAAATGGACATCAAGAAACTGATCTCGATGATAAAGACAGGAAAAATTATCGACTCTAAAACAATCTGCGCCGTTTTGACCTACGCTGCCAAAAACAAACTGTACTAGCTATAAACCGGTTTTACCAGATCTGCCACGTCTGCCCAGGATCTAGATACACGCTCAAACATGTAGATAAGATCCAGCAGATCAATTTGGAGCTGGTTTTTCTGCTCTATTGATGAACGAATATCAGAGATTTTTCTCTGGAACTTTCTGTGACTCGCAATGGCATCAATTGCCAGATTTCTGTTCTGCTCAATAAATGCATCAATTGACTTTTGATGGATTGATTCAATATCCTTTGTGAGTTCGTAGATTTTTTTGAGGTCATTTTTGGATAAAGTAGTATTTGATAATGAATTGGCAATTTCCACCAAAGTATCGCTTGTTGTCTCCAAAATGTTTGCCGCAATTCTATAGTCCAAAACATCAATGTTTTCCAGATGGAATGCAGTGGCCAGTCTTTTATCAGATATTGTACTGCGAATTAGTCTGACCAGTAGGAAATACTGTCTGTCGACTTCATCATCTCTGTGCGATAACGTTTGCATATTTGATCTGTCATCAGATATCAAAGCAGATGAAATATCGGTAAACATTCCAAGTGCGATAGAGCTGATTCTTTTTAGAATTTTTTGCGGATTCAAAGTTGTAGCATCTAGCAAAAACTGGACATTGATATTTGAGGAATCTTCTTCCACAATTTCCATTCCTACCAGTCGTCTCATTGAGTTGCGGATTTTTTCTCTATCCTCAGCTGGAATGGTAGTCTTTGCCTTTATTCGAATAATATCATAGCCGATCAGATATGCACCAGTAATATTTGCGACAATGTTTTCATCTTGTGGCAACGGATAAGATATTACGACTTCTTTTGATGGACGCTCTGTTTTGCCAATAGTAATTGATACTGTGTTGTCGCTTGTTTCCAGCTCTACCTCGGTGCTCTTGTCTAGATGGTTTGCCTCAACCCATTCCTTTGGTAATGATACCAGAATGCTACTTCCTATCTTTTGCAGGCGTCTAACGAATTTAGGCAATTTATACTAATTTAATTAATTTAAGCCATATTCTTATATTTTTATTCAAATTTAAACTCGGATCAGATGAGAGGAGTTGCATTTAGCCCTGCACATATCACTGGATTCTTCAAGGCAGAGCTAGACCAAACTGCAAGACCTGAAACCCAAGGATCTTTGGGCGCTGGATTTTCAATACAAGAAGGTGTCACGACAACTGTCGAAGTTCAGGATTCAGAGTTCTCTGATTACACCATTACGACATCAGGATATCAGCCAGATAACACACAGGTATCTGAATTTGTAGTATCTGAATTTTTGAAAAATGTTCAGGGGAAATATTTTCTCAAAGTTCACCATGACATCGAAATTCCAGTTGGATACGGTCTTGGATGTTCCGCAGCGGTTGCATTATCATTGATTTATGCTTTGAATTCGGCATTCAAGACTAATTACACCAAAGAGCAGCTTGGTAAAATGGCGCACAATGCAGAGGTAATGTGTAGAACAGGCCTTGGAGACGTCTTGGCGTCATATCACGGAGGATTTGAGATTAGGATAAAAGGCGGGGCTCCAGGAGTTGGCCAGATCAAAAAGATTTCATCGGAATCGTATTCAGCAATAATGATCTGTTTTTCACCAATATCCACAAAGCAGTTCCTCAAAGAGAGATTGGCATCGATAAACGGTCTTGGTGGCAAAATGGTCGACAAGCTTGTACAGACAAAAGACATTGACCAGTTCCATGATTATTCCATAGAGTTTGCAAATTACGTTGATATCATAACACCAAAGATGAAATCAGTAATTGATGAGCTAAAACAAAATGGAATAAAATGTGGTGTTGCTCTTTTTGGCGAGACAATTTTTGCTCTGGTAAAGCCTGAAATGGAGGACAAAGTAATTGCAATATTTGAAAAATATCCAGACGGAATCGTGATAAAATCAAAGATTGACCAAGTCGGTGCAAGACTAGTACATTGATTCCATCCAGCCATCCGCGGGCAAAATCGCTGTACATTAGAGAAAAACTCGTCCATGCATTTGATGCCGGCCTAGTTGCAAAGGAAGGCCTGATGGCACATGGTCGAGGTGAGGCATTTGATTATCTGATAGGAGAGAAAACCTCAAAATCTGCCAAAAAAGCGATTTTGGCTGCTGCATTTATGCTCAAAAACGCCAAAAATCCGGTAATCTCGGTAAACGGCAACATTGCAGGCTTGTGTCCCAGAGAAATTGTATTGCTCGCAAAGGCAGCTGATGCAAAAATAGAGGTAAACTTGTTCTATGCTACTGAGACCAGAAGACAAAACATCTACAAGACTCTAAAGAAAAATGGCGCGGAAAAAATCTATGGGATGGACAAGAAAAACTCTACAAAACTATCAGGTTTGGATTCTGCCAGAAGAATTGTAGATAGAGACGGAATCTATTCTGCGGATGTTGTG
>RHCX01000053.1 GCA_010028495.1 Nitrososphaeria archaeon | reverse complement strand
ATGGCGGCCTTTGAGCGATTGGCCCTACAACAAATTCAAGCTCTTTTTGCTGACATCCCCACCTATTTTGTGGGTCCAGCTGCCGTGGAGTCACATTACCTTTCGTCCTTACCTACGGCTAAATATTTGGTATTTGATAAGCGATATTTCGAGTCCAATAAAGGTTATAATACCTTGATGTTGCAGGATGATTTTTATGCAGCCTTCGAATCCTTCGAATATCTTTTCTTGCATCAATTGGACGCTTATTGTTTTCGTAATGAATTGGCAGAATGGTGCGCCAAAGGCTTTGATTATATTGGTCCTCCACATTGGACAGATAAAGGGAATGCCAGTGTTCTCTTGAATGGTGGCATTTCATTGCGAAAGGTGTCAAGTATCCGAAAGTTTTTAAAGATCTTTCATTTGTTTTATCGAAAAAATCCACTAAATTGTTATCATCATTTCTAAAATAAACTGCCATTTCACGGTCTGTAACGTAAATAAAGAAACATTTTGCTTCTGGATACGCTTGTTTGTATAAAGATAATCGAAAAATATCTGCAAATAATTTTCCAGCTTTCATAGTTTTAGGTATATTTCGCTCACTTGGAATAGATCTATCATATTTGAACTCAAAAACCTGAGAATTTCCAGTATCTGTTTTGATAAAAGTGTCTATTTCTGCACCTTTTATTTTTGGATGCGGATATTCTAGAATAATTTCAGTATGTTTTAGTGAAAAATATTGTGTTAGACAATAAAAGAATGTGTATCTTATCGAATCTTCAGTGGTAAAAACCTGTTTTGTGAGTCTTTCATCAAGAAATTCGCCAAATTTTGGGAAAATACTCTCAATATTCATGTTTATTCAATGATTTGTGAGATATAGTATTGATTTTATTATTTTGTTGTGGCTTTAATTCCACATCTATCTTTTAATGTAAATAATTAAAGGTAAAACTAGTCTTATTATCTAATCATACACAGCCAAAATTTTGTTAATCTTACTTGGAAGATATTTTCTTATTTTAGTCTCTAAAGGAATGTATTTTTTCATAGGAGATCTATTGATTGTTGGAATTTTGAAGAGCAGTCCTTTTCCTAAAAGTCCACTAAACATATCCGTTGCCAAGAATGAATAGAATCCAAAATACACTAGAATCACTATTTTTTGTTCTATATTCAGAACATTATAGTCATGATCTATAGCATTGAAGAAAAATGTCGAAGTTGCACAAAGATACGGTATCATTGCAGCTATTATTGCCAATGCAATGAATGAGATTTTGTGAATCAGGCGCTTTTTTCTCTTCCAATGCCAATAACCGTCAAATTCTTTTTTGAAACATATCAAAACAAAGGCAAGATATGCCCCAATCAAAACTGCAATTGTTCCTAAATTCTGTAACTGAGTAAGCATTGTTATTCCTGCGTACTGGGTGTAAGAATCTCCCCCAAACATAGTGATTTATTGTTTCTGGAAAAAGTAAATTGAGACGCAGAAAATCCTTTCTTGTATTCATAGGGTATTGTTGCAAAGTGTCTGAACTAAATTTGATTAATTCTGCAGCTAGCGACAGACCAGAGAAAAACGATACAAATGAAACACTTGATGATTTTGTACCATCTTTTGTTTTAATTTCCATTTTACCGCATACTTCCTTCTTATACACATCATCAAATGACAGCCCCACAAATTTTTGGAATTTATCAGCCTGTGCACCGAATTTTTCTTTCATTAAGGCAAAATGCTCTTCTGTGAACTTTGCATTATTTTCTAACGCTTTTTTTACTTCAGTTACTGGTATGCCCATCTCATGGGAAATAACTTCTTCACGGCTTGAATTTGATTGGTAAATGCAACAAAAACATGCATTCTCTAGGAATTTGATAATAGATACATTTGCTACGCTTTGTCCTGTTGCGCCGTGAAAGATTAGTTTTGGCAGGCTAGATTGAATTTGATATCTGGCTTCATTGTTATCCACCGTAGAGACAACTAGGGAAAGTTTTGAGCCTAGTTTGTCTTGGATTTCATTAAATTTGACTGGTTGTGATTTGATCTGCAATGACTCAGTAGAGTATTCTTCTGCAACTTTTGCCTTGTTTTGGCCTAATTTTTCTTTGAAACAAATCGGACACCGATTTAGACTGGTATCATCAAAAGCATCATCATCAATTGCATCTATTGTTGCAGTCAGATTCTTGATTTGTGAGAGAGCATAAACAAAACCACTTCCTACAGCTCCTACTCCGACAAGCAAGACATCTTCGTTTATTTTTACATCGTTAGGAAATGGCGCGTTATCTTTGGATAATGAGTTTGTCAGAAAAGAGTAGGTGAAGTTCTTTGGATGTTTTTTTGCCCATTTTTGTTCACAGCCAGAGATTTCTACCATACGTTTGAATGCTTCAGCGGAAGCAAAACAAGATGCGCCCATTGCACCAATTGAATTCTGCATAGAATTTTCAAAAACATTGACATTGTTATTGCAAGACAGATACGATACCCAGCCATCTGAATTGATATTTATGCCAAAGTCTCCCCGAATGGATGAATTACCAATTGAAATTACTACATCTATTTTTTCAGGAATTCCAGATGATGACTCTGCCCCCGCTTTCAAAGCCAAATCGACAAGCTCTGCTTGTAAGGCACTTTGAGAATCAGTTAATGAAATGTAAATTCTGTCTGTAAATCTACTAGTAAGATTTGTCACAGTTTTTATCATTATTTTGCCATTGTCAGTAGCAAGTAATTTTTCATCACCTGTGACAACGACGGTTCTTGAAAAGAATTTGTCTGAATCCTCTACCTTGCATTCTTTGACAAATAATTCAGTTCTGTTATGCCTAGAATCTGCCAAATTACGCACCTTCTCCTATAACGAGTCGCTCTGAGACCTCTTTTTGAGACAGTTCCTTCCATTTGCCATTGCCCAAATACTCGTAAATTTTGCATGGTGACAAGTCAGTCACATTTTTCCCAAAATATGGAACCACAACAGACAGAAAGCCAATCTTGTGTGATATTGGATATTTGTTATCAACAAATGAATGAAATGCTTCAAACGGATGAGAGTGAATCTGCACAAACAGTTTTTCGTTTCTCTGATGAACTAATTCGCCAATCTTAAACGAAGTCAACAGTGGGACTCGTGCAAACAGTTCTTGGTTTTCAAATTCTGGATAACTATTTGCAAATATTACATTTTTTATTTGTGCGGTAGCATCCTGTAATGTTCCAGTCCAAAACGCAATTCCTTCGTTACCTTCCAAGCCGTTTTCTTGCAGATTCTGTATTGTCGAATTAAAAATTGATCTTGGTATTTCCAATGTGTTGATTTTGTTTGCAGCACTAAACAAGTCGTTTCCACCCGTTTATTTGTCTAAAAATATGGAATGTTGTCTGTGCAAGTGAATTTGTCTTTGGATTGAATTGGTGCTCTGAATGATGTTTTTTGTATTCGCGTGTTCCTGCAAGGCAAATCCATCTTGGATTTTGATTCTCTGTTTTGAATCCATCTTGACCCTCGTTTGGCCAGAATTCTACACTATCATCCTGCTTGGTATCCGGATTGACAAAAAAATAATCCGCAGGCTCTAGCGGGAATTCACCATCGCAGACAATTTTTAATAAGAACTTTTTACTATCCGATTTTCTTGTAAGATAGATGTAGATGATTCTTCCATCTACCGTGATGTCGTTTGTGTCTATCCAGTCATTCATTCCTTTTTTTAGCTTGTTTACCTCTTCTTCAAAGAGTGTAGTGGCAAGAGCTGCATCCATGTCAGTGATCACCGTATAGAAAAAAAAATATACTACGACCTCTCCATACTGTATGTTCGAGATACATTCTGGTGGCCGTAGTATAACTATGGATTTTCATCGTCACCCAACTTGCTGTTCTGTTCCTAGCCAGATGGTGTCTTTGTTCTCGACGCCTTCTTGTGCTAGGGTCTTGTTGTCATCAAAAGGTCTGAAGTTACCGTTCTTCTTTTCGGCCAGCCTATACGTTACGCCTGGTGGAGGTGCTATGTGGAATCTCTCCATGGCTTCCAGTTTTGCCTTGCCTACGAGTAGTTCTTCTTTGAACTTGAACCTGTCTTCATCGCCTTCAACGGTTTTGACGGTGACATGTATGGTCTTGCCGACCTGTTCTGTCATTGATGTTTCAGATGTCATTGCTACCCCTATACAGCTATAGTATTTAAAGTTGCATTTTAAATACAAAGTATTATAATATTCCAAAGTCCTACTAATCCTAGGAGTAATGAGGGTATGTTGACCACTTTGCAAAGAATAGCAGATATTAAGGATCATTTGGCAGCAAAACAAGGTGTCATTGTGAGCCAGGTCGTAGACAATTCTCAAAATATAGAATTTGTCGCAGATGGTTCAATTGATGAGATTCTAAAAAAAGAAGACTTTTTGAAAATACCTCCGCAGATATTCCATCCGTATCGATTGATGATTTTGACAGCATTGAGGAGATTTGGCGCGTTAGATTTTCCAGCTTTGAGAGATGGAATTCAAATCAAAAGTGATGGTAATCTTGCCAATCATCTTAGAGTCTTGGAAGATTTAGAATTAATCGAATACAAAAAAGAATTCGTGGATAGAAAGCCAAAGACATTCTATAGACTCACACCGGGAGGTAAAGAAATATTTCAATCACTCTTGCGTCACTTCAAAGACTTCTCAAGTGATGTTTAGATCTTAATGAAAGTACGCGAAAAGCTAATTCAGTTGTATAGTGATCTTGGTGTTGAACCACGCCTCGATAATTTTGCAAGTAGAAAACAGCTGCAAAAACTAACTTATTTGATTGAAGCGTTTGGAATTTTCCTTGGCTTTAAGTTTAGTTGGTATCTACATGGCCCATATGATAGGAGATTAACTGCTGTATTGTATGACGATACTAGAGAAGAGTCAGATAGACAGGTAGACAATACATTCCAAAATGAGGGAGAGATTATTAAAAAATTAAAAGAGTTTTTGGGTCGTGATATTCATTCAAGTAGAACTTTAGAATTAATTGTCTCATTACATTATCTGGATTATGTAGGAAGAAAACAAAACCTAACTGATGATAAAATAATTGAACAATTACGTTCCCTTAAACCCCAGTACACAAAAGAAGAATCTGCATATTATTTGAAAAGAATTCACCAATTCATGTACAACTGAACTAGTTCATTACATCTAATAGCCTAGTCTTAATCACATCTTTCAATTTTAGCACCGTACCGTCCCTCAACTTCTTTTTCCAATCAAAATATGTTCTTCTTGGTATTCCTAACTTTCTAGCCCTTTCTTCAGTCAGGTTTTCAATAATTCTGTGAATCTTTGCATCCTGATTCTCATATTCAATAGAATTTTCATCAGTCACGCCAAATACCGTAGATGCTTCTAATTCGTTGATCTCCTTTCCAACATATTTGACAGATTCTTTGCCAAACACCAAGTGTTTTCTTTTCAAAGCATTGCCAGAATCATTTTTATCGTATTTACTATAGTCTGAAAAAACTATAGACATTGGCTTCCAGTAATTCTGAGAATCAAGCGAATTGGAATTCGGGTACAAAACGCCTGATTTGTAGTCAATAAACTCTCCAAACGGAGCCTCATCTAGCTCCCCATTTTTAGCCACAAAAGGCACAATTGGTACACCTGTTTTGCGGTCTTTTCTGTAAGCATTACCAATCAAAACAGAATCGTATGGCTTGATCATCTCTGCATATGATTTTCCTTCATTCAGAACACCAAAACGCCTGAAAAAATCATAACTTGTTGTGGCAAGCTCAGACATTGCATACTTTGTCTCGTATTTTGCTAGAATCTCTTGCTCTTTTTCTGGATTATAATGTAATAGTATAATGTCGCGCCAAAACTCTTCATGATCGATTCCTAACAAATGTCCTAACGCATGATTAGAGTATTTGTAAATGGTAATTTTGTTACTTTTTTTCTCATAAATTGCGTATCTTTTAGGCGATATTGCATATACTAGGATGTTTTCCAGTTCTTTTCCATTTTCCTTTTGAACTTTGAATAATTCGGTATTTTCAGAATATGGGCTTAGTTTTCTAAAAAATTCCTGAATCAGTTTTGCATGCTGTGGAGAGACAAAAACTGCGTCAGTATCGCAATAAGCCATGTAACCATTGTTTTGTTCTAGTATCGTCTCAACTGTTGCCAAAATCAGCCTAGAGCCAGCAGTCAGAAATATCGAAATTATTGGATTAAAAAATGGGCCAGCATTTTCAATTTTGTATGTTTGTGTATCAAATTTGTCTAAACCATAGACAGTAACTTTCTTTGGTAGCATGGTCTTTCTTGTATTGATTTGAACAGAAATTCCATAAGATGTTGAATTTGCAATTATTTTGAGAATCTTTTGGATTAATTCGGCTTGTTTTTTCTCATTGCCTTCTAGTTTGTCTAGCTTGTCTTTGATTCGAAACCTTTCTTCAATTATTTTCTTGATTAGGTCTTGTCCCTTTGCTAGAGTCATTCCGTTTGGAAGTGAAATTTCTCTTAATCCTCTTTGTACACCTATTGGAACAAATGTAATTGCCTCTAGGATTTTTGGTGCTTTTCCAGTTCGAATCTTTGAGGCTATCAAGTCAGGCAAGGTATACCAAAGTACAGTTCCGTCCTTAGGGGTTAGATGAGCCAAAGCAATGCTTGCAATGGCTTTGCCGTAAGTAGAGCGCACAGGCAAAACATCCCCATCAGGCACGATTTTGCAGATTGTAATCATTTGTGGCCAAGATTCAGGCTTGTTTATGCTCTGTATGGTGATTCTGTCTAGAAATTCCTGTGTTTGTTGTGTCGTGGTTTGATGGTCGATTTTTTCAGCTATCAAAAATCCATACATTCCAAACAAGACAAAAAGTGTAGGATACATACTTGCAAAGTCCAGATTTGTTACAAGTGTTGGTACTCTGATCCTTGCCTCTACTATTCCACCATAATATGTTGACATGACATAGCCTAACAGTTCTTTTGAAAACTGTGGGTTTTGCTCTAAGAACGGCTTGATGCCAATTTTTTCTAAATATGCCTTGCCAATAGATGCAGGAGATAGCAGATTGTGTTCCTGTTTTGGTATGCAAAACATTTCGTATCTTTTCATTTGTTGTTTATACAAAATGCGATACGCAATCAAATTGTTGATGCTTGCTTTGATGTTGTGTTCTGATATTCCATATTTTTTGGATTTTAATTTGATCGGACATTCAAAGTCTGTTAGTGCAGAGTCTAGATCGTACTTGTCGTTGGTTAGGACAAAGGCTATAGTCTTGCAGTCAATAAAACCACCTCTATAGTAGGTGATTTTTTGTGACTTTTTCTTTCGAAATGTCTTGTTAAATTGTATAAACTGAGATTTTGAATCAATGCTTTTTACTACAATATGTGGATGTTTTGCCCTATGCGATAGTGTAAATGAAAAGCCGTTTGGAAATCTTCTGGATTCTGTAACCTCAGTTGCCAATCTTGATAGAACAAAAGGCAGCTCAAATCCAATGCATTTTGCCCTTGCCCTAAAGACATATGGAAAGAACACATTTTCAACAAATTCCTTTTTTGACAATACCACAACTGGATAGTCAGAACAGACTTTGCGTAATTGTGTAATTTCAGATTCGTTGGTATCATCTGCATAAAAGACGAACGTTTTGAATAATTTGCCATCTATCCAAATCCCGCAGGTTCCAAAGGCTAGTTTTCTATCCTTGTTCACGCATACGTCAAGCACAAAATCAATGCTGGAATTGGCTTTGGGGTCAATTCCAGGCTCAAAATATGACTTTGAGCCATGCGTGCTGGTGTAACATCTCAGATACACTGAATCTAGGCTCAATTTTGCTCGTACCTCATCAGATATGCTATAGGATCAATCAGGGAATCGGCTATGCGAGCATAAAGCAAGTTTTGCCTTTTTTCTGCCATGAGAATCAAAATTTCGTATAATCCTCTGTAAAAGAAAGCGATTTTCAGGGTTTCAGAGTCTGTCTTTTCGTCCCATCTGGCATCCCAGATCTTTTGTCTTTTTGTGATTATACTATGACAGGGTATGCATGTAGTGTTTTGTCTATCGTCGTGTTTTTCTCCTGCAATATGATGTCCTTGAAATGGAACACCTCTTGTAGCACAGATCTCACAATAGTCTTTTCTTATTTCAGATTCTTTTGGCGTTTGATTAATCCAAGAATTGAGTAAAGCTCTGATCTGGTTTGTCTCATATTGTGTGTAATCATTAACAATAGAAATTTTCTCATTCACAACAATTAATGGATCATAATCTGATATAATCAAGAATCATACACCTGGAAAAACGCAATCTCTTCTATTCTCTCGTTAATTTCTTGTACTAGTTTGGGATCAGTCTCAAAAGTATGTAGTTTACCAGAAGAATCCCTTATCTTCTTTTTTGAGAATTTCTTTAGTTTTGAAACATCGCCTGTGTTTAGATAGTGTTTTACTGCATTGTGGTATCGTCCTAATGTACTTGCGTGTCTTGAGTCAGATATTGAAATGGATCGTAATTTGCCCTTTTCGCTAATCAACATGGGACGCGGAATTTTATCAAATCTTTTTGCAACCCATCTGCCATTTACCTTTTTGAAAGCGTTAGTATGGGTCTGAACCGTACCAAATGAGATGCCAATCTTTTTTGCAATTCTATTTGGTGATTTGCCAGTCCTTCTTGCCTCAACTAGAACAGCAAGTGATTTTTCCCGCAAAGCCTTTTGCTTTGGCGTGAGTTTGTCCCATTCTGTTTTGTAGATTGGTGTTTCCACATATCATAAGATACATGAGACATACTTAATATACTGAGAATAGTATAGTATACTGTACCAAAATGAGTGCAAAAGACGCACAAAACTGGCCAAAATCAACCGACAAGGAGCAGAATAGAGCGCGAATACTGAGGCTACTAGGCACAGGCCCAAAGCGATTTACCGACCTGATAAATGAGACCAGGTTTTCCCCAAGGGGTCTGACTACGATGCTAAAGGATCTTGAAGGTCACCACAAAATTGAAAAAACTACCTTACAAAACGGCAAGGAAGCTTACAGGGCAACAAAAAGCGGGGAAACTTGGTTAATGAAGTATATTGGAATTGTGGCTCTTGCAAATCTTTTGCGCGATGAAGGAGCTGATTACTATGAGGATCGTTCTTCCATGCACGGTTTCAAGTATTTTTACGAAATGCCTTGGGGAGTACAAGACGATATGATGGTGGATAAGAATTTGGAAAATCCAATAACAAAAGAAACTGCGGCTGAATTACAGAAATTGCTTTACAGGCTAATTAAAAAAGATTTCAAGGACAAGAAGATAAATCTTGATCCAACCAAAAACGGCAACATTCTTTTGGGATTTATGATAGACTATTCGGAATTGGTAAAATCAATACTGGAAAATTCACTAGAATATCGTGAATCCATATCAGAAAAAGAACTAGATATTTTGTACAGACGAGAGAACGGTGATGTAACCAAAGCTGACATGGAAGAATTAATCAAGCTAAAACAAAAAACACTTCAAAAACTGGAGAAGAAACTAAAATGAATCCGTTATTGATTTCTG
>RHCX01000052.1 GCA_010028495.1 Nitrososphaeria archaeon | reverse complement strand
AAATTCACACTAAATCTTAAATACAAAAAATTCCTATACTAATTAATGCGGAAGGATGTAAAATCCAACAAATAGTCCGCGCGTGGCTCAGTAGAACGATACATTGACCCATGAACGCTTTGAGCGTTATGGAAATGAGAGGTGTTCTCTCCAGTTCTACGCTTGGGGCCACGCCCGCACATTATTCTAAAAATTTACGTAAATTGTTCAAAGTTTGCCTGCAACAAGATTAATGAAAATTTTAAATTAAAATTCAAAGAGGCAAGGCTACATTGAAAAAAGAACTATTCATTGCAAAACTACCACATCTGAGAAGGCATCCTCAGCAAACCGAGGTTTTGCAGTCCCACATTGAGACCATACAGGGAAATGGCTTCACATGGACTGACATCCAAAATCCGGACCGAGCAGAAATAGAAAAGCTTGGCAAAATGTACAATTTCAATTCGTTAAACTTGGATGACTCTATATCGAAAATTCAACTGGCAAAAATAGATAACTATGACGATCACTCATTTATCATACTGCATTTTCCACCGCTTGCGATAAAACGAGGTATGTCAAGGTTTAACCAGCTTGCAGTATTCATTGGTAAAGATTATCTGGTAACAATCCACTATGGCGAGCTAAAACCATTAGTTGACATGGTGGCTCACTGCAAAGATAATTCTCAATACCGAAATGAACTGCTTGGAAAGTCATCTGGAATTTTGCTGCACAAAATAATCGATGTTCTAGTGGATGATTTGTTGCATACACTACGCAGAATTGTAGAAAACCTTGATGAAATAGAAGACGACGTGTTTGACGAGAACAAGTCCACTCCAAAAAAGATCTCTTTGCTTAGACGTGAGATCACTATACTTCGTAGAATAGTGCATCCTCTGAGAAGAACAGTACTGGAGACATCAAAAAATACTCAACGATTTTCAAACGACGAAGATGATCTGGTGATCCACTTTGACGACGTAATTGACCATCTAGACAAAGTTGCAGAAACACTCGATGAAGCAAAAGAAACAATGGAGATCTACAAAGATACCGACTTTATGCTATCCACCGAAAAATCAAACAAGATACTTGGGGTTTTAACTATAATATTCACACTCACAATTCCACCTTCGGTGATTGCCGCAATTTACGGCATGAATGTCAACATTCCGGGTGGAATTGAGACTGGTAGCTGGATGTTTTTGGGACCATACACGACATTTATCATAGTGTTGTTAATGTCTGCAATTCCTGCGTTTTCCATGCTTGCATATTTTTACAAGCGTGGATGGCTTTTTGATTAAGAATAGCTAGTGGAACCAAGGGAACAAGTAATTTGCGCCCCACCAAACCAAGGCTATTGTAATTGCCATGCCGATGAACCAGCCTTTGCCTTGCATAATCGGTCTTTTTTATAGTCGATAATAAATTTGTCCTTGATTCTTACTCGTAGTTAGGTTAATAGTGGATCTGCGGGTTCTGGTTTTTGCGGCCTTCGTAGTACAGTGGCTAGTATAGGGGACTGTGGATCCCCGGACAGGGGTTCGATTCCCCTCGAGGGCCTACACCTTTCACTTCAATTCCCTCAAGATCGTGTTAATCTATAGTGGAATCAATAGACTATCAAATTAGAGATATCTACAAGCTAGATGCCAAAATAACCAATATTTGGAATAGAATCAAATCTGAACTTTCGTCTGAAAATATGGAATTATTTGAAAAATATGAGACAAATGATAAACCTTGGACTGACGCCACAAGAATGATTCTATAACATTAGTTCAATACGTCCTAATACAACATGCTTGAAAATCAATTCCAGTTTTGATAATTTTCACTGGTTTAATAACTCAGGCACGTGTTTTGACACCGTGGTAGAAAAAGAAAACGAGAATGAGAAAATGAAGAAAAAAACAGAACAAGAAGAGATGAAAGATGAAAGTCACCAGCTTGAACTCAAAGAAGGTTATGAGCAAGATGAAAATTATGATGAATCCGCAGAATAATCAGTTAGACTCCTTGTTTTTCATTTCATGGTTTTGATTTTATGCATAAGAACGACAAATAATGATTAGATGTGATTAAAGGTTATTTTTACAATACCTGATTTACAAAATTGTGCTTGTGTGATATCCAAATTACTGACTATCACTGCTGACAATCGATCTTGGGTTTAAAATCAGACCGTCGTGAACATGGTTTATGAGTGCACTAGATGTACAAATATTAAATTTCATAGACATGAAACTATCCATTCTGGAAAGTAACCAAACTGTGGCTGAATCTGTAAAAAAGATGGAAGAGTATGGGGTGGACAGCCTATTGATAAGAGATGATGGTCATATCCGGGGAATTGTCACGTATAGGGATGTTCTTTTTGATGTGGTTTCAAAAGGGAAGGATCCGTCAAAAACAACATTAAAAGAAATAATGAAAACTCCTCTCCTGTCAATAGAAAAGAATGCTAGAGTCAGAGATGCTATTACCATGATGACTAAAAACAATGTACGAAGATTGATTGTTTTAGATAACACGGTTCCAATAGGCGTAATTTCTCAAAAGACGCTAGTCGGAAACATCACGCAGCATACGATTCCTTTACCCGAGCTCGAAATGCCATCTTTGATCAGATGTCCATATTGTTCTTCAGTATCTAGTGACAAAACAGCACTTTCTACTCACATAGACAATTTCCATATTGGAAAAGGGCTTTTTGAGGGGAATATGTCAAGAGCAAATGACCTTGGCTCAAGCAACCCACCAAATGACTTCCCAAAAACAATCTATTACTAGAATAAAACGAATGGCGCGCTGATCTGGCTAAAATCTGTCACAATAAATAATTAATTCCAAATTGCAAACCCTTGTTACGAGTTACTGGTTCAGTACTAATGTTATAGTAATGGAATCATTATCACAATGAAATCGGATTTGAGAATCATCGATAAATTCTATAAACACTACCTTGAATATCTGCTCTAATATCAAAGACCACGTGATTCCGAGGTTATGGCTAATCAAAAACCTATGAATGTTTCCTTCTATTAGATGAACCATCTGAGAATTTGACATTTGTATATACATTGAAAGTGAATCAAGAATCGTACTTAGATCATACTTGCCATATCTTATGATGCTAAAATTCTTGATTAGTAAAGAAATGTTCTCAACAATATGATTTATCGAGTTGTTGTCTAGTCGCTCACTTAGTTTTTGAAGTGATTCTTTTGTGATTGGAATCATTCCAGTTCCTTTTGAGAGCCTAAACCAGTCCACATAATTTGTCAGGATTTGCCTCACAAGTACATTCTCAGAAATGTTGTCTTGTTTTGCTTCTAGCTGAATTTGTTCTAGGATTCTTTTTGGGAGTCTAAAAGTGACACTTTGCGTCTTTTCAGGTTCAGACGATTGTCTGATTATGTTTGCCAGGCATGTTGTGCTTGTTAGTTACATATAACTTGGATCACCAGATTATTGAAATTTCATAAATTCATCGCTTCACATCATCCTTCTGGACTATAGTGCAGGCTCTATGAGACGGATTATTTTTCCTTATGAGTACCAAGTGTGCAATAGATACAAAATTGATAGTATTGATTCTGGATTAATCTAAAGCAACCGCATTGGCACCGACATTCTTTATACTGTATCATAACTTCTAATTGGACTCATTAAATTTAATTTGGACTGATGTATACGTCATTAATTCTTTGTATTATTTCATCAATGACGGGCTCAATTTTTGATTGTGGTTCTGCAGATATCAGTACCAATTTATCGTTGATTGGAATTGTGATTATTGTTACGTTTTTTCTCTTTGAAACGATGTATTCTAAGCTTCCAAGGGTTTCATCTAGATCTTTTTTCATAAATAACTCCAATGCATGTGACATACAGAGTTTGTATTGTTCTACTTCGGCAATTGGCACTGTACCTTTCTTGTAATCACCTGAAACTAGGCGGCCAAGACTATTGATGACACCAACAAATCTAATCTCTGGCAACTCAAGAATATGCCGGCTTGCGGATTTCCAATATGGCATATTCTCAAACGATAATTCTGACATCACAATATGGCGTATTCATTTGTATTAAACTAATGTCTGATCACCACTAGTGATGCGACGATCACAGGCATTCTGAAGTCAATAACATCATACAAAAGTAAACAATATCGTGGAATTTTGAATGAAAAACCAATCAAAATAATCCGTTGAAATAGAAAAACTCAATATTTGTAATGCCTGCTAGTGCGTCCCACTCAAACTCTTGAATATCTGTTTTTTTTCATATATTGCAATGCTGATTATTATGACAAGTCCTAAAATCAAGCTTATTTGTTTTGAGAATAATTCTTCTGACATTTGCCAGATTCCACGCCAGAATAAAATTAATCCAACTCCGGTCAGCAAAAGAATGAACGTGCGTCCGACGTAATCTGTAGAATTACCCATAACTGATGTGGATGCTCAAACCATATGAATTTCGTCTTTTTATCCCCAGGGTAAGCCCTGCTTTTTATGTGTCTGCAAAATATGTTACAAATTTTTCCTGTCATGGAACAAGCAGATAAGATCGTCAAAGGAAATTTTATTCCAGACTTGTCTGAGCTTTCTAATTAGATGTTGTATTTCTTTACGCCATCTTGCGAACACTAATCTTGTATCGTTCTTGTATGCGTTTTGATAAGGCCCTGTGCATCTTCTGTCCCAACTCATCAAAGATTCTACTAAGATCATGACCAGAGCTTGAAAACTGGTATCTCTTATGAGGCGTGATTATTATTGTAGATACATCATAGTTGTATCTGATCCCAGTCCCACGATGTTTCTTTATGTAGACTTTAGCTTCCTGTATGTCAGAAATTTTTTGTACAAATTCAAGCGTTTTTGTAAACTTGTCTATAACAATATCAGTATTGTTCTCTTCCTCTGGCATACCTATGATAAAAAGTGGAATTTTGCTTTTGATCTTGGTGCCGAGCAAGTTAAGTATGTCCCGATATGTTATGATTCCCTGTAATCTATCTCGCAAAGAAACAAGGCAAAACGTCGTATCTGAATAAAGCATAGCCTTTACAACACTGCCTAGGTCATCAAGCGGTTCACATCTTACAATTCTACTGGTGCCAATGTTTCCGACTACGGCATCATCTCGGTGTACTGTTCTTTTGACCCAGCCTTTTTTTCCTGTTCTCTGTTGCGGGAGTATTGTTTGAAGTACGTGAAATGAAGTAAGTACCTGAGATATCTTATCACCATCTACTACTGGTAAGTGATCAAATCTCTTGGTGGTCATGATTTTTCTTGCAGTTCCAAGCAGGGTTTTCTTATCAATTACAATCGGATCAGGAGTGAAGATTTGATTTGCCTTTATCCATTTGTTATCGATTGTGGGAATTATCTTTAGGATGTTCTTTGCCTCCACCACACCGATTATCTCATTGTTTTTTAAGACTGGCGCAGATCTAGTCCCGTTGTGGGTGATAATGTGGATTGCCCTTTCTAATGAATCGTTTTGATTCAGACTTGAAATTCGATGTAAAAGCCGTCTGACATTCATATGTGCAATGTCTTTGCCCATGAGCAAGTCTCTAATATTTACATTTAGGACTGTATCATCTTCAATGCAGAACGCGTCAAACGCATTACTATTTGTTAATTTACTGATAGTCTTAGCAACCGTTTCTGAAGGATCGATCAGTATCGGCTTGCTTATCAGAGATCCGACTCTTGTCTTCATTATTCCTTCAAAGTGTTCATGAATTACATCAAGACTCATTTACACATCGTACGAATTTGTAGTAATTAAACAAATTCTACTTTCTCAACTGTAATATTCAGAACTAGCCACATCTAGAATATTGTTGTTGAACTTACTTACTTCTTGTTAGACCGCAATTGCTACATGTACGGGAGATGTTTTCTTCTTTAATACCATTTTGCATTTTATCTAAAATCTCAGATCTCGATTCCAAAAATATCTCTCCACAATTATTGCATCTCATCGTATCTTGATAGTCGTTCTCTCATATAAGATAGCGCATATTGATTTTTTGAGCATAGCTGAATAGTTACCTGTCTTTCCAGAATGGATGTGCAAACTCACACTACTATGCCGTTTAATCTGTACTGATTCCTAATATGGACTTACGTCAGGTTAATTAGATTGATTGATCCTATGATCGCATGAGTTCAACCTCTTATTGGAATACACTTTGCTCTGATTGCAAGCGAATAAAATGTCACAAGGGATGTAATTGTGATTGTCACTGGAACCCGTAGACAAAATCTTGTTGCGCTCCGTGCATTTTCCTAGCTAACAAAAACCTCTTATTTTCAAACAAATGTTTAGTGTTTTACTAAATCACATGATATTTTTACAAAAAATAAATACATCACTATATATATGTTAACGTATATGTAATAGTATGAGTTTTTGTGCTAACTGTGGAGATGTCGCAGTTGTTTGTTACTGTGATTTGGAAAAAAAGACAACTAGTGACTACGTTAATGCACAAAAAGAATGTCGTGATCTAAAGTGTTACTGTAGAAAACACATGCCGGTGTCCTAGTATTTTGACTATTGCATATGTTTTGATAAACTGCGAGCTTGGAGCAGAAGAAGAGGTCTATTCGCATCTAAAATCAATTAACAAAATAAAAGAAACACGAGGCGTATTTGGCGCGTATGATATCATAACAAAAATCGAAGCGTCTTCTGTTATTCTAGTAAAGGATATCATCGCAACAAAAATTCGGGGAATTGCTAGAATTCGTTCAACTTTGACCTTGATGGGAAGCGAAAAGGAACAACAAAATTAACAGAGTTTGATTGTGATAATGCAAGTTTTGAATGTAAGTAATGGGTGTATTAGATGTGGAGGATTGGTGCTTACTGATGGTTCCACAGGTGAGAGATTTTGTCAAAAATGTGGTAATGTAATAGTTGAAAGCATCGATGATTCTCGCCAAGAGCGTAGATCCTTTACAACTGATTCTATAAACAATAGTCGAACCGGAACTCCAAACTTGCTTGCGATACATGATAGAGGGCTAGCTACTGTAATTGGGGGAACAAAGGATTCGACAGGCAAACCAATTTCATCAACAATGCGGCAAGACATGAGACGACTGAAAATTTGGGATAGCAGAAGTCAAAGTGATAACGCAGGCAGAAACATGAGAATCGCATTTATCGAATTAGGTAAGCTAAGGGATAAACTCACGCTACCAGATACCGTAATTGAAAAGGCCGCATACATATACAGAAAAGCAGCCAAAAAAGGACTAATCCGTGGTAGATCAACTCCAAATGTTCTTGCAGCTTCTGCATATGCCGCATGTCGAGATACAGGAACTCCACGAACATTGGTGGATTTCTCAGATGCTCTAAACATACAAAAAAAAGCAGTCTCCGCTAGCTATAGGATGCTTCTAAAAGAATTGAACATGAAAATGCCCATAATGGATTCAATGAACTGCATATCTCAAATAGCAAGCAAGTTGGGCATTGATGAAAAAGTAAAACGTTATGCATATGACATACTAAGGGAAGCAAATCGAAAGGAAGAGACTGCAGGGAAGGGACCAATGGGACTTGCAGCAGCTTCATTGTATATGGCGTGTATTAATGGCGTGTATTAAGTATGATCTCAAAATCTCTCAACGACAGATCTCTATTGCGTCAGGTGTTACTGAAGTGACAATACGAAATAGATCCGTCTCAATGCACAAATCTAGATCTTTGGCATAGTCAAGTCCGTACGAGAAAATGAATTGTTTTATTCTGTCTTGTTTGTCTCGTAAACAACGATCTTCTGACATCTGAGCATTTGTATCTGTTTTTGAATCCCTGATCTGATAAGGCAGGAAAATTCCAGATAAACAACTATCTAATGGCATTTCTCAGTTAGTTTGATGCTAAGAAATGAGCGCAATACTGTATCAACGATAGTATTTCTTTCAAGTCTTGGAATGATAATACCAAGCTTAGTCTCCGTCGTCTTTCCAGCTTTGATTAGTAGTGTAGCAAGTGTGAATAAGGGTGACCTTGATCCTTTTGAAATTGGGCCGCTAGCTTTGCCAATGTTAGCTTCAAGTTCTATCTTGCTTAGCATTGGATTTGCTTTCCGTAAAAAGAAACTACCGGTATTTTTTAGCAGATCTATAGAGTATCTTTTGAATTTTGAGATAAGCTCACGGATAGCTCTTATCGTTGCTGTGGTTCTACTTTCAATATACATTGGAGCTACTATTGGTGAACTGAGCATCAACGAAGAAGAACAATGGCCAGATTATGAAGTGCTAAAAGAAGGACTGAAGATTTGGCCTTCTAGTGACTCTGATAACATGTTCATCAAAGAACAAAATGAAAGATATGTCCGCATGTCTTTATTGTATTTCTCGCAAAACATTCTTCAAAATATCAAAATTCTACCGTTTACTGCCAGCATTCTGCTTGTTATCTTGACTTATTTCATTACATATCAGATTTCAGGAAAACGATTTTCAGGAATTGTATCTATGGTAATCTTGTTACAGAGCTATACGTTTTTGAAATATGACACAATAGCAGTCTATGAGAATTTTTGGGTGTTGTTTTACGTATTATCTTTGTACGTCGTATACAAAAAATGGTACACGTCGCCAATTTTGTATGTCCTCTCCTTTTTCACTAAAGCATTCACTGCATTCTTTTTCCCAATGAGCATTTTTTTCATATATCGAGCTAAAATCGACAAGAAGAGAAAAATCAAGTTGAGTATCTCGTACGGTGTACTTCTTGGAATGTCATTTGTTGTTTTGTTTGTTAGCGATACAATATATGACAATGTCATACGTATAGATCCATCGGAATTCTGGATGGGCCTTGGTGTTTGGTCGTATCAGTTGCGCTTTGATTTTTTGATGGTACTTACTATTCTGCCAGTTGCTGTGGGATTATTCTTTACTTCTAGGAGAGGCATCAAAGAAGCAGATGCCGTGCTGGTGTTGATTCTGGGCTCATTGCTAGCAGGTCCAATCTTGACTGTGTTCACTGATTTTTACTACATTCTTCCCTATCGATACATGCCTTTGGTCGTGTTTTTTTCTATGGCTATTGGAATCTTTCTCTCACGTGTCAACGATTCTCAGCAAAGTCCATAATGCAGTAACTGTATCTCCACGTTCTACCGTATATCCGTGATTCAATGTGGAAAATACTATGATATTGTCGCCAAATTTGTTTGACACAAGTCTTGTTGATCCTATGAAAGTATCTTCTTCAGGAGTATATTTCGTCATAATTTCTCTTTTTTCATACATATTCTCGCCTATGAGCATGGTTCCTTTTAGTGGAATTGAATCTAGGTATTCGTCTGTTAATGGGTGGGATAGATATTTTATTGAATTTGATTCTGTTACACTAATGAGTGTCCCATGAATATTGCGAACTTGAATCTGTACATGTACTAAATATTTTGAGTTGCTAGTTGGCTCCATGTTGATTTTTTTGAATGCAAAATTTCTATTTTTTAATGCCTGTGAATTTTTTAAATCAATACTAAGGATCTCGTCAAAACTAGTTATCGCATCACTATAGTTGCCAAGTCTTACTAAGGCTATCCCTTTATTGTTGAGCGCTATCACATTGTTTGGTTCAATATTTAGAATTTTGTCAAAAAT
>RHCX01000051.1 GCA_010028495.1 Nitrososphaeria archaeon | reverse complement strand
AGTCACCATTCCTGTAGAGACTTACAAAAACTGGAACAATCCTGCAAGCTGGACTGAGCTTCCAAAATCGGCCCAGCCCATTTGGGTCAACTGGTTTTTGGCAAAAAAGATACCAGAGCACCAAATACTATACTCGCCGCAAACAATACTCAAACAAAGCGGCTCTGACAGTATAGTAGAGCAGAGATTCCATGTTAACTATTCCTATGACTATTTTCCGGGCGAGTTTTTGCTAAATTATAACACCAAATATTCCGACTCACCAGTACTGCAAATAACGGTAATCAGACCAGACGGAATGTCGATACAGTTGCTATCATCATCTTTGCCGTATTCGCAGCAAGAAATAGACTATTCCGATAAGATGTTCTCCACCAATGAGATAATCAAGAAAAATCTGCGATTACAATCAGAGCACTTCTCGTATTCTTTGGACAACCTTGACACCAAGGAGATAATGTTTGCAGACAAAAACTCACATCAAGTTCTAAAGGGTGATTACGAGTTTGTTGTGTCTATTTATGGCGCAAAAACCATGGACTCTAAACTAATTCTTGGCGGTAAGGTCTACGGGTTGAGCGGAACTGACGAGCTTCGACGAGACATTACAATAGGATTGTTGTGGGGTACGCCGGTAGCATTATTCATTGGTGTTATAGTTGCATTGGGTTCTGTGATATCGGGTTTGGTCTTTGGCGTTTATGCCGGTTACAAGGGAGGAAGAACCGACGAGTCCATGATGCGACTAAACGACATTGTCTACGCTTTACCAGCACTGCCGTTTTTAATCATACTATCTGTCACCACATCAAACAGCATATTTTTGATGATTGGGTTTTTGATGATCTTTGGCTGGGTAGGAATTGCAAAGGTTTCTCGAAGCATGGCATTGCAAATCAAGACCCGGCAGTTTGTTGATGCTGCAAAGACAATGGGTCAAAAAGACTCAAAAATAATCTTCAAGCATATTATACCACAGATAATGCCATATGCTTTAGCAAGCATCGCAATATCAGTTCCAGCTGCCATTACAACCGAGGCAGGTCTTAGCTTTTTGGGCCTTGGAGACCCGACATATCCCACTTGGGGCCAAATCCTTCACGATGCAAAGTCCCACGGGGCAGCTGCTCGAGGATTGTGGTGGTGGATTTTACCACCTGGAGTAATGATTGCAATAACAGGACTTGCGTTTGTCTTTATTGGAAACTCTTTGGAATCTACCGTAAACCCAAAGCTTAGGCGCTAGCGGAAAAATCTCGGATTACCTTGATTGCAGTGTCGTTTAGCTTTATTGTATACACTGCGGCATTTGGGTCGGTCTGATTAGCCAAGGTTTCTGCAAAGGTGGTCTTGTTTTTTCCACCTTCAAAGCCTCCGGTCTCCTTGACACATAACGGAAATTTTTTTAGTGCCAAGCCGTTTTTGAGCAAATGTGCGATGAATTTTTTGTAATGCTCGGTTTCGTACCAGTCGACTTTTTTTTCTTCACATGCAGCAATCCATGTATCCATTGAATTTTGATAGATTGCCCTAGTTCTCAGATCCTCTAAAGACATGTTACTAGAAATCTGCGCGCTTCATTTTGGAGCCGCATCTTGGGCAGCTGCCACCCTTGAATTTGTGATTGCATGTAAGGCAGACATACTTTACTCCACTTCCTCCCTCGGAATTGAATCCAAAGAATCCGCCTGCAGAGGTGTCTCCACCATAACCGCCTTTCATTTTTTTCATCTGGCTACGTCTAATCCAGATTGGCAATAAGATAAAGACTCCAAGCGCTACTGCAAGGCCCGTGTATGGCGGAAATCCAAGATATTGGAATAGAATCTGCACGCCTATGCTAAACGCTAGAGAGGCAAATAGGTAAATGAGATATCTCTTGTAAGAATACAACATACTAAATTCCTTAAAAAAGGATTTAAAGTTTTGTCAGTTTTTCTCCACATCGGCATTATCTAAAATCAGTTCGATTTGGTTTCCCTGGCTATCCCATGCAAAAATGTCTTCATCATTGTATGGCGATTGCACTATAACTGATACTAGACCAAAAAAATGGTGCAGATCAGTAACGGATGGCTCTGCAGAACCACTTGGGTGCGAATGTGCAGTTCCGACATACGCCATGTCAAATGGCAGAAACGACTGTGGAAATCCTGCAAAGGTCTGGTCACTGTAAGAAAAAGGTGGAATGGTAAGACTGTCCACAGTTATTGTTCCCTTTTTAGATTTGCCTTTCAGAATAAGAATCGCCTCATTTGGGTGCTTTATTTTACAGTACGACAGCAAGCCATCAACTACGTCTTTTTTTAGAATTACCTTACGGTCAAGATTTTTGCCAGTCATTTTACCTCGTATTTTACTCCAAGGATTCTATGCAATAATGATTCCAGGTCTTGGCGTGTCTTTTCTTTTTGAGTTGTGTTTTGGGTTTTTTCTGATTCCAGGTTTTTTATTTTGGTTTGTGCATCTTCATGGTCAGATTTTGCCTTTGCTAGTTGTTTTTGCAGAGATTCCAAGATCCTGATGTCGAATTTGCTGGAACCCTCTATTTGCTGGAGCTGGGATGTAATACTGTTCTTTTTTGATATCATTGTATCCAGTCCGGAGATCATGGCAGTTATCTGGTCTACGGACTTGTCTGCTTCCTTGACTGATACCGTACCAGATACAATTCCCTTCATGCAGGATTCCAAAATAGTGATGATTGACTCTTTGGGTTCTGCTCCAATTACTTGTGATGGTCGTTCCACCATTTTTTCCAGGATTGATTTTAGGGCCTTGTCTAAGGATGTTACATAGACGTATTTTCCAAGCGGTCTTGATATCTTGGAGAACTCGTCGTCGATTTCCTTGTTTAGTTTTTCCTCTTGGGCTTTGATCTGCTTTATCTTGTCTTCTTTTTCCAAGTATGACTGGTATTCTGGAGAGGATTGTAAATCAGAGATTTGTTTTTGCGTTGACTCGTATAGTTTTTGGGCCGAATCGTGTGAATCTCCAAGGCTGGTCATATGGCGTTCTGTGCTTTGATGTTCTTGAGAGGCGTCTTGGATTTTTGAGACCATATCCAATATAGAGTCGCATGAGTCCTCCAATACGGAATAATCCGATAACATTTTTGTCAAAAGGGTATTATTTTTTGTAACAAGTGCCAGATGATCCTTTAGACTCTGGGCGTATTTTTTTGCAAAGACATGGATTACCCGGCTGTTTTTTCCAAGAACATCTCCTATTTTTTTTAATGTATGTGATGATGCCTCAGATGCCTTGAGCAGATCATCATATGTGGAAACGTTTGGAATTGGTTTTTTTGATTCCTTGGATATTACATCGATTACCTCGGTTTTTGCCCGCACTACAATGACCTGGAGGATTTTTTCAATATCTTCTACTTTGAGTGTGTCATTTTTTAGGTGATCGATTATTTTGTAGATGGAATCCAGTTCGCCATTGATTTCAGATAGTAATGGCTTGGACTTTGTTACGATTTGCTTTTTTTGCTCTTCTTTGTGTTTTGATAATACTGATGAGATTTCATCTAGTGAGAGTATAGTTTTCGTAGCTAGTTCTGGGCTGTCCTGCTTTTTTTTGCCCCAGCCAAAGACCATGATGTATTATTTCATCAAATGTATATCTGTCTAATCTTAAATTTTAAAGCCGGATGTGTTTTTGGTATAATAATGACATCCAAGATATTGAGCCAGAACAAAAATGGTACCTTTTGCGGAATGGTCAGCCAGTCAGTCAATATTATTACCAATACTGCTACTTTGTGGAAGACAGTAGGCAACTATACTGGATTGGCAGAATGGGTAGTCGATGTCAAAGATACAGAGTCGTTATCCAAGATAAAAAACGATATTGGTGCCGCACGCAAGATTACCTTTGCAGACGGCAGCAATGTAATAGAATATGCAGTAGGCTGGCAAGATAGGGAAAGGTTATCATATATTGCAACGAGTGGTCTGCCCCTGAGTGCATATCATGCTACAATTTCTGTATATCCAAAGGGTAAGGCTTGTCAGGTTAATTGGACATCGTTTTTGTTAAGCCAGGATTCCAACAAAAAGCAGTTTTTGGAGTTTTTGGAATTCATGGAAGGATTTTACGCAAAGTCTTTGGAGCAGCTAAAAGCCAAAGTGGAAAAAACAACATAAGCTTGTAGGAGGAATAATCCGTATGAGCGATATTCGATTTACAATGATTGGAATAGCTTTGATTTTTGCAGGATTCGTGGTATTTGGCGTGTTTGGGCAGGACCATTACAATTATTCAATCCAGTCCCAGCAATTTGGCGACTGCTTCAAGTATGACAATGGACATGAAGTCGAGGTTAGTTGTGAGCAAGTAATGCAGGACAGGATTTTGTTTTTCGGTGTTGTGATTGGCATGATTGCAGCTGGAATATTTTTTCTGATCAAAGGAGTCCGCGGAAAGTGGGACCAGGACGTAAAGCCTGAGGACAAGCTAGGTCCCGATTCTTCGTTTCCAAGCTAAATAGAGATAATTCCGTTTTGGATTAGATACTGTAATGCCTTGATAAAATCATTGTCTGTGGTTTGGCCTTCAGACCAGAATTTTGCTGTGGTTTTTATCCAGTCTGGAATTTTCTTGGATACTATTTCTTTTTGCGTCTGAGGTACTTTGATTATCTCTTTTTTTATCAGATACTGGATTCCTTTTGTAAAATCCGAGTCGGTGATCTTTCCATCCGCCCACCATTTTGCATTGTTCTTTATCCAGTCTGGAATTGTATATCGGTCAGATATAGAATCAATTGATACAAGCTTGATTTGTGCGGATTTTGCGCCCAAAATGACTGATTTTAGCAGTTCCAGTTTTTGTGAATCTATTTCATTTTTGTAGGAATCAGTCTTTACCGCAATGTCTGATGGTTGGAGGCTGATTATTGCATAGCCGTTCTGCTTTAGGCTAGCCTGGATTTTTGCCTGTGCCTTTTGTGGAATTGTGCCAGAATAGAAAGGATCGTCGTTTATGAGATTTGAAAATGACATGGTGCTTGGGACATGCTTTAGCGAATCTGTCGGAAAAGGTTTTGAGTCTGATGATACGCTTGCAGAAAAGTATGTCAAGCCAGATTCTTTGACTGCAGATATTGTGTCCTTGTTGAACGCATCATATGGCGGGCTGAATAAGGTTGGTGTCTTGCCGAATATTTTTTTGATTTTATCATTTGTTTGTGTGATACTTGCTTTTTGTTTTTCCTTGTCAAATGAGGTATGATCAATATACTCCCATCCTCTGTTCGCTATTGCGATTTGAGACTTGTTTGCAATTTCTTTTATGTGGTTTGTTGCCTTTGGATCATCACCGATGAATTTGCCAATTACCGTTATTGTTACAGGGGTTTTGGTTTGCGCAAACGTATCCAGTATGGTATTTTGCACATCATTTAACCAGTAATCCTGAATGTTATCTATTCTAAACGCTAGGCAATTACAGCTTGATGGAGTGGGTTCTGCTGGCTTTGGTTTAGGAATTGTCTTTGGCTGATCAAAATTCTGGATTTGGTTTACTGTGGTTAAAGAATAGTTTTGTGCTTTTACCTTCTCAATCAGTGTTTTAAGATCAAATATTTTTGTAGAATTTACTTTATTGACATATCCGCCGTTTTCATAGACAGAAAACTCGTAGGGATGAATCATTACCACAGCATAACCATAATTGAAAAGACTGTCATCGATTTGCGATAGTGTCTGCTCTGCAGATAATGGGCGCCAAAATCCGGTTTCTGGGTTTAGCTTTGCAGTATATGCAAAGGCTGGAAACTGGTAAAATGAGGATTTTTGGAATTTTGCAGGCTCGTCTGTAGAGCCGTCCTCACCAGGACTAAGATGTGTGAATTTGTTTGATTTTAGGACGGATATCGTATCATCGTCGTAGAGGTTTTGAGGCGGAATAAAAGTAGTAGGAGTTACGCCAAATATGTCCATAATTTTCTTGTTTGTCTGAATTAGGTCAGATTCCTGATCAGCCTTGGTCATTTTGGTATAGGTTCCGTGGCGCCAGCTGTGGTTTGCTATTTCATCACCAGATGCAATTGCGGCCTTGATTGGATTTACTACACTTTGGTCAGAGCCAATAACACTACCTATGATTCCAATTGTTAGCGGAGTTTTTGTTTGATCAAAGACAGATAGGATTTCTGCTTGTGCCGGAGCTAGGAAATAATCCTGGACATCATCCAGACGGAACGCCACACAATTGCAATTCAGATAGTCATTGTTTAATTCAGGATTGTGTAGATACACCTTGACCAGACTCAGATCGTCAGTTACTGTGATTTTTTTGCCCGCTACGGTATTTAGATTGCCTGTAGAATCAGTTGATTTTATGTATAATGCATAATTGCCTACTTTCAAATTGGTAAAGCTTCCAAGGCCCTTGTTCGATATCTCAAAGTCTGCTACTTTGTTCTTTTTGATATCATAGACTTGTGCTACAAATCTTCCATCCTGTTTTGTTATTTTGTTTTTTGTGGAATTGTATAGTTCCACGGTAATTTGATTATCTATTATTTTGGGCCATTTTGTTGGTATTTTGAATTCTTGAGATATCCCAGGTAGCAGCTTAATTGGCTGGTAGACGTATTTTAGATTGGGTCCAATTATGACTTCGATGTAATAATAATTGTCAGATTTTTGCGGTGGATATAACCAGGTTCTTTCGGTTTGTCCAAGAGAGTCGGTCTGAGTCGACTTCCAGAGATGGTCATCCTGTGAGCGAATGTTTATAGGATAGTTAGCCTCATTCCGCCCATATTTTCTACAGTCATGTCGAGTTTTTGGCTAGGCTTTTGCAAATCCACAAAACCAGAATCTGCATACATGCTATTGACATAAACTTCGACTTTGTATCGCTGGTCTAGAGGAAGAGATGTAATCTGGAATGGATTGCCGTCCAGCTGATCAATGACCTTGATTGGGTTTGTGTCTAGGTTTTTGTAGACTTTGAGTGTGATATCTACTGGCGAGATTCTGTCACCGTTTTCATTTTTGAGAAACAACTCTATTGTACCGGTTTCTGCAAACGCATGTGGTATTGTAAAAAACAGAACAAACGATAGTGCAAGTAAAATTGTATATTTCATCTACTGCTTTACTCTCTGGGCGCTAGTCCATATTGCTTTTTTGCCAAATATTTCTTCAATTACTGCTTTTATCTGCATCCAGTCTATGATTTGCTTATACCCGATTACCAAGAAAATGGAATACAGGATCATCTTTTTGTCGTCCTTGTCCATTCGAACTGCCATTGCAGACAATAAATATTGCAGTGTAATGTACATGCCAAGAGTATACGCTACAAAAAAGTAATCACCTTGCATTATCTGGTAAATGGCAAACGCCCAGACCAGAAAACTTGCAAACGGAACAACCAACATGTGGATTGCCATCAACGGGTATGACAGACTGTGCAGATAGCCAAACCTTGGATTTAACAAAATATCAGAGTGCCTCTTTAGAACTTGGAGGTTTCCTCGATACCATCGCTTTCTTTGCTTGTAAAAGTCTCCAAATGTCGGAGGCGCCTGTGTATATGCAACTGCCTTGTTGCTTCCATTTACTATCATGCCCGACCTTAGGACCTTTAGTGTGGCATCAAAATCTTCTACCAGTGTGTCCTTGTGGTAGGTTCCTGCCTCTTCGAGGTTTTTCTTTCTAAATGCTCCCAACGCTCCTGGAACTATGGTAATTGCGCCAAAATAATCTAATCCGCGCCTCATTATCTGTATGCCGGAAAGATATTCCAGGGACTGGCACCAAGTCAGCCAGTTGGTCTTGTTTCTTATTTTGACATTGCCGGCAGCTGCTGCTACGTTTGATTCCGTCATTGCCCTTGCAATGTGTTTTAGAGAGGAGTTGCCAATTATGGTGTCAGCATCAACTATGGTTACAATATCACCAGTTGTGTATAGTAACCCTTGGTTTAGTGCAGATGCTTTTCCTCCGTTTTCCTTGTGGATTACCTTGATTTTTTCCTTGTAGTTCATTGCCAGATTTAGCGTATTGTCTTTGCTTCCATCATCAACTACTATGATTTCTTTGTCTGGATAGTCGGTTGCCAAAAGCGATTCTATTGTGGTTTGGATTACTTTTTCTTCGTTGTATGCAGGTACGATAACGCTGATTCTTGGCCAGACTTTAGGATCTTGCAAGGATTCTTCTCTTGCTGCACTTCTAATGGCAAGCGGTACAAACAGCATTGTCTGCCAAAATGATAAAGTTAGGGACCAGACGAAGATTGCTTGGATTATCGCATTTGTCCCATGTTGTCCATCCAGCCTATTTATTGAATCTAGAATTGATCCTTGATTTAGAATTTGGAATTTTTCCAATCCTACAAATGGATCAAATGCACCAATCACATCTATTGCATTTATGATTCCAAATGCAAAAGGCATTACCAGAATAGCTACTGTGTAAAATGATGCACCTTTTGCCTTGTACTTGTATTGTGTGTCAGGCGACTTTCTGGATAAGACATGGTAAAATGCAATTATTCCAGCTATTGTAATTGAGATAACACTGATCAATGTATAGATCATATAGGCTGCAAAGAACAAAAGAGAAAATATTGCAACTGCCAAAACCACGAGGGCCGGGTCAGGTGAGATTTTTCTTGGCGTTGGTTTTTGTGTAGGTTTTAGCTCTGATTCTAAAATAGGCTCTAGGTCCACCTGATGTCTTGGTTTTGTGTCCTCGACTGGTTTTGCAGGTTTTTCGGTCTGCTTAGGAATAGTTTGGATTACATGTTTTGGAATGATAGACTCTGGTTTTGATACGTTGTAGATTGATTCAGATATCACCTTGGCCTTGTATGTCGGAGTTTGGATTTTCGCCGGTTTGGGAGAGACAGAATATGTTTTGACTGTCGGTTTTTTAGCTTGGATAGTTGGTTTTTCTTTTGCGATTATAGGCTTTGCTGTCGGTTTTTGTTTTGGCTCTACTTTTCCAAAGCAGTCAAAATGAAACCATTCATTTTTGCATCGGACAGATCTTTGCTCTAACCATATTACCAGATCACAGTATGCGCATTTTACCAGTTTGTTGCTCAAGTAATTTTTCTAAAAAATTTGTAATTGTTGTATGTAATTGTCACAATAATTATGGTCAGAGATGAAAAGATGTGATTATTTTTTTCTCTTCGAGAGCCAAGAGACGACAATTTGCTGTGCAAGCTTTTCTGGATCCTCATCTCTGTTCATAGAGATCTTTTCTAGTCTCTTTGCATATGTTTTGGGTAGAGTGACAGGCACTGTTTGGCGGACTGCGAGTAAGCGTGCCTGTCTTAGTAAAGTAGTATGGTTTGCTCTTGGGTGTCGCGATAGAGCTCGAAGATACATTTTCTGGGTTCTTGCATCAAGTCTTGAGATACGATTTGCTATTTTGATTGATTTTTTGACATTTGGGACTAGTTGGTGAAGCTGTATTGCAGTTCCGCTGGTAATTGTTCCTGGGACAAGACTCTTGAGTGGGCCTGGCAATGCTGCAAATCCAACGTATTTTTTGAAGGTTTTTCGTGAAATACCTAGTGAGCTTGCACCTTTTGATACGCCCATTTTCTCAGCCAAAAAGCTGCATGAGTGAGCCATGTCTTTTGGATTCATGCTTTTTCTGTGTAAATTTTCAATAACGGATGCTGCCTTGGCGTTTTCCAAGTCATATCCTTTGGTTAAAACTAGAACTGGGATTTTCTTTGCTCTTAGTCGTTTTAGTGCTGCCAATCTTCTTTGCCCAGACATTAGCAAAAATTGTCCGCGACCATCCTTTTGGACCATTGGTGGATTTTGTAGTCCTTCGTTTTTGATTGATCTTGCCAATTCCGCAATGCCTTCTCTATCAAGTGATCTTGCCTGAGCTTCGTCCCAAACGCGAATCCTTTTGATTGGAATAACTTTTACTCTATAGTGGATTTTTTGGCGATATCTTTGCGACATTAGTCGTGGTTATGATAGAAAAGAAACTAGTAAATGGGTGGGTTAAATTGAATTTGCCTTTGTGTGACAAATATTTCTCTGAATTTCGTCAAAAAACGATCAGATTACGGCAATGGCATTCCACTTGGAACACAGGCCAAATTATTATTCGATGGAACCTGTCT
>RHCX01000006.1 GCA_010028495.1 Nitrososphaeria archaeon | reverse complement strand
TGATTTTGGAGAATCTGTGCAATTTATCCAAGGTAAAGACGAACTTTAACCTAGTTGCATTACCACTGAAGCTTCAAAATGCTACAGGCTCACCCGTGCGCGCAATTGCGTTCTAAATTACAAACTGGAAACGGCTTTTTTTGTAATTTTTGTCAAGCTGTCCAATTATTGGAATTTTGTGGCCACAAGTATTGCATTTGTTGTCCTTGTCCAGATTCCATGATGTAATATCAAATCCGTATCTGCCCACTGCTATTGTATTGCATCCAGGACAATACGTGTGCTCGTATTTGTGACCGGGAACATTTCCCAGATATACATACTGTAATCCTTCCTTTTTTGCAATTTCATAGTGTTTTTCCAGAGTTTGCACTGGTGTGACGGGAAACTCCATCATTTTGTAATCGGGATGAAACCTCAGAAAATGAATTGGCATTTCTGGGCCGAAATTGTCATAGAGGAATTTTGCAAGCTTTTTTGCATGATCTAAACTCTCGCCGATTTGCGGAACAATCAGATCAGTAATTTCTACGTGAATTTTGGTCTTGTCGCGAATTTCAATCAAAGTATCAAAGATTGGCTTTGGGTCTGGAATGCCTACAATTTTTCTTGTAAATTCCGGATCTGCAGATCCCTTGAAATCAACCGTGATGCAGTCCAAAAATTCTCCCATCATTTTGACAGACTGCGGCGTGTCGTATCCGTTTGAGACAAAAACATTGAACAGTCCTCTTTTATGCGCCTCTATTCCGCAGTCGCGTGCAAACTCTATGAAAATCGACGGCTCGTTGTACGTATATGCAATTGCTTGAGCATTTTTGTCTATAGCAAGCTGTGCAACCTGCTTTGGCGAAAGATCAATTCCTTCCACTTTGCGTCTCTGAGAAATGTCGTTGTTCTGGCAAAACCTGCAAAGCCAGTTGCATCCAGTAGTTGCTATGGAAAAGATTCTACTCCCAGGCATGTAATGGATTATTGGTTTTTTCTCAATCGGATCGACATTTCCTGTGATAACCTTACCATACACATACAAGTCTAGCTTGCCTCCTTCATTTCCTCGAATTCCACACAATCCTACTTGTCCAGGCTTTATCTCGCAGTATCTAGCACATGCAGTACATCTGACTTTATCGTCAGGTAATTTCTCGTACAGGATTGCTTCTTTGTTCAAAACCGTATAGTTATGCGATTTTGTAATATAAACAAATCTTAGTGTCTAAATATCGATAAATGTCAAAACCAACAAATGAGCAAACCGGGAAATCTTTGGCGCAAAATTCACGGCAAAATAACAAAACGTCCTACAAACTTTTCATGGCTTTTGGATGGTACACTGGCAGGTTCAGGAATGCCAACCACAATAGAAGAGATAGGCTGGATACAAAAACAGGGCATCAAATCCATTGTAACCATGACGGAATACGGTTTGCCGCAAGCTTGGATTGATGGAATGGAGTATCTTCATGTTCCAACCGAAGATCTCACAGCTCCAGACATTGACAAGATAGACTCTACTGTTGATTATATCGCAGAGCGAATCAAGAACAAAGAGCCAGTAATGGTTCACTGCGCAGCCGGAATTGGCAGGACGGGTACAATTTTAGCTAGCTATCTCATAAAATACAAAAAAATGACAGCAAAAGAGGCAATTGAGCTAGTCAGAAAGGAAAGGCCTGGCTCCATCCAGTCAACATCGCAAGAAATTGCAGTGTCTACATACGAGAAATTTCTAAAATCAAAGTGATTGCATGAGTAATGCAGAGCTAGTCAAAAAATTTTATGAATTATTTGGAAAATGCGACAAGGCGTTTTTGGAATTATGCGATGACAACATAGAGTGGCGAGTTATGGAGAACATGCCAAATGGAGGAACCCATGTAGGCAAAACGGATGTCTTTGATGGCTATTTTCCAAAGCTATTTGCAAATTATTCGGAATTTCATGTAGAAATCGACGAATATATGGAAAAAGAAAGTCGAGTGATTGTTTTTGGCACTTATAAGATTACATCAAAATCCAGCAAGAAATTCGATGCTCCGTTTGTGCACATTTACACCATACAAAACAACAAAATTGCAAAGTTCAGACAATACACAGATACCGTAATAATTCAAAATGCCAGAAAGTGATTATTCTGGTATAGATATTGTGTCTAGTTTGCCGTCAACAATTTTGATGAATAGGAATCTGTTGTCCTTGAAAATTAGAGTGACTCCACCTTCTGCATCTGGTTCCTCTACTTCCAAAACCGGCTGACCCATCAGTCCATCGTATTTTGCCATGGTATAATGCAAAAAATTCTTGCTTATAATTTTTTAATTTATAGTAATCTCGATTTCTTTGGAAGAGCCCTTTGCGTCGCCAGAATCAGTCCATAGATGTTTTTGCCAAGAGGTCCAAGCTTCTGCGCTGATCTTGTGTTTGCCAGATCCCAGCTCAGATGCTTTGATTGTAATTCTTTCGTTGAAATCTAGTAATTCCGCTTTAGTCTCTTCTTCTGTCAGTTTGATAAATGGCTCAAAGTTCTTTGCAACTTGGACCCAGACACGTTTTTCCTTCATTGGGTTTACTAATTTTGGATTGCGAGTCCAGAAAAATGATGCCTTGCGATAAGTGTCAATGTCTTTGAGTTCCTTTTTTCTAAATCCGCCAGCTGATACTTTGATTCCATATTTTAGCTTGAATAAATTATCATATTTGTTGTAAGCATCTGTCCAGTTTTTCTCATTGAATGAATCCCGCAGATCGCCCTGAATTTTAAACGACGCAACTAATACTATATCGTCGGATTTCTCATATGCCGGCTTGTCCGCTGTCAGGATTATTTCGGTTATTGTGCTTCCCATGCTGACGATGATTTATATCCACAATAAGTGGTTTTCCGATAGAATGAACGTACAAGTAGTCAAGTCATCTCCAAAAGAGACCGAACTGGCTCTGAAAGGCACCGATATCGGTACTTTGTATATAGTCCAGCACGAACTGCTCAAGGACAACCAAGTTGACTTTGCAGGTGTTATTCTTAGACACCCACTGACTGCTGAATACAGAATGCGTATCAATTCTTCCAAGGGCAGTCCTCTAAAGGAAGTCGAAAAGGCAACAAAGGTTGCAATCGAATCAGCCCAGGAACTAAAGCAACTAGTCCACTCTAAAATCAAAGGTGTTTAGATGCAATTTTGCCCCAAGTGCAATCTGCGGTTAAAGAAAGGTACATGCACAAAATGCGGATATTCTGAAACTGCCAAAGCAGAAACCAAAAAAACTACATCCGAAATGGACAAGTCATTTACTGTTTTTGATGAAAATGACGGAAAGGAAACACTGTCAACAATCAAAAAGGAATGCGAAAAGTGCGGAAACGACGAAGCTGTTTGGTGGATGCTACAGACAAGATCTGCAGACGAGCCGACAACACAATTTTATCGATGTTCAAAATGCGCGCACACTTGGCGTGACTATTCATAAAAAATAACGTTTAACTGGAAGCGAACGGTCAATTAGCTAAATGGTGTTTTCTGCAAAGACAAGCGGATCAGATGAATGGAAGGCAATTTTGTCCGCAATTTCTACTCTGGTTGAAGAGGCCACATTTGAGGCAACGGTAGAAGGAATTAGCTTTCGCGGAATGGACCCATCCCATGTAGCACTAATTGATATTTCTTGGCCAAACTCGGCATTTGAAAAATATGAATGCGACGGCCCAATAAAGTTCGGTGTAAGAATTGACGAATTTTCCAAGCTAATCAAAAGATCAGACAAGACAGAATCAATCCAAATCAGCATAGCAGATAGCATGTTGCTTATAGTTATTGGCAAAAACAAGCAGTACAAAATGCGACTAATTGAATCATCAGCTACAGATACACCGCTGCCAAAAATCCCCTATGATGCAAAAATTGGCCTGGCAAATACTCTATTTGACAAAATTTTGGGCGATGTCCAGGTAGTATCTGATTATCTCACAATAAAGACAGACGAATCCAAGTCAGAGTTTTCCGGTAAGGGCGATTCCGGCGAGGTCCTCATATCACTGCAGAAACAACCAGATGAATTGACAGAGATTTCATCTAAGGTGGAATCCACAGGCACGTACAGCCTCGAATACCTAAACCCAATAGTAAGGGCAGTGGGTGCGGCAACAGGCACAATAATCTGCGAGTATTCGTCTGCAAAACCATTACGCATAGAATTCAAGGTGGCAAACATGGGCAGAATTCACTTTTACTTGGCACCTCGCGTAGAAAGTTAAAGCATAAAAAGTCATTTTGAGAGAGGAATCCAATGAGATTAGTAGTAAAGTTTGGTGGTACATCGCTTGCATCACCAAAACACATCAAGGGCGTGGCAAAGTTTGCCCAGACGCTAGCAAAGAAAAACCAAGTTGTAATGGTTTGTTCTGCTATCAATGACACCACTGATGAGCTGCTAGAAATTTCTGAATCCATAAAAAAAGAAAACCGCAAGAAAGCAGATTCCGTATTATCAAATTTAACAAAACAGCACAAGCAAGTAGCAAAGGATACTATATCAAATGCTGTAATTCGAAAATCATTATTTGAAAAACTGGATTCCATATTGGAAGAGCTCAATGGATTAATCCATGGGATGATTTTACTAGGAGAGGTAACGCCACAATCACTAGATTACCTAATATCATTTGGAGAAAGACTATCGGTGGAAATTGTGTCTCATGCCATACTAGATCTAAAGACAAAATCCGTCGCACTAACAGGCAAAGAAGTAGGAATAGTTACAGATTCCAATTTCGGCCAATCAAAGCCATTAATGGATACTACACGACTGCGAGTATCTACAAATCTTGAACCATTATTAGAAAAGAAATTCATTCCTGTGATAGGAGGATTTGCAGGAGCTGACCAGCATGGCCACATAACGACATTTGGCCGAGGCGGATCCGATTACACTGCAACCATCATAGCTGCATGTGTAAAGGCAGACGAGGTCTGGCTCATGAGTGATGTTGATGGTTTGATGAGTGCAGACCCGAAAATGGTCAAAAACGCCAGAGTAATCCCAGAGGTATCATACGTAGAGGCAATGGAGATGGCGCTCTTTGGCGCAAAGCAGATTCACCCTAGATCCTTTGAGCCGTTGCTATCAAAGAAAATCCCAATGCGTATACGCAGCACCTTTAATGTGAATAATCCCGGCACGTTAGTCACTGCAAACCCAGATGAAAAGACAAACAAGACAGTCAAGTGCGTTTCCGTGATTAGACATAACGGACTAATCGATATGCGGGGCGGAAGCATGGTTGGAGCTCCAGGAACTGCAGCTACAATATTCACAACATTGGCAAAAGTAGGAGTAAACATTATGATGATTTCTCAGAGTCCATCAGAGTCCAGCATTTCTATTGTGGTCAAGAAAAATGATCTCGATAAAGCAGTAAACACAATGGAAATGGAGCTTTTAGGAAAAATAATCAAAAAAATAGATGTCACCACAGATGTTTCTATAATAGCATTGATCGGATCTGGAATGCGGGGAACAATAGGCGTTGCATCTCGTGTATTTGGTTCTGTTGCCAAGAAAAAATCAAACGTAATGATGATTGCCCAAGGATCGTCGGAGCTTAACTTGGCATTTGTAGTCAAGGATTCGGATTGCGCAGCTGCCGTACAAGCTCTACATGACGAGTTCAAGCTGGCAGAGCAAAACTAAAAACGATACCAAAACTTTTCTGATATAGTGAACAAAAGAATTCTGTTTGCATTATTTCTAATACCAATAATAGCAGTTTTGTTTTTGGTTCAGGATCCTTTTGCAGTTGCAAAACCCCAGACAAAGCTGCACTTTACAAAGACATTTAGCTCATCTTCTGATCCAAGCGGAAAACCCGGCCAATTTGCTTTGGTGTTATCGCCAAACAAGGAAAGCATTTACGCAGGGACTCTAACCTTTACTGCAAATTCTCCAATTGAAATTATTGTATTACACGAAATTCCAAGCGAGGATGTCAAGGGCCAGCCAATATGGAGCGTTGATAGAAAAACGGTTTATGCCGTGACGCAAATCGAGCCCAAAAACGGCGGAACATTCGAGTTTACAGGCTCGGCAGTAGCATTTAGAAGCGCATCACAGTTTGTCGTAACCGCAACAGTAGATGCATGGATTCGTGGAAAACCAGTCGAATTGGTATCGCAGACATATGAAATAAAATCCAAAGAAGTAACACTGACTAATCAAAACATTCCTGTATCGATACCAATGCGTGCGGGATTTTTTGAAAAGCAGTCTCTAGATTATATTTTGACAGATTCCAGCAACCAAACTATATCGGAAAAAGTATCACTAAAGCAGGGCTGGCCTGTCAAATTTGCGCCAAAGCTTAGATGGATTCCTTCTTCCGCACTGGATACAGCATATGTTTTCACAAACGGAATCAAGGGAGATGGTATTTACGGATACCAAAATGAAGTGTTTAGCTCCACTCCTTTGCAAAAACAGTATTCTCCTCTGAACAGTATTGCATTAGTATCATGGAAAGCGGGGCAAAAGGCCCAAGTATTGCAATCATCAGATGATGTTCTAAAGGCGGAAAAGGACTCTAGACTAAAAATAACAAAAACAAATGTAACAATCAACACTCCTCAAATTACCTGGCCTGGCGGAAAAATTCCTGCAACAAACAGCACCAATCTCAATGATGTCCAAGTGTTGAAAATAGACAATGGAACTAGAAAAGTGACATTTGTTGCTCACAGATCATGGGGGCCTGACGGCAGGACCACCTATGTTATCATACCAGACGCAACACCAAAAGGTCCAGCAGATATCATGAAGATCCCAGTGTCTGGCAAGCTAGCAAGCCTAGCAAAATCCACCATATCTGATATGTACCAGTTCAAAAATGGACTCAGGGGCTCTGGCACGCTTGGATTCCAGCCTAACGTAATCAGCAATACGCCAGACCAGAATTACATTCCAGTGTGTCGAGTATCTATAGTAGAATGGAAGGAGGAAAATTCCGCCATGCCACTGGAAACACTATCAGACATTGAATCCAAAAAATCAGATGGTTCCATCTATGTCGCTCCGGCAAGACCGCTAAGCGAAGATCACATTGTTAATTGTCCTATTGTAGAGCCGAGACCCAACAAGGGATAAATTATCAATTTTTAGAAAAAAATCACTTGGTAGGAAAATTATACATTGTAGGTGTAGGTCCGGGATCGCATGACCACATGACATTTCGCGCAAAGCAAGTCATTGTAGAAAGCGACACCATAGTAGGCTATGACACCTATGTTGGTTTAGTTGAAGATCTTATTCAGGGAAAGGAAATCCACAGATACGCAATGACGCAAGAAGTAGAAAGAGCGAAACAATGCATCGAGCTTGCCCAGTCTGGAAAAATTGTGTCGCTTGTATCCAGCGGAGATCCTGGAATTTATGGAATGGCAGGTTTGATCTATGAAACGCTGGCAGAGGCCGGCTGGGATCCAAAATCAGGATTACAAGTCGAAGTAGTACCTGGAGTTTCTGCATTGAATTCATGCGCTTCACTAATTGGTTCTCCTCTAATGACAGACTTTGCGGTTGTGTCAATGAGTGATTTGCTTGTTCCATGGGAGATTATCACAAAAAGAGTAGAGGCGGCTGCGCAAGGCGACTATGTCATAGTAATTTACAATCCATCAAGCAAGAAAAGAATTCATCAATTACAGGATACTAGAAAGTTATTGCTCAAATACAGAAAGCCTACCACGCCTGTTGCCATTATCAAAGGTGCGTACAGAGAATCCCAAGTGATAGTGGTTACAGATCTAGAAAACATGGAAAGCCATGCAGACCAGCTTGGCATGATTAGTACTGTTATCATAGGCAATTCATCGACGTACAATTTCAAAGATCTGATGATTAATCCTAGAGGATACACCTCAAAATATAATCTACAGACCTAGACGGAATTTTTAATCGCGTTTTTAGTGTCTTCGTCCATTTGCAATTTATCACGAATCGGTCCTACAATTTTGACCAAATTTTCTGCAACTAGATTTTTCAGATCCATTGGATGAAGCTTGCTTTCTGCAAAGGCAGATTCTAACTGGGAGTAATTGGTATAGGTTACGTTTCCGCCGAATTTTTCGGGTCTTTCTACTGTGAGCTCGGAGAGTTCATGGAATAAGACATGCTTTGCTATTGATAGTAATGCAGTCTTTATGTTGCCTTGCTCGCACCAGGCTTTCTTTATCTTTGATTTTATCTCGTCATCGGAATCATGGATGAAAACGCCAGACGCTGGTTTGGATTTTGACATTTTGGTTCCAGCCTCATCATCAGTAGCTACTGGCTCTGTTAGTCCAGGTAACAATCCATGGTGAACAGCAACTGGAACCTTCCACTTCATTTTTGGGAATATTTCTCTGACCAGCATGTGGATTTTTCTTTGGTCCATTCCCGCATGCGCAATATCAACATCAATAGTATGGATATCGACTGCCTGCATTGGAGGATACAATAATTTGGACAAGTCAATTTTGTCCTCGCTTTCGGATCTGCCCATGATAGTCATTGTGCGCATTGTTCTAGCTAGAGTCATGTGTTTTGTGAATAAGACAAAATTTTTCCAGTATTCTTTGTGGGAATCGTACAGCTCACTTCCGCGGATAATATTGACGCCTGGGCAGACAGTCTTGAATGCTTTTTCGTAATATTGGGAAACCTTGGATATTGTCTCCCAGTTTCCTCCTAACTTGTCGTTGATTAGTGTGTGCCAGTCTGCCAAGAAAACGTTGCAGTCGACTCCTGCCTTGATAAAATCATTAATCTTGAATCCTGTACTAATCAAACTTCCAAGATGCAAAAATCCAGAAATCTCTAATCCGATGTAATGCCTTGGCTTGGAGTTTGTCTGAAATAGATTTGTCAGCTCTTCCTGCGTTACTGCCTCTTCTGTTGGAGGACGCATAATCAGATCTACTTTACTTGTTACATCCAATGATACTGGGTTTCTCTTTTATAATACTATAAAGTTACGTTTCGAGCTCTTCTTGCGATTTTCTTGGCCTGGTACTAAGATAGAACGCATGAGCTGAAATCAAAAATCCAACTAGGAAAATCTTTGTAGCAAATATCAGATTCCACGGTCTGGTGTGATCCGGATATGCGATTGTTAATCTGTCAATGTCTGGCATTTTACCATCTATAATTCCGGCAGTTACCTGCGCATTTAGCATTACAAAATTGTACAATACTTCATACAAGTTTATGATTGCAAAGCCCAAAAGCATCAGTTGGAGTAATGACATTCTCCACGAATGCAAGCCAACTGCCTTTTTCCATCCAATTCTTGAAACGCAGTACCAGCCAATTATACAAGCAAAGAAAAGCCACGTAGTTAATTTGGCAAAATGTGCAAACGGAAATTCTGTGTTGACTAGGACCTCTCCCATGACATAGTATCCGTCCTCTTGCCAGTCAACATACATTGCCCACGTTCCGTACACCATTATAGCTAGCATTGCAAACGCGCAAACATAGAAAATGTACAGGTAGACCTTGTACGCTTTATCTGTCTGCTGAAGATGTTTTGCCATGATGCCAAAAATTGTGATTTGGATATAAGAATTGTCTAATTGTGCAACGAGGTTTATTACTATTCGCGAAAATCACAAAATCATGAAGGTTCCAGTCAACGTTCCATTGGTTGGAAAAGAAGAGATTGCCGAAGTTGCTGCTATTTTGAAAGCAGGTGCACTAACCACGGCAGCAAAGGACGGTGGCAGAAACGTCCAAGAATTTGAAAAACTGGTCTGTTCTTTGGTTAAATCAAAATATGCCATTGCAGTAAACTCTGGAACTGCTGCATTACAGGCAGCGCTTTATGCTCTTGATATCAAAGCCGGCGACGAGGTCTTGATTCCGTCATTTACCTTTGTAGCTACTGCAAATTCTGTGGTATCTGTTGGCGCAAAGCCTGTCTTTGTTGATATCAAAAAGAACAACTACACCATGGATCCCGAAGACCTAGCAAGAAAAATCACTAAAAAAACCAAGGCAATCATGCCAGTACACCTGTACGGGAATGTTGCATATATTGACGAGATTTCAGAGATTGCAAATAAGAAAAACATTCCAGTGATAGAGGATGCTGCGCAATCAATGGGTTCTACATACAAGGGCAAGCAAACCGGCAATTTTTCTCAGATGGGTTGTTTTAGTCTGTATGCGGCTAAAGTCATGACTTCAGGCGAAGGTGGAGTAATCACAACATCTGATGAAAAGCTTTACGAAAAATTACTAATGATTAGAAACCATGGAATGGTTCATGGATACGACACCAGAATTCTAGGATTGAATTTGAGACTGCCAGAGATAAATGCCGCAATTGCAAAAGTACAGATGAAAAAACTGTCAGGATTTTTGCAAAAACGAGCGCAAAACGCCAAGATACTAACCGGATTGCTTCAAGGTGCAGATGTTACATTGCCAATACCAAGAAAGCATGAAAAGGTAAACTGGTATCTTTATACCATAGCTAGCAAAAATCGCGACAAAATATCAAAGAAACTAAACGAAAACGATATCGGCGCTACTGTATACTATGGCACACCAGTACACCAGACTCCATTTTACAGTCAAAAGATAAAGCTGCCAAACACAGAATGGGCAGCAAAAAGCGTTCTTTCACTTCCAGTGCAACCAAAGGTAACTAGGAAAAACCTAGAAACGACTGCAAAGATAATCAAGAATCTATGAATTTTGGAGAGATTGCAGGAGAAATATGCAAGAAAATCTTTCCAATTCCTGAAGAAAGATTTGTCGGCGCAGGTTCTGGAATTGCTATTTGCACATTATCCAGCATTGATCTGCTAAAAGAGATTTCTCATTCGAATGTAATGCAGAAAATTGCAATTGCCGCACGATTATTTTCTGAAAACAGGGGAATTGACGAGCTGGTGCGATTTGTAAACCAGAATCCGAGCTTGCACACAATTTTAGTATGCGGCAAAGAAGTGTCTGGTCATAAAACAGGCCATGCACTGTTTTGCCTTCATAAATTCGGCACGGATGATAGCAACAGAATAATAAATTCCATCAGCCCAGATCCAATACTAACAGTATCAAAAGATGAGATTACAAATTTTCAAAAAATTCAGCTAATAGACAAAATTGGAGAAACTAGACTGCAGAACATTATTCCAATAATTCAGTAGCCGTTTTTTTGCCTGTTTCGATTTATCTCGTTTTTCTTTCTATATTCTTGTACTATATCATCAGGTGTCAGGTTCAGCTCTAGTGATGCCTGTACTACAAAATGCCAAATGTCAATTAGCTCCTCTCTTGCATCTGATTCATTGAATTGTGTGGGCTTTTTCCACCACTTCCAGTTTGTTGTTCGCTGTAATTCCACTGCCTCGTGCATTATTGCAGTGGACAATGCAGATACGCGTCCTTCTGGATCTTTTGGGTATCTGTCAAGATTCATCATTTCTGCCAGTCCTTTTTGCATTGCAAAGATTTCATCCAATCTGTCCATGAAATTATTTTTTGGATCTTGTAGATAACCTTTCAGAAGTCTATCATTGATTGATATTTTTTGATTCTGGCCTGGATCTTTGCCTTGGTAATTGTTGTCAGTCCATCAAGGCCGTACTTTTCCACAGCAAATGAACCCATGACATTTCCGTGGATTACTGCCTTTTTGATATCCGATAGACTGGTGCTGTTTTTAGACGCCAAATATCCAATCATTGCGCCTGCAAAGGAATCGCCTGCGCCGGTTGGATCCACAATGTCTTCCAAAGAGAAAGCAACAGATGGAAACACGATATCTTCAAAGAACAACAGCGCGCCATGTTCGCCCTTTTTAATTATGACGTATTTTGCGCCCCAACTCATTATTTTTTTGGCACACTTTATCAGATTGTGCTCTTTGGTTAGGAGTTTGGCCTCTTCGTCATTGATCACTACGGCATCCACTGCACCGATCATTTTGATTACGGAATTTCTTTTTGTGTTAATCCAGAATTCTATTGTATCGCACATCGAGAATTTTACATTGTCAAATTCCTTGATTATCTTGGTATTTTGGTCAGGGTCGTTGTTTGCTAGATACACGAACTTGGATTTTTTGTATTTTTCAGGCACTGTTGGCTGAAATGTTCCTAAAACATTGAGCTCTGTCTTGTTTGTTGTTCTTGTGGATAAAGTGGAATCGTAGCTGCCGTCATAACGAAATGTCTTGCCATTTTCTATTGCCAATCCTTCCAGATCTAGATATTTTTTTAAAATATTGTGATATTTTTTTGGAAAATCCGTTCCCACCACAGCTATCAAACCAGTATCAACAAAAAAACTCGCAGAGATTGCCGCAAATGTTGCTGCCCCTCCTAGAACATCTTTGAGTATTTTGTTTGGAGTGCGGATTGTGTCCAGTGCTGTAGAGCCAAAAACAGTAAGCATGACTTGCGATTAGGAATCTTGTATAAATTCGCTGGTCTGCTCGTGTGTTGGATAATACGTAAACGGCACATCAATTGATGCAAAGAGTAGTTGATATTTTGTGGTGCCAGAGATCTTTATCTGCGAGTTTATCTCTGCTGGCTGGTCCTTGAGCCATGTTCCGCTTGTTTTGGTGTTGCCTAGTGCTGGCAAAGTAAACGGATCCAGTGTGCCAGAGCCAATTGTCTTGTCATTTGCATATATTGTGAATTCTGTCTGTCCAGCTGTTAGGATTAACAGGGACGGGTTGTGAAATTCTAGTTCGAGGCTGCGAGTCGTGCCTTTTTCTGATTTGTCTAGAATCTTACTTTGTACAATTTTAGCAGTGATTTGTAAGGCCGATGCATATTGGGTATATGCGAAGATTGCTATGGCTAGAATAATTACAATAACAGCAGCTGCTGCCTTTTTTGCCATGTTTAGTATTGCAATGTATGATTTTTGTGTAAAGGAGGCAAAAACTTCGTCATTTGGTGTGTAAAAGTTTTGGCCATGCCTCTAAGCTCCTTTAAGCTCTCAAGATAAATCAAAAACTATACTCATTGATGTATGGCAAAGGTAAGACTCAAGCTAGGAGACAATGAGATAGAGATAGACTCGCGCGACTTTTACGTAGATAATGACACTTTACCGCAGGTAATAGCAGATCTTACTGCCAGATTACAGGAGAGCTCTGACAAAGTAGAGCCGGAATTCAAAGTATCAGGCATAACAGAAACATATGAGAAAAATATGGATTATCTGCAAATGCTTCGCAATGCCGAAGTGCACGAGCCGGAATTTACCGCACCAACTGGTATAACACCAGAAGAGCTTCCAAGCAGAATTGAAGAGCTGGAAATGAATGGATTCTTTGCAAAGCCAAGAACCGTATCGGAAACAGTAGAACAGTTACTCCAACACGGATGGATTGCAAGTCCTTTGGCTGTATCTAAAACTCTCTCAAAGATGGCATTCAATAGAGAACTAATGAAAACCTCTGAGGAGAAAAAGACCTTCTACTGCAAACAAACTCCACTAATCAACTAGAATATTTGCAGATATCACATTTTTGATAGATCGTTCCATCTAGGTGATCAAAGTGCGTGTTGCATTGGCGACAAGTATGATGCATGTCAAAATATCCGTCTGCTTCTGTCTTTCCAACCTGAAATGATTCTAGATCAGGACTTTTGCATTTGATACAATGACATCCGCAGTCGCACTTCATGTTTTTGTACGATAACTTGCGTTAATAATTCTGACTTGATAATTACTCATATTATTATACCAAAATGCCCAAGCCAAAACGTTGGAGAAAAAGCGAGAGATCCCACTAGAGATAGATGACCATTTCAAATTATTTGGCAAAGAGCCTTGGGAGGTAGACTATGGGGAAAAATGCCCAGTCTGCAATGTTCGAATTGATGAATATGGTTTTTGTTCTTGTGGCTCTAGCGGCGACTAAATCTCGTAGTATACACAATAGCCGCCATTGCAGTGCTTAGCACCAATATAGTTGCAAACGGGAATTCCGGCACAACAGAAACTCCGGTGATTTTGAGTGTTCCTTTTTCCTTTGGTATTATGTGTAGCCAAACTTTGCCGTCAACGTCAAGTCTTTCTTGTTTTAGGATAAGCTTGTCATTTAACGCTACATCGTATGGGCTCCAGAGCAGCTCCCTTGGAATTACAAGTGTAATGTGTTTGCCAGGTTCTGTAACTTCAAAGCTTAGCGATTTTGCCGGTTGGTCCAAGTCTAGCTTTGGAATGTCTGCCAATGTGATTATTTTGACGTCAAATGATTTTCCTTCCCATTCTACTTGTTTAGTTATGATAGTTGGTTCCAGCTCGTATTCCAGAAATACTTGGCATCCATGACATTGTATGCCTTTTTGATTTCCAAGTTGGATCAGATTTCCATTTACATAAGGCAATTTCACGGAACTTGGAAGATAAAACTCGGTGTTTGCCAAATATCTATAATCCCAAGTCCACATGCCGCTTCTTTGCTTTACTGCGTTTGGAATGTCATATTCTATGGTAACATTGTTTTTGGTAGGAAATAATACGATTCCAGGATTTTGGCCGCTTGCCTCTGCGTATTGCGGCTCTTCGTTGTCTTCATCTATTATGGTGAAATTGGTATAATCTGGCGATAAAAACTCGACTTGTTGTGTTTTTTTGCTATCTTTTACGTGATGAGTTACGTGGACATCTCCATTATCCGATATTTTGACTGACACTTCTTGCTCTGCAGGATCTCCAAAGGTGATTTGGGCATACGCAGCAGACGAAAAAAGAGACGCCACTAGCAACACTGCAATGATAATTTTCATTTTATTCAGAGATGGAAACCTTGGTCATTCTTACTTCTTGTAGAGGGCAATCGTTTCTGTCCCTTTGCTGACTTACTATCTGGTCTGCCACGTTCATTCCCTCTAGGACTTCACCAAAAACGGTGTATTGTCTGTCCAAAAAGGTGCTATCCGAAGTAACAATAAAGAACTGTGAGCCTGCGCTGTTGGGATCCATTGCTCTTGCCGCCGACACAATGCCTCGAAGATGGGATCTGTTGTTGAATTCCGCCTTGATTGTATAGCCTGGACCACCCATGCCCCATGTGGACTTGTTTGGAGTCTTTGTGTTTGGGTCTCCTCCCTGAATCATGAATCCGGGAATGACTCTGTGGAACTGTGTGTTATCGTAAAAGCCAGACTGGGCAAGTTTTACAAAGTTTCGTACGTGTTCTGGTGCAAGTTCTGGTAATAATTTAAATACAATTTTTCCAAACTTGGTTTCAATAGTTGCATTGGTCAATTATACCACGATCCCGTCTTTGAGCATAAGAGTCTTGCTATTGAATTATTTTGAAAGTGTTTTGTAAAAATTACAAATTTTTTATTTTTGCATTTTGTGATGCCAAAATGGTTTTAGGATTTTGTCGGGATCGGTTGGACTTTGCATATTATAATAATTTTTTGCAGCTCACACAAACTTAGAATTTTTTTTCTGGAAAAGTTATAGTCTTATATAGATCGAGAAAAATTACAGATCGTGAATCGCACGAATCAAAGCACCGTTATCAAACAAGCAATCAACACTTACCTTGAAAAGGGACTGACAGACAAGCAAGACATTTACAGCAAAGTTGTCGAAGAACTGGGCGTTCCAAGACCAACTGTACGAAGGGTTGCACGCGATCTCAGAAATGAACTGCTGTCAAAAATCAAGATTCTACAATCTGAAGTTCCACAAGAGATTACTGTATCAGAAAAAGACGAATAAATTTCGTTTATCTTTTCTTTTATTCTTATGAGATTCAGCATTAACGTTATATTCGACTTTTTGCTCGCTTAGACATGGGTTATCTGCGAAATCATCTGGCAACAGTAGTTACCGGCTGTTTTGCGGTGTTTTTGTCCGGAATGTACTTTTACATGCCCCCACCACTACACCAACTGCTCCTAGTCGCTACAATAGTGACTTGGTTTTTGGTAGTGATCTGCTGGCTGGCGCAAAAAAGCGCAGACTGGACTAAAAAGCACGGCGGCCACTCTGAGCATTCTCATCCACATGACCACAGTCATTCACATGATCACAGTCATGAGGAAAAAAAAAGCTCGGCTAAACTAAGCAATGTATCAGTGGAAGAGCTGGACAGATTCCGAACTGCATTTACTGCAGAGCTGGAAGAGCTCAAAGGCGAGGTAAAGCTAAAAGACAATGAAATTGCTAGAATGAAACAAGAGATTGCCAATTTAGAGACATTAATGCAGATCGAATCGCTCAAGGCAGAACTTGCAAATCTCAAAGCAGCTGCTGCAAAGCGGAAATAATCATTTACAGTGCGAGCAGGTTTTCATGCCTCTGTGGTTTTTCTTACATCCAGGACAGCTAACAGCTCCTCCAAAATGGCATTTGCAGATGCAACCGTCGTTGAGAACTCCTTCCATGTATGATAGCTACGTCATCTTAATATTTGACTTTGGTAAAAATTGAGCAATGTTTGTTAAAGCTATAGTCGCTGCGCTTGCATTTGCACTTGTTCTAGCTACGGCTGGTTCGGCATTTGCAGAAACCACAATCACACCAATCAATTCTTCAATAGGAATTGAAAAGACAATAGTTCCGTTTTCTGCTCCAAAAAACAACAAGCTTCCTTGGGGTTTTGTTGAAGGCAAAGTAGCAAATCCAGTTGAGGGAAATCCTGTGATTATTCAGATTTTCAAAAACGGCGATCCAGTTCACTTTGCACAGACTGATGTGAAAAAGGACGGCTCTTATGAATACAAGTTTAGAGTTAGAGATGTCACTAATGGAAAAGAAACCAAGGTCTTTGATGGCGACTATACTGTTAAAATCTTCAAAGTAGTGTATCTGCCAGTCAATGCTAATGCTGTCTAGAGCCCAAAAGTAGAGTTTCATCAACCATTTCTTTTAGTCTTGTCTGGCCGTTTTGGTCTATGACTCCATCCTTGATCTGGTCTGCTGTCATGAATACTGCTTTAGGATTTGTTATGACTCTAAAATATGACATTAGCTGAGTCAGCAAGGTTTGCACATCTGTAAAGCCGATTTGTCCTGACGCCAGAATAGCCATGCCTGCAGTCTTTCCTGCAGTCTGCTTGTAGTTTACAAATTCGAATAGATTTTTGAGTGCGGCACTGAAAAACGAGTTGTATATTGGCGTGCCAATGAGCCAAACGTCTGCATCCATAATGTCTTTGGCTGCCTGTGTTGTCGTGGCAGAATATGTCACATCATAGCCCTTGTAGCACTCTACAATATCGTCAGACAAGTTGATGAATTTTGTTTCTGGATTTTTTGACTTTGTATAATCATAGACGAACTTCATCATTGTTTGCGTGACTGCCTGCTTTCTTGGGCTGCCGGAGATCACTACAACTTTCATGGTTTTTGTTGGGTTTTTGTTTATTTAAGTTAGAAGCGGGCTTGGAGGGCTTCGATCCCTCGACCTGTAACTTAGGAGGCTACTGCGCTATCCATGTTACGCGCCAAAAATGGCTCTGCGCTACAAGCCCAGCACAAAATCGATCTTTTCACTTGATAAAAACATAATCGAGATTTGTTCTAATCAAATCGTTGATTTTGTTCCAGAGATCGTTTGATGTTTGGCCCCATTTTTCAAAATACACGACATCCTTTAGTTCAAGCCTTGGAAGCCACTTTGCAGTTTCTAAATCTGGCTTTTCTGCAAATTCTTGCACATGTCCTAAACACAAATACGCAACTGGAATGATATGATCTGGTAATCCTAGTGCATTTTTTAGCGTGTCATTTGATAAAATGCTAACCCAACCGACGCCAATTTCTTCTGATCTAGCTGCAAGCCAGAGATTTTGTACTGCGCAACAAACACTATAGATTCCTGTTTCTGGAATACTGGAGCGACCTATAACAAACGGTCCGAATCTGGTTGGGTCATATGTAATACAGATGTTTACGTCGGATTCCAAAATTCCTTCGAGCTTTAACGAAAGATATTTTTCCCTTTTTTGATCGTCAACGTCATTTGCAGAGCGGTCCTTTTCTGCCTCAAATGATTCTTTGACCTTTTGTTTTGTTATACTATCTCGGATTAATACAAAGTTCCATGGCTGGGAAAATCCAACAGATGGTGCATGATGAGCCGCATTAAGAATTCTAGCTAGAGTATCATCTGGAATTGGTTTAGAGTTAAAGTGAGATCTGACATCGCGTCTTGTGTAGATTGCTTTGTAGAGTCCGGATTTTTCTTGGGTAGAGAACTCGCTCACAATTTCTGTTGTGTCTGTTAAAGGTTAATAATGTAGAGCTCTTGGTTTGTTCTTTATTGGGCCGGTAGTCTAGTTGGTTAGGATACCGCCTCGACACGGCGGTGATCGAGAGTTCGAATCTCTCTCGGCCCATTTTTTACAAAATTATTGAGAAATGTTGAATTCTTTTTCCACAAGACTCCATGCAGATTCTACTACGATGAGGCCTTTTGCTGAATAAACAACCGGTCCTTGTGTTGTGATTGCTGTGTATTGATCAGCGTTTTCTGGAGTCTTTGTTAGTGTAAATTGGCTTGGAAGCTCAATTGATGCTCCCGAATAAAATGCTGCACGGCCAGGCATCGCAATATCCTCTGTGGAATATTGTCCCTTGCCTATTGAAACGCCATTAGCAAATAATTCGTAATCAATTCTGGATACGGTAAATGTCTTGTCGCTTGGGTTTGATATCACAAATCCGACGTCAAGTTTTGCCTTTCCTTCAATGTCGTTTTGGCCTGTCAGCTTTACTGTTCCCATGTCGATTTCGACTTGGCCAAGCTTTGGGTTGTCAAGGCTGGAATACCAAACAATACCGCCAAGCAATGCAAAGAGTCCGCCAAGCGCTACATAGAGAACTGCTTTTCGTTGAAAGTCCAAGTAATCGTACACAAATTCTTACAACTAAAAAATGTTGGTGTCAATTAGATAATATTTGAAGTACCGTTCTACAAAACGTTGGCACTAGAGCAAGCTATCATAACTTGGATTCATCTCATTTGCTCGGCAATCTGGGTCGGCGGATCGTTATTCATCGCGATTGTTTTTGCTCCGATTCTCAAAACAATGGTACCAACGATGGAAGAAAGACTGCAGATAATGATCAAAGTCGGCAGGAGATTCAACAAGATAGCAGTTCCTGCTTTGCTGATTTTGATTGCGACTGGAATTTGGAATTCAAAAGAATTTTTGGGCAATCCAGGATACTTGATGTCGTCCAGCTATGGAAACATGTTGATTATCAAGATGTTTTTGGTTGTGGCTCTATTGGCTTCATTTGCCGTACATGTGAGAATTATTCGCAAAGACATTGAAGAAAAGATAATGAAAAAAGAATTCGATGAAAAACAAATCAAAAAGCTTCGCAAAAAGATAATCATAGTTGGCGAAATCACAGTCGTATTGTCGGTATTGATATTACTCTTTGCCGCAATACTAGATGCCGGCCTCTGAGCCTACAATTCGTACTTCGTAACCGCCGTTAATCTTACTCACGCCTGACTTGCATCCTGTGATCTCTGATGTGATGTGCAGATTTGTCTCCAAATGCGGTGTTATTTCTTTGACTGTGAAAATAGACATTTGTTTGCACAATGCTAGCGGAGTGACAAGCATGTCAGAGAGATTTGTATCTACACCAAGATCACTATTCACAAATGATGTAATTGTAGCTTTTCCAAAGTCTGTCTTTGAATCAAACAGCTCGTCTGCGCCGTTTACGGAGTTTTCATCATAACTGTACACAGTAAATGATGCTCCGGGGTTTAGCGCATTTTCCTGTGTAATTTCTGATTGTGTGAAAAATCCTTTTTGCTGTAGCATCTCTTTTGCAGAGTCTACAGAATTTGTTATTTGGTTTTTGTCCATACCAGAGAAAGAACAGAGAATCCTTGCATCTTTGGAGCTTCGCTTTGTGAGATTAATCGGTGTGATGGTATGGCATGGATGAATTGTGATGTCAATTTGGCCGCCTCCCTTTGGATAATAGCCGCGCTTTTTGATGTTCATCTCAAATTTTATTCCTAGTCTGGAACATGCCTCTGACAAAACAAATTTGGTGTAGTTTGCAGTAGGACTCCACGGCACATCCGTTCCTCCCGTAATGGATAGCTCCAACTTTTTTCCTGCTAAAGCAATTGGTATTATTGCCTGTAAAATCAGAGAAATGCTTCCTGCAGTGCCGACGTTTTCACATATTTTTGTGTCTTGGATTTGTCCCGGAGTAAATGCAATACTTGTAGATCCGACAGTCAGGCCATCAATTTTTGCATTACAGATTTTGCCCAAAAGTTTGATTGTGGATAAATGCGATGGTCTTAGGCCTGGGACCTTGCGGTTATGACGAATATTTTCAATTTGGATTGGTTTTTGCGTTATAGCTGATAATGTTAGTGCGGACCGAAGTATCTGTCCACCACCCTCTCCATATGAGCCGTCAATTTTGATTAGAGTCATTTGGTGGTATTGTCATTGTTTAGTTTTTAAATCAAATGCGAGAAAAAAAACCATGGACGGTCTTCTCATTGGTAGGTTTCAACCTTTTCATCTAGGACATTTGGCCGCAGTAAAATTCGCACTGACTCAAGTTGAAAAATTATACATTGGAATCGGCAGCTCAAATCGATTTAATGAAAAAAGAAATCCATTCACTCCAGAAGAAAGAAAAGAAATGATAGAATTATCCGTGGATAAATCGGATCTGCAAAGATGTACGATCTATTTTGTGCCAGATGTAAATGATCATGCAAAGTGGACCTATCATGTAGATAGCATAATTCCAAAATATGATATTGTATTTTCAAATGACGATTTTACGCATGATTTGTACAACAAACGCGGAATCAAAGTCATATCAGTTCCGCTAAAGCAAAGAGAAATACTCTCAGGAACAGACATTAGGCAAAAAATTGCAACCGGACAAAGCTGGTCCGAGCTTGTCCCAGAAGGAACCGCAAAGGTCTTGACAAAAATTAATGCACAAGATCGCCTGGCCAAGCTTTAGTTTTAAATAAAGCCCGCAAAACAGTTCAGAATACTTATGGAATATCTAGTAATGTTACCTGGTCCAACAAACGTACCAGAGAGAGTAATGCGTGCAATGATCACACCAATGATCAACCACAGAAGTGACGATTTTGTAGAATTATACCAAGACGCAGTTGAGAAAACTCAAAAAGTTTTCAAAAGCAGTGGTGAGGCAGTCTTGCTATCAGCATCCGGAACAGGAGCTGTTGAGGCAAGCGTTGTTAATCTAATTAAAAAAGGCGACAAAGTAATAATCCCAACAAACGGAGAATTCTCCGGAAGACTGGCGCAAATGCTCGAGTGGGCAGGTGCAAACGTAGTCAGACTGGAAAGCACCCCAGGAACAAACGCAACATTTGATCAAGTAAAAGAAGCATTTGACAACAACAAGGACGTCAAGGCGTTCTATTGCGTATGGAACGAGACCTCAACAGGTACTATGATCAAATATTTGGATAAAATCAAGAACCTAACCGCAAGAAATGATGCATTCTATGTAGTAGATGGTGTCTCTATTGTCGGCGGCGAAGACCTAGAAATGGACAAGTGGGGAATCGACGTTGCAATGACTGGAGCTCAAAAAGCATTTGCGGCACCACCAGGAATCTCACCAATTGTCGTAAACGAGCGCGCAAAAAAATACATGAACGCAAATCCGCCAAACTCAATGTACTTTAATTTATCAAGATACTTCAAGTACTACGAAGAAGCAAAGCACACTCCATTCACACCTGCTCTGCCATTGCTATATGCATACAGAGAAGCAATGAATGTGATTCTAGAAGAAGGTCTCGACAACAGAATCAAAAGACATCGAGTCTGCTCACAAGCATTGTACTCTGGTTTGTCTGAGCTGGGTCTGACTCCATTTGCAAAAGAAGATGCAAGATCAACCGTAGTAGTTGCACTGAACTATCTGGAAGGATTGGAAGACAAGACCTTCAGAAACACACTTGCTGAAAAATTCCGGGTTCTAGTCGCAGGCGGATTTGGAAATCTCAAAGGCAAAGTATTCAGAGTTGGCTGCATGGGCGAGGTTCAAGAATACCACGTCATGAGATCAATTTCTGCAATCGGCTCCACACTTGAGATGATGGGCTACAAGACCAAGCAGATGGAAGCCCTCAAAGTTGCAGAAGAGAAGCTAAAGCAACTCTAATCTTAATATTAGGAAATTCGAGGACTGATCGCATGGCATTCACAAAAGGCTCACTAATCCTAATCGATTATACTGCAAAGGTAAAGGACTCTAATGAAGTAGTAGAGACTACAATTATCGAGGATGCCAAAAAGCACAATTTATTCCAGGAAAACATCAAGTACCAGCCAAAACTGGTCTCAGTCGGCGAATCCTGGGTTCTAAAAGGACTAGATGATGCGCTTGCAAATGCAAAGGCGGGCGACAAGCTAACAGTTGATGTAACACCAGACAAGGGCTTTGGCGAGCGCGACTCTGGAAAGGTGAGAATGATTCCACTAAGAAAGCTGGGTGAAGACGCAGACAAGGTGGGCGTCGGCGATACTATCGAAGTTGATCAAAAAGAAGGAGTTGTGAGATTTGTCGGCTCTGGTCGTGTACAAGTTGATTTCAACCACAGACTGGCAGGAAAAACAATAGTCTACGATGTTAATGTACTAAAAGCATTAGAAACAAACGAGGACAAAATTAACGGTGTTCTAAAAAGACACATGCCAGTCGAGGATTCAAAAATATCATCAAAATTAACAGGTAACTCACTTGATGTCACAATACCAGAGGAACTCTTTGGTGCAGAAACACTTCGAGTTATCAAACACTTTGTCCAGATGGACATTTTCAAGTTCGTGCCGACACTTGAAAAGATCAATTTTGTAGAGACCTACAATAACAAAAAGGCGGAAAAGAAAGAAGAAGCAAAGCCAGCTCCTGCAAAAAAATAGAATCTCTTCCTAAAACTTAAGAGCCCCCCTTAGATTGTTGATTTGTTGTCAGTTACTGTTATTGGTGGAAAGGCATCTGAAGATCTGGCAAGAAAACTAGCAAAAAGGCTAAAGGCATCCTTTGTTTCATCCGAGCTGAGAGTTTTTCCAGACGGTGAAAGCAAGGTTACTATCTCTGCAAAACCAAAGGGCAAAATTATTGTTGTAAATTCCACATACCCGCCAGTTGATTCCAATTTTATTCAGACAATATCTCTGGTATCAAAGGCAAGGCAATTCTCAAGTCAAGTGATTTGCGTGATACCATATATGGGCTACGCACGACAAGACCGAGAATTTCTGCCTGGCGAAATAGTAACACTATCTGTAATTGCAAAACTGCTTTCTGCTGCTGGCGCATCCAAGGTAATAGTAGTTGACATGCACAGTATGCTTGGCCTCAAGCTTTTCAAGATTCCAATCAAAAATGTCTCTGCGGTACCAGAATTAGCAAATTATTTCAAAAAACTCAGACTCAAAAACCCACTTGTAGTGTCACCAGACCTTGGAGGAAAAGAACGAGCTGCAGAATTTGCAAAATTCTATGGCACTGATTATATTGCATTGCAAAAACAAAGAGACAGAAAAACCGGCAAAGTCCAGATCATGACTGCTAATTTAGATGGAGTCAAAGACAGAGATCTAGTGCTTGTAGATGACATGATCAGCACCGGCGGAAGTATTGTAAAGGCAACAGAATTTCTCAAAAAGCAAAAATGTGGCAAGGTCTTTGTTGCATGTACGCATGCGCTACTAATTGACAATGCAGAAAAGAAAATCAAAAAGTCCGGCGTTTCTGCGATAATATCTGCAAATACAATACCTGGCAGTGCATCTGTAGTTGATGTATCAGAAGTAATTGCAAAGGCAATCTAAATGCCAGAGAGCTTTTTCCTAGTTTCAAAAGAATATCCAGAATTAGCAGTAGACGAGGTTGTAACCTTGGTTAAAATGTACGACAGATTTGCAAAAATAAAGACAATATCCAATCTCGTATTGATACAAAGCGTGACCCCTTGGGAAAAAATAGCAAGGCGTGCCACATTTGTAAAGACTGCAGGACAATTACTAAGAAAAATGTCAAATGTTTTCTTTGATGAGAACAATTATTCGCTTTTGTTTGGAGCAAAAACCTTCATGTGTAAGGCGATCAATCTGTCCGAAAAAGAGGTAAACATTCCGGATATAGAAAGATCTTTGGGAAGCATGGTCTCTACTTTTTGCAACGCCAAGGTATCGCTGGACGAACCAGATGTTATCATATACATGATTTTTACGGATGAGGAGAACTTCTTTGGCTTTTCAACCAAATTTGAGCCTGTAAAAAGGCCAGAAAAGATCACAAAGTTCCATCACGAACTGGACTGGAAGCTGACTCGCGCCATGATTAATCTGGCAAGAATCAATGACGATGAGATAGTTTGCGATCCATTTTGTGGTACTGGCAGTACGTTACTAGAAGCACAATCCATGGGAATCAATGCAATTGGAATAGACTTTGATGAAAAAATGTGTAAAATATCCAAGGACAATCTAAAGGCAAACAAGTTTTCAGCAGAAATATACAATCAAACCTACGAGTACATGGACCAGATCAAGTTCGATGGAATTGTTACCGATTTACCATATGGAACAGCATCCAAGGTATCGGAGCCACCAAAGAAAATAATGAAAAAGTTCATCTCTAAAATACCAAGAAAGGCAAAATTTGCAATAATGTGCAAAAAAGGCCTAGAAGACGATATCAAGCTAAACCTGACAAAAAAATATGAGATATATCGCCACAAAAGCCTGACAAGGATGATTTTGGTAAAATGAAACTAGTATTTTTGGGGACATCGGCGGCGCAGCCAACAGAAGACCGAGCTTTGTCATGTATTTGTCTGGAAAGAGAAGGAGAGGTGTTAATGTTTGATGCAGGAGAGGGAGCTCAGGTTTCGTATCTTAAATCAGGCCTTGGTTGGAACAAGAAAATGAAGATTTTTGTCACTCACATGCACGGAGACCACTGCATAGGAATTTTGGGATTGCTCCAAACAATGACGCTACAACACAGAACAGAATCAATTGAAATCTACGGCCCAGACGGAATTGAGCAGTTCATTGGAGAAAATATTAGAATTTTGCAGTTTGGTTTGTCATTTCCTGTTATTATCACAGCGGTGAATCCTGGTTTGGTATGCGAGGAAAAATCGTATTTGGTTTATGCGCAAAAGGCAGAGCATTCTGTTTTGGCATTTTCATATAGATTTGAGGAAAAGGATAAGCCTGGTAAATTCGACAGAGAGACTGCAATCAGGCTCGGAATTCCAGAAGGTCCACTTTGGCATGATCTGCAAACAGGCAAGGAAGTCAAGATTGGTGATAATATATTTTCCCCATCTCAAGTAGTAGGTGAGAAAAGGCCTGGCAAGAAAATTGGAATCTCTGGTGATACACGTCCAACAAAATTATTGGAAGAGTTTTTCAAAAATTGCGATTATCTGTCATTTGATTGCACATTTTCTGATACCCTCAGGGATAAAGCAATAGATACGAATCATTCTACTGCAAAAGAAGCTGCTACTCTAGCTAAGAACGCAAACGTTGCAAATCTAATTTTGACTCATTTTTCTGCAAGACACAAAGATGAAGACGAGCTTGCAAAAGAAGCTAGAACAATACATGATTCCGTCATTGCAGCTAAAGACCTACTTGAAATAGAAATAAAATAAAATGTTTGATTCTTTATCCAGACAAATCAAGGATGCAAAAAAAATTGTCTTTGTTACTGGAGCTGGTATCTCCCAAGAAAGTGGAATTCCGACATTTCGGGGAAAGGATGGTTTGTGGAGAAAATACGATCCAATGCAGCTAGCTACCATTGATGCATTTTACGAAGACCCAAAGCTAGTCTGGGAATGGTATGAGGAGAGAAGGACAAACATTTTGGCCGCAGAGCCAAATCCAGGACATTTTGCAATATCAGAGCTTGCAAAATACAAACAAGTCATTATACTAACGCAAAACATTGACGGCTTGCACCAAAGATCTGGTAGCAGGCATGTCTTGGAATTGCATGGAAGTATCATACGCATAAAATGCACGGTTTGTGATTTTAAGGACAACATCACAACACCATTTGAAGATCTCCCGCCAAAATGCAAGTGCGGAGAGATTTTACGCCCAGATGTAGTGTGGTTTGGCGAAGGCCTGCCTCAGAACGTCTGGGGCGAGGCCATATCTCATGCGCAAACCTGCGATGTGATGATTATTGTAGGCACGTCACTGGTTGTATCGCCTGCAAACACCTTACCATTATACGCAAAACAAAACGGAGCCGTACTAATCGAAGTGAATCCGGAAAAAACAGTCATGTCATCGGAAATGGATTTGTCAGTACGGGAAAAATCAGCTGTTGCGTTGCCAGAACTAGTAAAGCTGGTACAATCTACTTGCTAAAGACGCCATAGATTGTGTTTTCTTTATTTCCTTGAGGATTGTACACGGATGAGCTGATAGTTCCGTATTCTGAATGCTCTACTATCATTTCTATTACGTGCGGCGTGTCCGTTATGTCATTAACGTTAGTGTCAAACTTTGATGCGAAGAATTCACCAGTGAACAATTGCTTGTCAGAGTTACGTAGTGTTACTGTTACCTTGATGGTTTTTCCAGAAGAGTCTTCATAGTGGATTCCAACTGTATTGTCGGCATTTTTTGTAGTTGTAAGCTGTAAAGTATCATAGATTTTGTTTTGTGAGAATGGATCTACAGAGATGTTTTGGTGTCCAGTATTTGGATCTGTCAGCACTGTTACTTGGACTGGCTCGTTCTTGTCAAATTTACAATCGGGTAGAGTTATGGTGTGTGTCAGCTCTTTTACTCCGTTGATCGTCTTTGCCATTTTTGGTACAGAGATCTGGCATGTGTCTCCGTCTTTTTCATAGACTTGGCCTTGATGTGTTTCTTTGATTGGTGGAATGGCTATTGTTTGCTCTATCTTTGGAATTGGGTTTAGCTTTTCAACTTCTGGAACAACGTCATCTATTTTGTCTCCGACTGCATTTGTTGTCTTGTCTACTTCGTGCGTAACACGCTTGACTGTGGTGTCTTTTAGATCACCGAGATCTTCTTTTACATTGTTTATTGTGGGATTGTCCTTGATGCCTAGTATCTTGTCTTGCTGGGAGTAGGCAACTACTGCAATTGCAGCTATAATTATGCCTACAATGACTAGCTTGCCTATCAATGCAATTCAATATTGCAAAAATCATAAAAAATTGCGCAGCAAATCCAGCTGAGCAACTAGGGAAAAAAGATGACTAGGAAATAAGCCACTCTATTACTCGTTCAATGTTCTTTGATGATAAAATAATCTTGATTGGGCCCAATGGGGATTCGTCATCCTGCTCGCACACTGCAACGTTATTTGCAAATGCTGCCTGCTTGTTTAGATAAAACCATGTAGAGTTTCCTTCCAGATTTTGGTTTAGAATTCTATAGTAGATTTTCTTGGTATTGTGATTTGCAATGGATTCATGAACTTTGGATAGTGATTCCAGCTCCTTTGATGTTGCTTTTAGTGCGTATTTACTGGCCTTTACTTCCACATTATCAAAGACATTGGTTATTGCCTGCTCTATTTTGGAAGGATCTTCTGAGGGATTAATTGAGCATGCAATCTCTATTTTACAGTCAACCAGTGGAATCATGCAAGCCACTTTGTTATGATAGAATAAGCTGTGTTGATCAGCTGATCCACTGTGAGATTATTGTTGGATAGTGTTTCATCTGCCAATGCAATAGATGCAGAAATGCCGACGCCTATTTCCCTATTGTCTCGCTCATCAAAGCTTTGTCTGTTTTGTGGATCATCGGATCTGTGTCTTGTTGTGAGAAAACTAAAACGAGTATCAGTTGATGCATGGACTGCAAGTAGTTTTACCGTTGCAAGCTTTTTGAGTACCTCGATTTCCGCATTAGAGCGTACTCCATCAATTACAATAACTTCTGATTTTGAATTTGTTATCTGATCTTTGATTAGTTCTGCCACTGCCCCCTGGCCATTTTTTTCTCGTAGCTCCAACATGAGCTTGCCCAAGTTTTGGCCGGTTGGTTCCAGGTTACGCCTTTTTGCCTCCGCACGCACTGCATCACCCATGTTAATGCTAGAGAATCCCTTTTTTTCCAGTCCTGAACAAATTGTGGACTTGCCCGCGCCAGGCATTCCAGTCAGGCATACGATCAACTTTGGCATTTGCTGTATCTTTTTGATTCCAGATATTGAAGCTACCGCAAGCCATTAAAAAGACAAAAACACTACGACACCAATGCGCACATTTGTTGCAGTGGAGATAACTGACAAGACAGTGTTGGATTCAATAAAAAAAGTCCAGACTCAAATCAAAGTTTCTGCAAAACCAGTTGAAATCCACAATATGCATTTTACTCTTATGTTTTTGGGTGAGATCACTGAAGACATATCAAAAAAGGTTCAGGCCCAGCTGAATTCAATAGAATTTTCTGCATTTGATATTGGTTTTGTCGGAGTAGGTGCATTTCCAAAACCAAAATTTCCTCGAGTGATCTGGATTGGTCTGGAAAATGGAGAAAAACTAGTTCAGCTTGCAAAGCAGGTAGAAGAAAAGCTTGCACCATTAGGCTTCAAATCAGACAAACCATTCAAGCCCCATGCAACAATATTTAGAATCAAAAACCAAACAGGCGATATTTCAGACCAGCTGACACAATACCATGGCGCAAAATTTGGCTCGCAGCGAGTCTCCAGTGTAAAATTCAAGCAAAGCGTTCTTACACCTAGTGGCCCAATCTATTCTGATATAGGAGTAGTAAACGCAAAATGAACCAGATATTGCAAAAGGCATCAAAATACACCATACCATCTGATTTAGTACAGAAACAAAAGAGTGCCATCGTAGAACAAGCAGTAAATCTAGTACAAAAACAGGCATCAGGCTATTCTCAGGTAACAGGAATTGAAGTGGTCGGATCATATGCCAAGGGAACCTGGCTTCCAAAAAAAGCAGATATTGATATTTTTGTAAAATTCCACGTTGACACTCCAGAAAAAGAATTTGTCGAGCTTGGTAAAAAAATAGGATTTGCCTCACTCAAGGATTTCAAGCCATATGTCAGATATGCGGAACATCCCTTCGTCGAGGCCCAAATCAAAGACACCAAGGTCAATGTTGTTCCTTGTTATGATGTTCAGGAAGGTTCCTGGAAGAGCTCCGCAGATCGTTCTCCGTTTCACACAAAATTCATGATAAAATCATTAACAGATACTATGAAAAATGAGGTAAGACTACTCAAGGCGTTTCTCAAGGCAAATGAGATCTATGGAGCTGAAATTGCCAAACAGGGATTCTCCGGGTATGTAGCTGAAGTGTTGGTTCTGAACTTTGGATCATTTGAAAATGTTCTCAAAGCAATCTCTGAGCTAAAACCAGGTCAAGTGATAGGAAATACCACAAAATCATTTGACACCAAAATAGTAATCATTGATCCAATAGACCAAAACAGAAATCTCGGAGCTGCAATATCTATAGAAAACATTGGTAGATTTGTCTTGGCATCAAGAGCATTTCTGAGAAAGCCTTCTGTTTCGTTATTTGCATCAAGAAAGAGAAAATCCAAAATGAACATCAAAAACGTCTTGATAATATCATTCAAGTACAAACAACGAAGCCCGGATATCATCTGGGGACAGATAAAACGCACAACTACATCTTTGGCAACTCAGATGAACCAGGCCGGGTTTTTCGTGCTCAAAAGATCATCTGCCATCACCGAAGACAATACAGCTGCGTGTCTATTTTTACTGCAATCAACTAGATTAGATGACTTGCAGGAAAGAATTGGTCCAGAGTTTTTTGTCGCAGATCATGTAGAAAAATTCATTGCAGCAAACAAGAAAAAATCCCTCACCATTTGGATCAACGACGACGGAAAGGTCTGCTCTTTACAAAAAAGGCAAAACACAGATGCTGTGCAGTTTTTGCGCAAGCTAATCCAAAATAACATAGAAAAAGCTGGCGTTCCTGCAGGACTAAAATCCGAGATAAAAAAATTCAAAATAACTTCTGGAAATATAATAAAAAACAAATCCATTAAAGAGGCTGCAAAAGAGCTTGTCTCAATAGATGAAACAATTTTTTCCAGTAAATGATCTAGCTAACGAGCCATATTCTTCAATACTTGGCTATCCGCACGCCACAAAAGCCCAGATAAAATCCAGAGTCAAAGAACTAAAACAGCTTCGTATCGATGGGGTATCATTTGAAGGCCCAATGACAATTAACAAGATTTGTGTTTTAGGCAAGGGCTATGCAGGCATTGTTGTACTAGCAAAGCAGGGAACAAAAAAAGTTGCACTAAAAATCCGCAGAACCGACTCTCCAAGAAAAGATATGAAAGGAGAAACTGTATTGTTATCAGCCGCAAACAAAGTGCGAGTCGGACCAAAGCTGATTTCCAGCAGCAAAAACTTTGTCGTAATGGAGTTTGTCGGTGGCAAGAAAATCTATGACTGGGTTGATGAGCTCAAAGGAAGGGGAAGCGCTGCCAAGCTAAAATTCGTAATAAAAAAAGTATTAACTGACTGTTACAAATTAGACGAGGCAGGGATTGACCACGGGGAGTTGAGCAATATAACCAAGCATGTTATCGTGGGCAAAAACATCACTATGATCGACTTTGAGAGCGCCAGCCTTGAACGAAGAGCATCTAATGTCACCTCTGCATCTCAAGCAATGCTGATTGGCTCTGGTCTTGCAAATATGGTAAATAGAATTTACAAGCTTCCACCAAAACAAAAAATCATTTCTTCTCTTCGAACATACAAGGAAAACAGAACTAAGGAAAGCTTTGATCAAGTACTTGATGTTCTCAAGCTGGCTTGACTGCAGCTATACGACATCTCAAAAAAGACAAGAAACTAGCTAGAATAATAGATCAGGTTGGTAAACCAAATATTCCAATTACAAAAAATCCATACGAATCCCTAGTTGAGGCAATTATAACACAGCAGCTTTCAGGAAAAGCAGCTGATTCCATATCAAAGAAATTTCGTGCAACATATGGTAGATTTCCAAAACCTGCAGCTGTTTTGGAAACATCTGATGATACGCTTCGCAAAGCAGGCCTGTCCTACATGAAAATCTCTTACATCAAGGATCTGTCCCACAGAATAGAAACAAAGCAGCTCCGATTGCATCTGATGAAAAATCTCACAGATGAAGAAATCATTGCAGAGTTGACCGAAGTCAAAGGAATCGGAAGGTGGACTGCGGAAATGTTTTTGATTTTTTCACTAGGAAGACAGGATGTCTTACCAGTAGGGGATCTGGGCCTCAAAAAAGGCATTCAAAGATTGTATTCCATGGAGGAATTGCCAGAAAAAGAGAAAATGGAAAAGATTGCGCAAAAATGGCGTCCGTATAGAAGTGTGGCTACCTGGTATTTGTGGCGGTCTCAACCAGTTTGACATTTGATAGAATGATTTTTTATTAAAAACCGGCTTGGTATTGTATTGTACAAACTAGGATTGCTGCTTTCTGCTGTACTGGTATTATCGCTAGTACAAGTAGCAAACGCAGAAGAAATCCCAAACGTAATCAAAAGCAAGATCAGACTTTGGGCATTGGATAAGGTAAACGATGATTCCTTTGTTAGCTCCCTAATAGACCTGAATAAACGCGACATTATTCAAATTCCAAAGATTCGAGCTGTGCAGACAAAATATGAGCTACCAAAATATGGCGATACTGCATTTATCAAAATAAACGGCCGAGTAAGCGATTATGGGCAAACTAGTTCTGTTACACTAATTGTAACAAGGCCAGATGGTCTGCGAACTCAATATACTATACCGGTTTTGCAAAGCGGCGCATATTCCACATCAATACCAATACAATATGATTCTCCTATTGGTACCTACGAGGTATCTGGATATCATAATGGAATGGAATTGCAATCATATTACTTTGATGTACAAAAAAATTCTTCGATTCCATTATGGATAAAATCCACGGTAAAGCTTTGGTCTGCCGGCAAAATCAATGACAATGAATTTTTGCATTTTATCCAGTATTTGCTGAATAACAAAGTTCTGGAAGTAAATGTTGTAGATTCTACTCAGGTAGACCCAGGCCTTGATGTTACAATACATGGCCAAAAGGCAGTAAGGCGCGGATCCACGCAAGATCTAGACATTCATGTGGAGAATTTTGAGGGAAATGTTCCTGGTGCTACTGTCTTTGTTCGAGTTGAAGATTATGGGGAAAATGTTTTGGAGGAGTTCAAGGGTGAGACAGACTCTGAAGGAAATTATTCTGTATCATATGAGATTAGCAAGGAATTCAATGACATCAAGACATTTTTGGTATATGTCGATGTGACAGATGGAATTTCATCCAAGACCAAGGTGTTTACTTTTCAGGTGTATTGTCTTTGCGGCGAACCTGGCTGTAAGTGCAGAAACTAAAGAAACAGGCATCCAAGGCTTAAGGTCAACTATGGTTGTATGTTGGCGACAACCTCAAACACCTGAATTATGTACGATTCCAGAATTATTATCAAATATGTTGTTCAAAACGGACGCACCAGATAGGAAATTGTAATTTTTACAAGATATGGGGGGTTACTCATGGATTAGGCACAAAATAGGTACAGTTTGCTTGGGAAATGGATACAGATCTTTTTTGAATTGCATAATTGTTCTCTAATATGTCATAATCACATCTAAAGCATGACAGAATCAGGTGCTAAAGGCAGCGTACGGTGGAAATCAAGAGGTTCGTATGGCAGAATACTACACCGAATTATTAAAAAATTATCGGATGAATTTGACAAGGAACAAGACATGGAAAAATGCATCAGATATGCTAGGACTATAGCATATACGATAAGTGTTGGTAGGGAATTGATAAACGATGAACAGGCTGAAGAGATTGAGAGAAGATTAGCGTTTATAGAAAAAGAACTGGAACGTACGAAAGAAGCTGATTCTAGAGATGAGGCATTTTGATTCTATGAACTATGGTAAAAAGTTCAATGTATGCGGCGGTTCGCCGCATGTACAGTACAAGAGGCTAGTTTGAACGATATTAGCCTAATTCGTTAGGCTATGTATGGAACTAACCCTCCCAATTTTTTAATTCATTATAATGAGTAGAGTATTTTTACATTGAGTGAATTGAGAACTAAACGTTGTGTAGGAGTATCTAGGGAAAATTGATTTAATAAAAATAAGATCGATTATAATGTCATGTTGGATTTATGAACTTAGTTACATTGTCAACAGATTATCATTCAGTTTCTGATGCTTGTACAATCAGCGGATTCTTTGAGACTGTTTTGACATTCCTAAATCCATTATCACGTATTAGTGATTCTAGCTCTTCGGAGGTAAATCCTTTTTGGAAGGTTTTCTTTTGAGTGATCCATCCGTCAAGGTTTTTTTTCCAAGAATTATTCTTGGCTTTATCTAGAATATCTTGTGTTGTTCTCACAGTGAAAAATACAACTCCTTCTTTATGCAATAATTTTTTAATATTTTTGATAGCATCAATCCTTTCATTCTTATGAATTACATTCAAAACGTATGTGCAGAGAATAGTTTGAAATGAGTTAGATTTGAAGTTAGATAGTTCGTTTTCCTTGAAATAGAAAGGATCCCAACACTCGACAGTAAAGCCCTTGGATTTCAGATAGTTGACATCCTTTCCTGTACCACAACCAAAGTCAAATACCTGATTTTTGATATAACCTAAGTTTTCGATCATTCTTACTGTAGATGATGGTTTATTCCTATGAATGGCTGTTTTATGAGAGAAATTCATTAGTTTACAGGGGGCACTAGCTGATGATTAATAATCTGAAGATTTTTACTTTCTAGTAATTCTTCCCATTGTTTTTTGAAACCAATCTTGTGTGATATTCTTGGATCTAATAATCCAGCTTCTTCTTCTTGTAGTGTTAAACGATGAAACCTATAGAAATTTGGATCATTGTTCATAATGAAAGTTTCTTTTCTATGTAATATTGGAGGATTGATTGATGAGGCAAACCAATGTTTTATTCTTCTTGTCGCCACATGCGTCGTAATTGAATCAATTAAACTAGGATGCGGATCTGATTCAAAGTCAGCATATTTTAAAAATGAGATTTGGTATGATTTTAAATCAAAACGAAGTATATTCCATTCAAATTCATTAGGAAGTAACACAGAAGCTTCTTCAAATTGTGATTGTAAGTTTTCATCTAATTCCTGTATCGCAGATCTATGAAGATACAGTTTTCCTCTAACTTTCTTCAAGCCATTTCGGATAACATTTGCAGATTTGTTCTTTACACCACGGACAACCATCCTTAAATTTTTCATATAGTATTTTTGATAATTGATCCGGTGGAAGATCTTGCTGAAGTTTGTAGAGTAATGCGAAATACCAAGATACAAAATCAGCTACCTCTCTTGTTAATTTTTTATAGTATGGTTCGTCTCTATTCAATTGGCCTCCTTTAGCTTTATCAAGCTCCTCTAAAATTTCAGCCTCTTCTTCGAGAAGTTTGTACATTATATCAGCAACAGTCATTGCAATTTTGTATTTTTTTCCATAAATTAATTCCCAAGTCGTGATCCAGCCAGAAAGTTGGTTTGGTTTTGTGTGAGGACTTTCATTATCTTCAATTGGTTTTGTGTGAATTCTATCTTTACCTTTCTTAATTTGAGATGGAAGCCACCACGCGCATTGACAATGATACTTATGACCACAGTATGGACAAAACCCTGGATATTTATCGTAAATTATGTCCTCTAAATCTTCTTCTAATTCATTTGCGAGTGCAAATATCCACGCAAACATAGAGCCTGTTTTTGTTCTTAGTTTTACGTTATCAGATTCTCTTAATGCTTCAGCAAAGTCACCTAAATCTTGAGATATGTGTGAAACTACGTATCCTCGTAGAAACGCTACTTGGTTGTTATTATATCCTGTTTGTTTTATTCGTTGATTATTTGAATAGAAAACATTTGAAAAGAAACTTTGCCAATCAAAAAGACCATAACTTTTGCTTACTGTATCATCAAGAGGTGGTACTATTTTCTTATAACTAATCAACTTTGATACCTTCGTACTTGTGTTTTGGTAAGACCATATCCCAATAAACTAATTGCTCCGAGTCAAAAACTGTTATGGATAAAACTAGTTGATCAATAGTGATCCCCAATTTTGACATTTTATATGGTAATCTAATCACAGAGTGAGAAATTTGTTTTATATAGTTAAGCGGGATTTTTTCATATGTGCTGTTTAATAGAGCATATCCGTGTTTTTTCAAGAAAGCTCGGCCATAGTTTTGTAGATTCTTTTTCGACATGCTAGATTCAACAGTTTGGTCCATAAGCGAGATACCAATTTGTTGATAACGTAGATTGACAGAATTTTTGTATTCAGAATTTGAAATAATATCTCGTTTTAAAATAACAAATTCGTCGTTCTTTTTCCTTATTACTAATTTTTCATGGGGTTGAATATCTCCTCTGTTAAGATTACTTACCTCAAAACCATGTCCTACCACTTCAAAATAGAGCTCAGTAGGAATCTTGTTATCATATAGCACATTTATTCCGTAAAGATTTTTGTAACGATCTCTTGGTTCATGCACTATAACAATTCTACCGTTTCTGAGATGTTTTTTGATCTCTGTTTCTAATTTGTTGATCTGAACTTGATATCCGCCACGAGGTATGTTTTCTCCTGTTTCTTTTGCCTTATCTGTTCGAATTGTAACTGAAGTCCAATTATTTTCTTTGCAATAATTAAGTAGTTTTAGACTGATTTTTTCGTTCCAAGCCAGAATGGCCGCTCCAGGTAATACATGAAAACCAAGTTTGTCCAAGATAGCGATGCTTTTTGCTTTCCAGAATTCATCTAATTTTGCTATTGTTTTATCGAAATCTTGCGCCGTCAGATTAGTGAGAGGGAGAAAATCACTTATGTTATCATCTTTCATCTTTGCCAACAACAAGCATTGTCTCTTCAAACTTTTTCATTTTTTCTTTTGACAGTTTTCTTATTGTGGCATTTATTTCCTGTTCACCTGGATAAATGTACCAATCACCTTTTTCTGGAACGTTCAACTCTTCTGCAATAAGATACCTAATGTGTTGTGATCTAACGCTATTGGCTTCAAAGACTAGTTTATCACCAGAAATATCATCTACGTACAGATAATTACCATTTTTTCCAATTTTTGCTAATTCTGAAACTTTTTTTATTTTAGTGAATTTGAATTCCTTCTTTAGCTCATTTGAGACATTTACTTGTGCTGGAACTGCATGAATATGCGCATGATCTACACAACAACCATTGTAATTATCATTCATTATTTCTTTTCTAAGTTTTTC
>RHCX01000050.1 GCA_010028495.1 Nitrososphaeria archaeon | reverse complement strand
TGAAGAGGGCAGACGTTGGTTTGCCTATAATCTTTGCCTAGACGTTGATAAAGTCTGGACTGTGGTCTTTCATGGAGTATGTCCTTCCTCGCCATGACACTGCTGATCTGCCTTTTGCCTGAATCAAGCCGGACAAAAACCCGCACACTACAATCAGACTGCCAAGCGGTGCAAGAATTGCGTATCCTGTCTTGATTCCAAGTGCCTTTGCATCTACTAAACACGCTGAGAACAATAATGCCGATGAAACTGCAGATGATACAAAGACTGCGCCAAATGATGTCGAGCTTGTGGCAAAGGGCGCAGAATATGCCAAAAAAACATACGGCATGAAAAGCAGGAACAAAACCGCAAAAAATATCCCGACTGCGATTTTGCCGTTTTGCAAAAACAGCGGTATCATCAGTCTTTTGAGGGCATTCCATAGTGTGGACCAGTCACGAGCCCAGACTGCTTCTATTAGGTGGTTACCTAGAACCATCTTCATTTTGAATCCTCCCTCTTTGACTTTTTTGCCCAAGGCTCCGTCCTCTATGATTTCATTTTTTACACCTTCATGGGTTCCAACTGAATCGTAGACTGTTTTTCGTATTATGAAAAAGCTACCGAAAAAGTATCCTGTCTTTTTTGTAGGATCGTTTACGCGGATTGCGGAAAATCTAGTGTGCAAAAATGTCGACAATACTGGTAGCGAGATCTTTGTCCAAGGATCAAGGCAGACCATTTTTGGAATAACGGTAAGGGCATCAAGCGAGGCCGATTCTAAATGGGATACTGCCAAAGAGATTACATTTTTTGCAAAACTTGTATCTGCATCGGTGAACAAGAATAGTTCACCAGTTGCCTTTTTGTAGCCCTGCATACAGGCCCAGTTTTTGCCCATCCATCCCTCTGGTTTTGGTTCGGCAGAAACATGAATTACTTTAGAGTTTTTCTTGGAATATTCTGATATTATTTTTCCAGTGGAATCATCCGATGAATCATCTATTGCAATTATTTCGTAATTGGCATAGTCCTGCTGTATCAAAGAGTCAAGGCATTTTTGGATAAATCCTTCCTCGTTTCTTGCTGGTAGTATTACGGAGACCTTTGGGGTATGGTGCGGTTTTGATTCGAATTTATCCAGAATTGGCGTATGTCGGAATGACTCTGACATTGTCTTGATTAACACAATCCATGCAAGACTGATTCCTACTAGAATAGCTACAAAGACATAATTTACGATATCAATCATTTTTCGATTTCTTGCTTTATTGACTCAAGTGCTTGCTCGGTGCCGTTTTTGATGTGTTTTTTGATCATGCCTGTGAACATGCCCATCATACCTGATAATTTCATGTCCCAGATTGCCTCAATGCGAGTTTTTTCTCCTTCTGGAATTAGATGCATTGTCTTGGTACCATTGATTATTCCTTCAGTAAATGTGGCAAGAATTCTTTTTTTTGGCTGCAAGGTTACTGTCTGCATGCACTTGGAATCCTTGAATGCAATTGTTACCTCTCGGGTCACTGTATTTCCTTCCTTTGAGATGTTTCGAATTGATTTTGTTCCCTTCCAGAACTTTGATTCATTGTCCAAATCTGATATGACATCCCAAACCTTGTCAACTGGCGCGTTAATGGTAATTGCGGCCTCTATTGTTGCCATGCTCTGAGTTCTGTCGTCGTAAATATTAGTCTTGATTAGCCGGTATAGTCAAAGCTAGCAGATTCTGTATTTCCAGAATATGATGCAGTGACTGTATATTTTCCTACTTGGTCCCATCCATCTCCTGCAATTAGCAGAGTTGCAAATGTTCCATTGGATTTTACAGTTGCAGTCTCACTCCAGACTTCGACTCCTGCAGGATTTGTAATTGAAAGCTTGACGATTTGTGTTGCTACGTTGGTCTTGCCTGAAATTGAAATCAAGTCTGCCTTTGCATATGATGTGGAATCAAGCTCCAATCCTTTTGTAATTGGGGTATTGATTGGATTAATTGGAGAGGGACCTGTCTGATCTTGAATAATTGCAAAATATGATACTGCCAAAATCGCTGCAATTGTAACACCTGCAGCAATTGCAATGTTTCTAAGCTTGGTCTTGTTTTGCATTCTTGGAATTGGCTCTTCCTTTCTTGGCTTTTTTACCTCTAGTAATGTCGGTGGGTTTTTTGGTGCTGGTGGAGGTGGAACTATTCTTGACTCTGGAATCTTGACTATTTTTTCTGGCTTGGATTCTGTCGGCTGTGAATATCGAGAAATCAAACCTTCAACGTATTTTCTATCGTCTATGGATACCAGCTTGGTACTTTCAAATTCAGCCTTAATCTTGGCCAGTCTTGCCGAATCTCCATGACCTGACTTTAGAAGCGAGTCAACGTCGTCTGTGAAAAACTGACCCATACGGAATTTGTGTGGTCTTTTCACATAAATTAACTGTGTGGCAATATTGCCAAAATTACAAAGATTATTTCACAAAGCCGTGCCTGAAAATACGAAATTCATTTTAATTGGTGCCAAAAACCCCCTTTCATGACTATAACATACGACGACTTTGCCAAGCTAGAAATCAGAGTCGCAAAGATTATCGCAACCGAGAAGATTCCGGGAAAAACCAAGATTATCAAAGGAACAATAGACCTGGGTGGGGAAACTAGAGACCTCATAATCGGCGGAGCGCAATATTTTACTCCAGAAGAGATGATTGGCAAAACAGTAATTGCAATTACAAACCTTGAACCAAAGACAGTTGGCGGTGTAGAATCAAACGCAATGTTACTGGCAGCTGATCTGGACGACAAACCGTATTGGCTAACGGTAGATGAAGCAGTGTCTTTGGGAACTAAAATAAAATAAAAGATCTAGTCGTAGATCATTAGGCTTTTTTCTTCAAGCAATGAATGCAAGTTGTTAACAGATCTGTATACGTCTGGCTCTTTCTTTGCACCAGTGCACACAAGCTTTCCTGATGAGAAAAGCAAGATGACTGTCTTTGGGTCAAGCATTCTGTGAATTAGGCCCGGAAATTGTTCTGGCTCGTACATGCTACGTGGCAAAGTCCTAGCTGCTTGCTCTAGGTGAATTTTTCCACCCAAGTTAATCGATGCTACAATGTTTTGTATGTCGACTACTGCATCCTTTTTGACTTTGATGCCACCCTTGCGGAGCTTTTGAACAACTGATTTTACTGCACTTCGTGCCATCTCTTCAGATTTTGCACCAGTACAGACCATTTTGCCGGAAGTGAAAATCAAAGTTGCAGTCTTGGGACTTTTTAGTCTAAAGACCAAACCTGGAAATTGGTCCGGATGATACTCTACATCTGGAAAGTTTCGAGTAATCTCGTTTAGGTCCATTTTCTGATCCACTGAAGCGGAAGCAACGACATTTTCGATGCTTACTATTGGCTTTGTTTGTGGCATACGTTACCAGTTGACTTATCTAGGCTATATAAAGAGCACTTTCTCTTTCTTCACTAGGCAGCCAATTTCTTTGAAATTTGCCATATTCTACACGATCGCCTCACACAAATCCATTAATTTGGCAGGGCGGGGCTTGGCAGTGTAATTGAACTATACTGATATTTTCTCAGCCGACAAAATGTTTGGAGGAAACAGCGATTCATCCAATCCTATAATGTGGATTATTTGGATCGTGCCGATCGTAATTTTCGTCTTTTACGGGCAGAGAATCCAACTAATGGTTACTTCTGGTGAGATAAACAAGAGCATCGAAAAACTGCAAAAATACAAAGATGAAACAAGAAAGGAATTGCTTGACTATTTGCAAAAATCAAAGGCAAGCGGAGATGTTTCAAAAAAGGTAGACCGATTCTTGGAATACTTTACAATAATGCCAGTAGATATCGACCCAAACGGAATAATGCCAAAAATAAAACACCTGCTAAGATCAAGAGAAGATTATACTAGAAACCAAGTTAGGTTACTAGCAGAAAATATTACACCACTTGAGGCAAGCAAAATCCAGAACTTATTGGAAGTTGTCACGTCCCTGAATTTGTTGCACAAGATAGTAAGACATTTGTTTTTGACTGCAAAACGCCAAAATAATTTTCCGCTGATTTTGCCACTACAAATGATGCTCCCATTTATCATGGAGCAAGCAGATGCGCTAAAAGGCGCAGTCTCCGCGCTAAAGGCCGGACAGCCAATCGGTGATGGAATTGGACCTATGGTCGTTGGCAAAATGATGTTAAAGTCTGAGAAAAAACAGATAGGATTGGATACTGTTTATGCCGAATCTGACTTTGAGGGACGAAAGTTATGCCTGCTAAAGGCGGAGGGTCCTTCTGCAACGGTGGGTAGGCCTGGAGATGCAGTCGAAATCCTGGTTGCAGAAAAAAACCCACAAACAATAATCATGGTTGATGCAGGGCTCAAATTAGAAGGCGAGACATCCGGCACAGTGGCGCAAGGATTTGGAGCTGCAATTGGAGGCATTGGCACTGACAGATTCCAAATTGAAGAGGTTGCTACAAAGCACAACATTCCAGTTTATGCAATTGTCATAAAGCAATCAATCAAAGAAGCAATCACTTTGATGACCAAGGAAATCGCCGACAAGGCAGAAGAGGTAGAGTCTCAAATTTATGATACTATACGAGAAAACACCACACCGGGACAATCTGTAATTGTGGTGGGCGTTGGAAACACTTTGGGGGTTCCACAGTAATGCTCTCAAAAAAAGAAAAACCGCTAATTGCATTTACTGTGGAAAAATGTCCTTCTTGCAAAAAAGAGACCAAGAGAAAATTCAAAGAAGGTGACTGTCTTTTTGCGCCTGGCATGCAATGCGATTCCTGCAAAACTCTGACCAGTATTGCAAAGATCTTTGGCCAGGCTATAGAGTAGTAATGAGGGCGCCGCTTTCATTGGGGATAAACGTATGTTCTGCCTGTGCGACTCGTTGACCGTTTGCCTCATTTAGCACAGGATATGCGCGAACAATTTTGTTTTTGACAAGCTCGTCTAGCAACACTCTTGATTCTTTTTCGTCGTGTGTTTTTGTTATCCAGCGTAATGCAAATGGCAACGTATTGAAATTCTCCCAGATGAAATCTGCCAGTTTGTTTGCATTTTCATTTTTCGTCTTTTTGCGGGAAACCAGTCCGAAAATGTTCTTGATTTTTCCGTCTCTGACAAATCCAAGCCCTTTTGCGGTAGTGACAAAGGGTTCGCACGCATAGGCTTCCTTTGAGGACAGTGAAAAAGAGCCAATTGACCACATATTTGGAATTGATTTTCCAGCATGAATCGTGTATTGCTCCAGAGAATGACCTGAAAGATTTCCGATTGGTTTGAGGTTGTACTGGGTTATCGTTTTCTGTATTGTCTTTCCAATATCGCTTGATTTTGTTCCTTCCTTTACCATTCCCATCGCTGCCTTTAGCGCAGACTCGGCAGCCTCTACTAGAATAGCAGATTCTGGATCATACGATACAGATACTGCAGTGTCTGCAATGTATCCGTTTATTTGCACGCCGAGATCTATCTTGATTAGATCAGAGCTTGTCAGAACTTTGGGATCATTTGGTTCTGCAGTGTAATGAGCTGCAAGCTCATTAAGACTTGTATTTACTGGAAATGCGCATTTGCCGCCTCTATTGATAATTTCAGATTCCACGGTTTCACAAATTTCGTATAGTGTCTTTCCAACCCAGTCTTTGTTTCTTGCAAGCTCGCGAACCTCGGATGCTATTTTGCCCGCTTTAATGTAATCGTCTAATTGCAACAGCTGGCATTGACTAGGATTAGTTATTAAATCATGCAAGCTTAAATTGGGGCAAAAAATTTGCACACACAAGCGGGATCGTGGTCTAGCTTGGTATGATTCGGGTTTTGGGTACCTGAGGTCGTCGGTTCAAATCCGGCCGATCCCACTTTTACTAATACTAGGATTTTTAATCGACTTGTTCAGAATTGTATTGTTGAGTGCAAGACGCGAATGGATTCTAATTGCAGGAGTAATGCTTTTCATGATTGGTCTACTTGGAGTAGGACTTGCGTTAATCTACTCGGTATTGATTGCAGTTGCAATCTATGTTGGAGTCAAAGTTTACGTCGGGCGCAAAACCCTCAAAATTCGCAAAGAAATTCCGGAAGGAGTATGTGTTCATTGTGGAGCAAAAATCACCGGAGCAATGTGCCCGAACTGTGATAAATAGTGCGCACTCTTTTTTAGCAATTAGCACCTATCATGAGTAAAATGCATCCCCAATTCACCACTTGCTCAACTTTTGCTCAATTTAGATCTAAAATGATATCTGGCTTGGAAATACTTAGGTAGAAAAAATGAGGACTTTGCCCCTAGCTGGTATAATTGCCGCTTTATTGTTTATTGGAGTTTTTGCAGTTTCCTATTCCGAGGAATTGGCTGATCATGTTGTGATTAATGAAATCGATACAAATCCTCCAGGTGATGACTCCAAGACAGTCTCAGAATGGGTTGAGCTGTACAATCCGACTGACAAGGATGTAAACATTGGGGGATGGAAAATCGCATCAACTACTGTTACAAAAAAGACACTGACATTACCTGTTAGCACTGTGATAAAACCTGGGCAGTTTCTAGTCTATTCTTATCAAAGTCTTTGGTTTACTGATGTTTCTGAAAAAGTCCAGCTAAAGGACAAAGAAGGTACCGTCATAGATGAAACCCAGGTAATCACTGATCAGAAAAACGACTACCAATCTTGGCAGAGAAAGTTCGACGGTGTAATTTCAGAATCGAATTCCTGGATTTTTAGAGGATCAACTCCTGGCTCTACAAACGGCAAGCTAATGGGATCTGGCTCACAATCCACAGAGCTTGCTGTATCAATAAAATCAGATAAGAAAAGCTACATCTTTGGCGAAACCGCAGTAATTTCCGGCAATGTCTCAAAACGAGTCTATCAGGAAAAACCAACTTACATTCAACAACAATTGATAATCAATATTGATGGCCCCGGCACATTTCACAAGCTAGTCACAATTTATCCAGACCTGAATTTACAGTACAAGACTTTAGTAAAGCTAGACAAAGTACAAGGCGTTACTGCAGGACAATATAAAATTGATGTAAAATATGGCGATGCAACAGACTATAACGCGTTTTCAGTAGGAGAACAACTCCAAGAAGCACAAGTTGAACAAAAGTCTGTACTTCAAATTTCTACTGACAAGGAGACGTACATTCCGGGACAGACAGTAAAATTCACTGTAACAACCGATAGTATCATTCCTGGTGAGGGACTCAAATATGTCGTCTATGATGCAAACGGCATTCAAATATTCACAGGCAAGCTGTTCCCGAATCAATACGGTGAATTTTCCGGCAATGTCTTCATGACACCAACAAAGCCAGCTTATGGAACTTTGGATATTGTTGCAGATTATGGTGACCAGCATGCTACTGCATCATTTGATTTGGCAAAAGACGAAAAGGACACTCAAAAAATCGTCATAGTTACCGACAAGGATGCATACGCTCCTGGCGAGACCGTTATCATATCTGGAAGAAGCAACAAGTTTGTCACAGCGCTTGACTTGTCAGTGCTTCAAACCGGAACTAGCTATTTGGGCGGATATCATCGCGAATCAACTGATAAAGTAGGAAATATTTTCAAGGTCAATGACCAGGTAAAACTTGCTGGAGACAGTAGCTTCAGATACGAGCTCAAAATACCTGAGGGCGCAGTAAACCTTGGAGATTACAAAGTCACAGTATCAAAGGAATTCGGACAAGCGTCAACCTATTTCAAAATTGTAGAAAACCCAGAAGACTATGTAGCAACTGCAAAATATTATATCAAAACTGATCAAAATGAATATGCACCTGCTGACACTATCCTAGTAACCGGGCATGTTGATCTTGCGGAAAGAAGTACACTCCAAGCAATACCTGTCAAAATTTCCCTACTGGATGACAAGGGAAAGCAAATCAGCATCGCAGTTGGTGTATCTAGCAAACAACTAGTACAAGACAAAGTATCTGGAAAAACAGCTACCTACTCATTTACATCAATTCCAGACGCTGCAGGAAACTTTAAGCTAGACTTTGCAGTTAATCCGGCTGCATTTAGTCCTGGCGTATACACAATTCGAGGCAGCTATGAAAAACACTTGTTTGATACTAAATTCGCAGTAATGAGCGGCCTTGATACTAAAGACAAAGGCATCTACGCAAAAACCGACAAAGATGTCTATGGGTTAGGTGAAACGGTATTTCTGGATGGCGTTTTGTCATCTGGCCAGTCGGCAGTCAAGATTACCCTCACAGATCCTAATGGCAAAACAATCAACGAAGGCGCAAAAATAGACAAAAGCCGCTTTACTTGGAGCTGGCAAGCACCACTCAAAGAATATGGAATGGCAGACATTCGAGACCCAAGAGCACCACGTCCGAGCGTATTTGGGGTCTACAAGATTTCAATTAGTGCAACTTCACAAACCGTTGATGTATTTTTCAAACTATCTGCAAATCCGGAATCTGATACACTAGAGATAAAACCACTAGATGTGAAAACTGACAAAGCAGTCTACAGGGCAGGCGAAAAAATGACTGTAAGTGGAGCTGCAATAAAGCGTCAAGGAGCAACTGCCAATGTAGGTACTGTTTCTGACAGAGTTAACTTGGAGGTAAAGACAATGACAAACAAGGTCCTTTACACTTCTGGCTTGGCTACTGACAACGGCGGCGGATTCACAACAACATATGATTTACCATTGACTATATTCAAGGAAGGCAAGTACAAAGTAGTCGCATCATATCAAAAATTGCGCGTAGAAACCATGTTTGAAATCAAAAATGACATTCCTACAAATGCCGGCGGCAAAACAGTACTGACAGTATCTACTGACAAAGAACAGTATCTTGTTGGAGACACAGTACACATTACTGGTTCTACTAACAAGGTCATTTTCTTGAGCACACTTGACTTGGTAGTAAATCACAAAAAAGACAACTCAATAGACTGTGGCAAATTCTACTGCGGCCTTGGAGGAAAACAAATTGATATTGCCAGATCTTATCTGAATGGAGTTTACTCTTACGATTACAAAATCCCAAGCTCTTCCGCACTAGGAACATACGAAGTAATTGTGGATACTGACTTTGGAACATTCACCACAACATTTGATGTTGTAGAAAAGCTAACCAAAAAAGCAGTCGGAACTAGTACAATATCTGAAAAGTTTAACAGAATTTCAGACCCAACTGTAGAAGTCGGCTTGTTTGAGCAAACCAACAATGAAACTGTTATTGCACCAAGCACAGTACAAGGCTCCTTGATAGTTCCAAGAGGCTCTGAAAAGACGACAAACCTTACAATTCTAGCTGATGATGGCACTTGTATGATCGGACAGGCAAAGGAATGCCTAGTTTCTGGACCAACAAAGGACAAGGGACTGGCATACAAAACAATAACGGCTGCCGGTATGATGTACAAGGTAACATATTCAGGCTCAGACCAAGTCTTGGAAAAGTTCTCAATCACACCACAATCAAGCGATGATGTAATTCCAGACTCTACGTGGACCATCAAAGTGGACAATCACGTACCTGCCGCAAAGCTGTACTATGAAATAGTATACAAGCAAATCCAGTAAGAAGATATTTCACCCTTATTTTGTACAATTATGCACGTTCAGGTTTTGATGTTCAAGCAAGATGATCCAAAAAAATGCACTGCCGCAAAACTTGTAAAATTCAATCTGGCGAAAAGCGTCACAAAAATAACATCCAAAACTATAGTGCTGGATCCTTTTGCAAAACAAACCTTACTGCACCACGATGCAAACATGGCGGACTCTATAACTGGAATAGATTGCTCTTGGAATTTGGCAGATGTCACATTTAATAAAAAATTTGGAGGAATCCCAAGAAAACTCCCACCACTTTTGGCAGGCAACCCTGTAAACTATGCCAAACTTGGCAAGCTGACAACGGTAGAAGCAATTGCAGGTGGCGCATTCATTTTAGGACACGACAAGCTCGCAATGGAATTGCTATCAAAATTCAACTGGGGACACACCTTTTACGAGCTAAACCAAGATCTGCTCCAAGACTATGCCAAATTGGAGCTGGAGGAGCAGATCCAGCCATTGCTTGCCGAATACGGGATTGTACAAATTGACTGAGTAGCAAATAAGCTATTCAGAGTAAAGATTTATTCAAACACTCTTTGGGAGCGGTTAGAATGGCTTCTGAAACTCCCACTGGATTTGCGAGGACGATGGGGTTACTAGATGTAGTAATGGTGGGTGTCGCTGCAATGATTGGAGGTGCGATCTTTGTGCTTGTTGGTCCAGGAATTGGCGAGGCTGGACCTGCACTGATGTTGGCCTTCTTACTTAATGGAATAATTACGATATTCTCTGCTTTTACGTACGCTGAGCTCAGCTCTGCCTTGCCTGACACGGGAGGTGGTTATAGGTGGGTCAGGGAGGGATTGCCAAGACCAAATGCATTTTTGAGTGGATGGATGGCTTGGTTTGCACATACAATCGCCGGTAGTCTTTACGCTGTTGCATTTGCGTCGTTTTTTGTGCATCTGCTCAAAATATTGCACATACTTGAT
>RHCX01000049.1 GCA_010028495.1 Nitrososphaeria archaeon | reverse complement strand
TGGAAGAACGAGATCGTTATTTCCCTTTACCATTCCACGGATTTCCTTAAGCATCTTAGGATGTGCCATCCATACTGTGTTTGCGGAATCAAACTTTGAAGAATCTTCAACAATACCAAGTGCATTGTTTAGATCATCATAAGAAAGCGCTCCGCCAGTTGTGATTAGGTTTGTTGGTGATGCAGGCATACCAATCAAACGATATAGAGATGTATACGGAGCAGTATCTGTACCATCTTGTGCAACGCTAACACCAAGTGTTGCGTTATCAAACTTACGAGCCCAGCGAGATGCCCATTCACGCTTATATGTAGCGAGAACATCTACTAGACCGTCATTAATATCTTCCTCAGAAATGTGGAAGATCTTTGCATATTTACGAGCAGTCAATACTACTTCGTCAAGAGTTGCAGTTGCTTCTGGAATTGCTACGCCTTCGGCGACAACTTCTGGAGCATCAGCAACAAAACGAGGTACTGACTTTGTACGAGATGCCATGGTTTCACGACGAGCAAAACGCTCAACCGCAGAGTTAGCAAGTAGGTCTTGGATGACCGCACTACCTTGTTCCTCTAAGATATAACCATTGGCTTCTGTTAAATCAATTCTAGCCATTTTGTTTTCTCCTTATAGAAAATAAATTTGTTTTATAGGTATTGAATCGTCTAATTCATCCATAGACCAAGGCAACGTCCATCGCCATAGGTATGGATCAATTATATCAGATCTTCTTACCTAAGATCTTTGCTGCTTGCATTTCGCTTGCAGTATATTGAGTGGTTACTGATGCTTTTACTGCTGTATCGGCTTGTCCGCCTACCCTCATTTTGGCATCAAAGATTTCTGGAAAATCTTGTTTAAGTTGCTCAAGTTGTTGATCAAGACCAACTACCTCAAAATTTTCATCAAAATCTAGTTTTAGCGTGTCTATATATTTCATGAATCTTTTTGGCTCTTTCAAACCTTCAGCAGATAACTTTTGTACTACTTTTTCATGTAGTAGTTTTCCACTAAATTCAGCAATTTTCTGATCTTTGCTATTCAGATCAATTTCAAGTTGCTCTTTCTCTTCTCTGAATTTTTTGGCATCAGATTTTGCACGATCTAAAGCATCAAGCACTGCTTTAGGATCATTAATTACTGGTTCTTGTGATTCTTGCGTTTCTATATTATTCGTTTCCAACATTGCCTCCTGTGGCTTCCATTAGTACATTATTTGTGTTTACATTTTGTGACAAACTAGTTAATGATTGTTCAACCGCAGCAATTGCTCTTGCAGACTCTAAATCATAACCCATTTCAATTAAAACTTGCTCAAGAGATACACCAACTACACGCTTTTTAACTGCAACCTCCCAAGCATCCAAACTATCCATAGATTCAATATCAACCCACTTAACTAATACATTTGGTTCAGCAGGATTATCAATTCTTAGGATAAATCTAAACATATCAGCCCAGGTAGACCCAAATGTTATTTGACGATCTTTTACCTTAGCGATTAGTGGTGCTTCAGCAGTTCTGAGAGATTCACCAGAAGGAATACTTCCAGTCTTCTCAAAATAGTGAAGCGGTGTGCATGTGATAGATGCCATTGCACGAACAAAGTCTTTAACTGGTTCTGTAAATACTTTGTGATCTGCAGGAGAAAACTCTCCAACTTTATCAATGCCCTTGAGATACCAAAGTTCTCCTGGTCCATTTTTTAAACGACCAAGATTTTCTGTTTCTGTTCCCTCTTCATCAAAATCTTCAAATTCTGAAGAATTGCCTGCACCAGACAAAGCATAGCGTTGAGGCGCACCTTGATAATCAACTGTTGTCATGTGAGTAACAATTAATTTGTTAATAGCATCTTGAGGACCGTAAGCATCTACATGCTCTGGTCTTCCGTATTGTTTAGATGTGCGGAAATGAAAAACTGGAACTTCTCCCCATGGATTTTCAATTATTTCGTTTAGCAAAAATCCATTAGCAGAAACAACATTTACAACTTCTCCAGGCATTGTATATTTTTCAATACGATCTGGATAGTACATATTTAAATGTGATGTTTTCTTTGTGTGATCCAACGGATCTTCAGATTGCCACAACTTTGCAGCAAATCTTTTGACTCTTGGACGCTCATCATCATAAATCATTACAGTTGTAAGTGGTGAATTGTAATCCACAGTAACATTTCCTTCTATATCTGTCCAAACAATTGCATAGCAATCACCATAGACAAGTGCACGGCGGTGAATTTCATCTGCATCAATCTGCAAATCGTTCATCTGCCAAATTTCATTTATTTGTTTGTTTGCTTCCGTTGTATTTGCAACAATATTTGCAATTTCAAGACGGTTAAGAACTGAATCTACTACAGTTCTTGCAAAATTAAATCTAAAATCACTTGGCGAACCTCCAAGCAATTTGTACCAGCGATTATTAGGAAAAACTTCAGAGTTTATTCCTTCATAATATGCTTCTGCTGTTAGATAAGAATTTCTTCTATCTATAATTGTATCAATAGCCTTTTTTATGTCAGACATTTTGTCTCCTTAAATAATTTATTTGTTTTGTTTCTAATTTTACTGCTTTGTTATCTAAAAAGTACAAAACACCAGAAACAACGGCATCAAGTACGTCTTCATGTGATACTTTTGGAAAAGCCCACATTTGTTCTTCCAATGTTGGGAAATGTGCAATATGTCGTACTTTTCCTTGTTGGTAGAAATTTAAAGCCTTGCCAGCACGAATCTGCTTTGATAGGCTTTGTGATTTTGATCTATATTTTGCGGGTACTGATTTAAATACATCTTTCCATAAATCTCCACCCTGGTTTACCTCAACATATAGTAAACCAACATCAAATTTCTCAACCAAATAAGCAACTCGTTCTGCTATTTCTGATGGAGACATTTTGACTTGTTCTGCATATCTTACATAAATGTTTGATTTACCAAGAGCATCTATGCCTCTGGACAATACGGCTATGCCTGTATAGTCAGAAATCTTATTTTTTGTAACTGCTGGATCAATAGATATAATAGTGTTTCCATAATCTGATAACTCTTCAATAATAATGTCTTCGTTAGTCCAGAACATTCCGTCTGTGCTTACTGGACGATTCATATAGTTCTTGGCAAAGTCTCTTAGGTGTCTTTGACTATTAAGCCAATCCAAAGGCCATTTCTCAGGCCATACAGAACGCTCAGAACCATTATCGTTAGGCATAATTGCTGGATAGTAGTGAACATTTACATTCTGGTCTTTAATCCAAGATAATTCAGGATCATCATAGCCTTCAGCATATTTACGGAATTGATCCATTACAGAATTAGGCATAGTCGTTGTTCCCACAAAAATCATACGGGCGTAGATATTCATAGGAGCAATGTCATCAAAAACTGTATTTTTTTGTTGTCCTGCCTGATATTCAGAGTAATTCTTTTCGCCCTTCTCAATGTCATCTAAAATAATTAGATCTGGACGTTGTCCAAATACCTTTTTACCTAAAGAGTTAGTATCAATGCCATTAGCATCAAATATAAAATCATTGCTTTGGATAATACGCCAAGAGTTAGATGCCATAGCACGACCTGATGAAGCCACGATTTTAGGTTTGCAAAGGTCTGGATAATCTTCTTGTAAATAGTCATTTCCTTCCAGTTCGTTCTTAAATGTCATTAAGTGGGTTTCGGCCTGGGATGCAGCATCTGAGAAAGCGGCAATAAACTTAACATGTCCATGTGCTGCTGCCCACATAGGCAAAATCAAGAAAATCCAAGTAGATTTGCCACATTCTCTTGGAGCAATGAAGGCATCACGATTTTCCTTTGGTTTTTCTGGTTTATGAATCCAGGATTTACCATATTCAGCCAGATCAACATGGAATTCTGATAATGTTATCTCACCATGAGCATTTTGTAGGTGATGAGGTAGATAAACCAAAGCAAAAAGCATAGGGTCGTATTTGGTTAGTTCTCTACGCCCTTCAGAAAATGACAATAATTCTAGTGGGATACCATCTAAAATCTCAGTTGCTTTCATTCTTCCTTCTTACTCTCTTGTTTTCTAGGTTTGTTAGTCTAAGATTAATCTCGTTTATGCTTATTTCAAGTCTATTTAATTGATCTTTTGTGCTGCCTCCACCATTTGGTCTAAATTCTTTAATAAAAAATCTCATCATTGCAAATATTGGTGTCAAGATTGCTACTATGGCTCCTCCAAGTGCTGCCAAGAGTTCTGGTGTCATTTATAACACCTACTAGATTCAAAAGTATGGGAAATATTTTTTTCAGACAGCGAAAAAATAAAAAAATAATTAGATTTCGTTTCGGGTACCCCTAGCATATCAAACCTCATTTGTCAAACCTTCAAACCTTTATTTCTCATAGCCTCATTTCGGGCTTTTGCTTCATTCAATAGATCTATAATGGCCAAATCTTGTCCATCCTTTTGTCTATTCTCATTGATAACAGTTGATTTACCCTCTATAAGGTTTATGGTTTGTATTGCTTTATGGACAGCATTGGCCAACTTATTCAAACCATCACTATCCAAGGCATCTTCCATTAGTGCTTCTACACATCTATCCAAGACTGCTTGTGCTGCTATTAGTTTTTCTTTATCGGAATAGAATACTCTAAGTCCCGTCGCCATTTGCGCCAGGGTATCAATAGTAGGCAATTCTATATTACGCTCTACAAACCATTTCTTGGCGGTATGATAAGACTTTGGAAAACCAAGGTATCTAAGTGTTGGACCAATTCCCATTTCTTGTGCATTGGCTATAAATTCTGTAATTTGCTCTTCTGTATATGTGCTATATCCCACGATATCCTCCTATGATGGTTTGAAGGTTTGGATATTTGACTTTACGACGCACATCTGGTAGGCTGTTGGCAATTATAGTCATATTTCAAACCTCTTCACTCTGATTTATCAAACCCTCTATGACTTCAACTAAAGAGTCTTCCAAACCCATTTCTAATGACATTTCTGTAGTTTTGTGTGAATCAAAGAATGTCAAAACCATCTTAAGGCTTCCATCCTTATATTCTATTTCTCCTGCATATGGGAATAATATCATTTGCCTTCTTTATCCCTCGCAATTTTCACTAGTTTGTGCATCATAGCAATTATAGCATCTTAATAAGGTGAAGAGGCCAAAAAAGAGATGAGAGAAACGACCTCTCCACCGTTATGGGCAGATAGCCTGCAGGAACAGGCTACTACAATTATAGCAGATTCTTGGCTTTTCGTTGTGCTGCCTTTACATATGATACCCAACAAGGTTTACAGTATGAGTGATATTTATCTCTGCGTTGAACATTTTTACCAAACTGATCAACTGACTTTTCTGTATTACACATTAAACAAACCTTGGTAGTTAATATTACCTTTGCTGGCTCATTTCTTCTTATGTCTGCATGTTCCTTTGCCCTAGCACTACAGCAAGGTATGCAATAAGGATCATAGCCACCAGCGTTATAGTTACTAATATAATAATCTTGGGCAGCGCTTAGACATATTGATTACGCCATTCACTATTCTTTACCGTTTTTAGTCTGTGGCAATTGCAACATAATGACCAAAGGTTCTCTCTGGCATTATTTCTTTTATTACCATCCTTGTGATCGACTTCAATCTGTTGTGGGATCTGTGGAATAAAACCACAATTCTCACAATAGTTCTTTTTGTCTCTTAGATTATGTGAATTACAACTCTTGCACAAAATCCCATATCTTGGCAAACCATCTGGTCCCAAACCAGCGTTTCTGGCTCTTCTTCCACATGGACATATTCTTGGTGTCTTTGAACCTGTTGCTTTACCCATTGCTTTCCTCCACCCATCCCATGTCTGTTACTGGCCTGTTGCAGTATGTACAATTTTCTAGACCAAGTGTTGTTATCCATATTGATGAACAACTATCACAATAATCTACTTGCTGTATCTTATTATTTTCCATTGTTTCCTCTCATACCGCCCGAAACGGGCGCTTCAGCCAGGAAGGAACTCAAACTTGTATGTTTAAGTATTGCTTTTCCTGGTTTATTATTTGATATGTTTATCTTTCTTTTATCTTTATTTATCTTTAGTGTATCAATATTGACGGTTGTTTCGTCAGATTTGCTACATGGAACCGTCAGATTTGGTACATGGACTTGGTAACGATTGTTTTTGTACTGATTGCTACCGTGCTTTTTCTTGGTAACTGTAACCCAGCCCAAACCTTGCAGATCTTTAATAATCTTAATTAATGTGTTCCTGCTGCCTATGCCTGAATCTTTCATTAATTGTTCCTGGTTTGGGTATACATTTTGCCCTCTTGTGGCTAAAGCAAATAATACAGCCTTGTGATAGCCTGAAGGCAAAGTCCTATCGTCTCGGATAGATACCAATAAATCTAGTTCCATGTTGACCTCATCTCTTATATATAGTATATCATATACTACAAATCATGTCAACTAAAAGAAACTACTTCGCCTATCCTCATCAACATCTTCTGCTTCCTCACCAAGATCTGAAATAATATCTACAATCTTCCAGATTGCTGCAAGAAATGGACTAATTTCTGCCAACTGCTCTATCATTGCATCTTCCATTTCTTCCATTATTGCTTGTACAAGTTCTTCTGCAGCACGACAAGCCTCATGCATTATATTATTTACTTCTTCTACCATTTCACCAACTGCATCAGGATACATAGTTGTAATTTCTTCCCAATCAAATTCTGGAGCACTTGCAAGCGCAAGAGCAGTTGCTCTTTCAAGATTTGGAATTATTTCATTAGTAATAATTGAAAGTTGTCCTTCATTTCCTGCAGAAGAAAATAAAAAATCAACACTTTGTTCAGCAGCACCCATAATAATTTCTTTTGGAGAAACTCCACTATCCAATGCATCTTCAATTGAAAAAGCGTTGGAGCCCATAGATATTAAATCAGCCAAACCCATTAAAGATTATTCCCAGTATATTTAACTGCTCTCATTGTATAAGAGTCTATTGTATTAAAAGCATTTAATGTTGGCTGTAAAGAAGATATTTGCCAAACAGTATCATCAAGAATTAAATCATTATTTGCATCTTTTATATTTCTGATTAATTCACCTATTACTATTGGTTGATCTGATGTTATTATCATTCTATTATTAGTATCAAGACCAGCAGTTAATGAAATATTTTTATTAAAATAATATTTTATTACTGAATTACTTCCAACTTGTTCTCTTACAAATTTGTAATGTTCTGCAGAAAACTTATATCTTTTGTATGCTGCTGGTTTCATTAAACTGTTCTCCAATTATTTTCTTCAGTAGTATCTAACATTTTGCCAGTGTAAACAGATCTTGCTCTCATAAAAGATAATTTGTCACACATCATTATAGCCATAGGTGCTATGAAAGGAGCAGTTTTATCTCCAGGTTTGAATGTTGTGTAAGCATCATTTTGACCAGTTGTTGAAACTGCCATTTGTTCAAATACAACATCTTCATTGTTAAGCATGTACGCTGCTTGATATGCCGTGGCTCTCTTCAAAATCTCAAGATCTCTTGTATCTTCAATATCAGCCTCAAACTTGCCTACGTATGCTTCTATTGCATATTGTGCTCGTTCTACAAGGCCAGCATTAACTATCTTGCCTGTAATTGTTTTTACTTGTGTTGTGGTAGTAAACATTTATTTCTCCTTTCGTTACTCCGCCAGCCATTGCAGACCTAAATAAGTCATGCTGAGTACTGGAATTTCCTGTATTGGATATATTTCTTCAGATTCTTTTGAATATAAATCTGATTGATAATTAATTTTACCAGAATCTGATTTAGATCTAATAACTCCATTGGAAGCATTCGTTGGTGCTTGAATTAATGGCCCACCACCACCATTTGTTGGTGTAGTTTGTCCAAATTCAGTTAACTCACGAATATTTATTCTTTGTGGAGTTCTGTTAAGTCTTGTTGTTGAATATTGCCATGCTCTTGTTGCAGTAGTTTCATTTGGATCTACTGCTGGAAGAATCTGTATAGTCGCTTTATTATATTCTTGACGACTAAAAGTATAGCCATCTTCAACACAATTTACAAATATTTTGCCAGTAATTGTTTGACCAGCCAACATTTGATTATTGTGAACAACAAGAGTAGTTGCAAAATCATCATATGGATTTTGTGTTAATGTTGAGCCAACATAATAATTGTTAGTAAGTTTTGTAACAACCGTTCCAGTAATAATATCTTCTGGGGCAACAGTTAACAAATCGTTTATAGTTCTTTGATTTGCTTTAAATCCTGGAAGATTATTGCTGTCTGTTATTTTTCTTAAAGAAAGACCTGGAATAAAAAACTCATTTCCTTCTTGCAAACCAAATTGACGATATGCATATTTCGCATGATATTGTTCATAATCATAAACATTACCAGTATTGTAATTGATAAAATCGGTAAGAATATATGTTGGTTTGTTTGTCAATCCTGCAATCGTAGTTGCCAAATGATATTGATTTATTCTGTGAGTATCAAAATAATTACTTGCTGGCTCTGAAATTTCAAAAGGACTAATCGCTGCAGATTGAGCATCAGAATCTTCAACTTGCTGGCTTACTGAAGTAAACTTTTTAACTATGCCCATATCTTGTGCAAGTTTTGGACTTGAAACATATAGGCTTGCACCTTGAGCACAAACATTTACCAAAGATTTAATGAAATTGTCATACTTTTCTTTAATTTCAAGATCTGAATATCCAATTAAAGCATTTTTTATTTCTTCATTTGTTTCAGGATAATTCATAAATACAATAAGATCATATTTTGTTATATCTATGTCTTGTTGTAAATCAATAAATCTTTCAATACCTTTTTCATTTGTCCATCTATTTGTGAAAATAGGTTGAGCATTTATATTATCAGAATCTGGATTGTATTCAAGTTGAATCCATTTTTGATCGTCAAGCAATGAATCTATGTTTGATTCCAATGTCCAAGATGTATCTTTAAATTGTCCATCGGTTACTCTGACGACTCCATTATTAATTTGAAACGGAGAAGAAGCATCTAATGCTCTTGTTAGTGGCTTATTAAGACCATTAAATACATAAATTCCATTATCTCTTTTGCTAAATTGATTTGTTAATAAAATTCTGTCACCATTTTCTAATTTAACGCCACCAATAAGTAAATTGTTATATGCATAACTAGTAAACTTATTTGTTCCTGTTGGATTATATTCTGGATTATAGATACTATCAATATAATCATATTCATCGTATGCTGGTTCATTATTTAAATCAAGCGGATTATATTGTCTAACTTCTGGAAGTGTTGTTAGTGTTGCATTTAAAAGTCCAGTAACACTGGAATCATTATAGTATGTATCAACACCTGGACCCCAAAGAATTAGATTTGATGTTACTGCTACCCTTACATTTTCTAATATTGTTATTGATTTTGAATTTGCAACATCAATATTGTTTACCTCTGTTTTAGAATTTTTAATTTTATGTGTAACAGAATAAGAATCAATAACAAAATTATTATCTAATTCAATTCCATTTTTTGCTTTATCATTAATTAAATCATTCCAAAATAGTTTTAATGCTTTCTTTTTGTTTGCATTAACTAATGGATTAACCATTTCTGCAGTTACATTAAAAACAGATGCTAATTGTTTTTCATATCCACGCCAAAGTCTTAATCTTTGTTGAATTTCAAATTTATTTAAACAATAATTTACTCCATAAACAATTGTATGAAAAGATCCTTTAAAAGCATTTGCTCTTGCTGCAGCACTATAACTACCATTTGTTATAACAGATGGAATTTCATTTACTCCAATTGTTCTATCAAAAGGATCAAAAGAAGATCTTCTGTTTCTATCTGGCGTATTCCATCCATTTTCAATAACACCATCATATGAAATAGCCAATAATGGATTCATTAACATCCATTCAAGAATTGGGAAAAAGATGTTTTTATTATTTATATAGTCAGTAGTTCTAAAATCTAATTGACCATCAACCCAAATTTCAATAAATTTTTTATTAAATTTTAATCCACGCTCTCTTAATGTTCCTGGTCTTCCAATATTTACTACAACATGATGCCATTGATTATCTGCAACATTTAAATTTCCAGTAATTTCAAAATCATCCTCATGGTTAATAAAATTATCTTTATATTTAAGATTTATTTTTCCATTTTTAAGATTAATGCTAAATGTTTTATTAGTTACATTTTCTTCTTGAATATAAGCATAATCTGAATTAATTACTACAGGTTCTTTTGCAAGTATATTTGCAGAAGCATTTAGTTCAGCAGTAACACCTTCTGGCATTAATTGTTGAAACAGATCAGAATTTCCATATGCAATTATTGAATTTTGTTTATCTGTTTTAAAAGTAAATTCATAATATCCAGATCTTTCAGTTTTAATTTTAGTACTTCCAGGATTTTGATAAGAATTTCCAGAATATGAACTGAGATAAAGCATTGCATCTTCATTAAATTGTGGAACAAATCCTTGATTATCAAATGATAAAATTTTAGGATAATCACTTTCATATGTTTCTCTAGATATTGTTCCTTTATTATAAAAATATGGAACTAAATCTCCACCAGCACCACTTGCACTTGGATATCCGCTATCATCAAATGTTTTATTATCCCAGCGCTTAATCATGCTAGTTGTTTGTCCGCCACTTACATAATCATCAAGAACATAAGGATCACTTAAATCATAGGCAGACCTGACAGCCAATGGAATAACACCTTTTCTTACCTCAAAAATATCATAATTAAGGAATGTATCTTGTTCTGATCTTCCTGGCAAATCATTTGGAATTATTTCTTTCATTATAAGATCTCCATATCTTTATAAATTTTTTGATTTCTTGCAGCAATTCTTAAATACTTTATATATGGTGAAAATTCTCTTAATTCATAAACAATTCCATTTGTAGATACAGAAATTCCATAATCGCCAGTAGGAAGAATAAATGGATTTGGTCTATTAGCCAATTCTATAGAT
>RHCX01000048.1 GCA_010028495.1 Nitrososphaeria archaeon | reverse complement strand
CGCTTGATTCCATTACAACTTCGGTTATTTTGAGTTGATTTTGTTCTAGTGTAGTTCCTGTCTCTGTGACATCCATTATTGCATCTACTGCATCTGGAGGTTTTGCTTCAGTTGCACCAAACGACAAATGAATTTGGACATTTTTGTTATTGCCCACTCTCAACCACGGAGTCACGATTTGAGGATCCTTATTGCCAAAAAATTTTTTGTATGATTTTTGTTGCTTGAGATATCTAGATGCAGTTGTAAGATACTCTGATGAAATTCTAAGAATCTTTTTTTGTTTTGCATATGCTGCAATCATTTCATCGAGTGTTTTGAATTTGTAATTATCCGGAATTGCAATGACCAGTTTTATTTTTCCTATTTCCAAATCTAAAAGCGGCTCAACGTCAGATTTAGTTTCAGATATCCAGTCTTTTCCTGTTATTCCCACATCATAAAGGCCGTCAGAAACAAATGTCGGGATCTCTTGCGGCCTGAGCATCTTTACTGTTATTTGGGGATCATCAAGTGTAACCCTATATGTGCGACTTTTCCTAGAAACCCTAGTCCAAGATTTTTCCATCAGTGCAAACACTGCTTCTTCCAAGCTTCCCTTTGGAATAGCAAACTTTACTCCAGTCATACCAAGGTCAGAACACTAGCCCCTATATTTTTGACGTTTATTGTTTGTCTAAGAGTTCTTTTGCACGGTTAATTGAGACGTTGCCTTCTTGAGCCATTTTTGTGGCTATCGCGTCAATTTGTTCTAGTGTAGCGCCTGCAGCAGCAGCAATATTTCTTGCATGTAATCTCATGTGTCCTTTCTGTATTCCTTCCGACGCCAAGGCACGAATCGCACTAAGGTTTTGTGCAAGACCAACCGCCACTATAACGCATGCGAGTTCGCTTGCAGATTTTACTTGTAGAATTTTTGAGCATACTTTGGCGGTAGGATGTATGTTGATTATTCCACCTACAATGCCAACAGACAACGGCAATTCTATTTTACCAACTAAATTTCCATTTTTGTCCTATTTCCATTTTTGTCCTTGCTCCATTGTGTAAGAGAACGATATTTGCCAGATTTTGCAGCGTATGCATGAGCGGCAGCTTCTATTGCACGTGTGTCCTGCCCTGTCGCATTTGCAACTGCGATGATTCCATTCATTATTCCTTTGTTATGGGTTACCGCTCGATACTCATCATTGTCAGCAAACTGATATGCAAGAATGATCTTGTCAACTATCTTTTCTCCTCCAAGTTCCTCTTTATCAAAAATGGCTGTACCGCTGACCATACGCCTTGTAGAATAGTTCGATAAAATCTTGAGTAGTGCTTTTCCTTCAGTTATTTGTTCAATCAGGGGAGCAACTCCTTCACACATCGTATTTGTGATATTAGCACCCATCGCATCACCTACATTAATCAACAGTTCAACGATCAACATCGGTCCAGATTCCGTCAGTATCTCTTTGCACGAAACCTCCTTTGCCCCCTTACCAATTTTTGATAGGGTTGAGCTCTTTGAATTTGCTAATTCGAGGATTTCTTTAGAGCGTTGCAGAATCTTCGGTATTGCACTTTTAGTATCGACATTTACGATTTGTATTTGTCCAATGCTAAACGATTCTTTATTTTGCATTGTGAATCCTCCGTGTATTTTTGCTATCTTTGCGGCCTTTGATGCAGCTGCTATTACAGATGGCTCCTCAATTACCATTGGAACAAGATATTCTTTGTTATTTATGACAAAATTTGTTGCGACGCCTAATGGGAATGAAAATGTGCCTATAGCATTTTCAACCATTTTATCTGCTTGTTCAAATCCTATTCCGCCCTCGCCTTCGAGTATTTTTCTTTCATTAGGAGATAAATTGGCAAATTTTGTGATTTCGTCCAGTTTTTCCTTTCTGCTTTTTTCAAAGAAACGTGAAAATGTCAAGTTACTTCATTACTCTCAATAATTTGTCGTCTGTTTTATCTGGGAATCCCTTTCCATCGGTGTTTGAAGTAATAACATAAAGATATCCATCTTGTCCTTGCATGACATCCCTTATTCTACCCAGTCCACTCAATATGCTTTTTTGTGATTTAACATTATTTTCATCTACATCTAGATCGTAAAGATTCGAACCTCGTAGAGTGGCCATGATTAATTTATTTTTGTAATCAAGACGATCCCCATCATAGAATATTATTCCGCCTGGCTCTATGCTTGGATCATAACACATCACAGGATCTGTGAATTTTGTATTGCCGCCACATTCTTGTTCAGGCCAACCATAGTTACTTCCAGGCCTTATCAGATTGATTTCGTCGCTTTTTGTGGGTCCAAGCTCCGAGACAAACATGTTACCATTATCATCCCAAGTCATTCCTTGAATATCTCTATGGCCAAACGACAGAACGGGAGAGTTTGGAAGGGGATTATCAGGAGGAATCGTTCCATCGTCATTTAATCTGAGGATTTTTCCTTCTAATGAAGAAGGATCTTGTGCATTATGTGAGAATTCTTCTGACAGTCCAGTTGCAACATATAATTTTCCATCTGGACCGAATTTTATTACGCCACCATTATAGAATTGCGAGCCAGGAATTTTATCAATAATTGTAGATGCGTCAACTAACTTGTTATTGGATTCAGTAATGCGCAAAACCTTGTTCCAAAGCTTGTTGTTTTCAGAATATGTATAATACACATATAGAAAATGGTTCTTTTCAAAATCTGGATGTATAGCTATGCCAAGCAATCCACCACCATATACTTTGGCGGCTCTAACAGTAGCAAGAGGTTCTGATAGTAGTTTGTCCGACTGAATTACTCTAATGCTTCCATCTTTTTCTGTGACAAAGATTGTATTGTTAACAGATGCCAGTGCCCAAGGTTTTTTGAGCCCGGTCGCCAACACTTTGATTGATTCATCTTGCGGCTCTGTCGGAGAAGGTAATGGTGGAGATTGTGAAGGAGAGGACAGTATGATTGCAGACGCTGCTAATGCTGCAAGTATTCCAGCGATGCGTAGTTTTTTGTTCACAGTAAAAGGAATTTTGAAAATCCTATTAATTATTTGCAAAAATGATAGTGTATATATCACTGCTAGACTCAATTTCATTCAGCGGGGTGGGGAAGTCAGACTGTCATCAGGACAAAGTCATCCCGGCGGGCTCATAATCATCATATGATGCGAAACCCGCAGATCAGTAGTTCAAATCTACTCCCCGCTAGTATCTTAATTATAATTTGAAACCCAACTTGAAGAGTTAACGAATTTTGTATTTTTGTTCACGATATTGATTCTTTGATGCGGTCTACTTGACTAATTTTTTTGCTAGCTTTATTTCCACATTTTATACATTCAAATCCCTGATCCCGACCTTTTGATTTCATTTTTTTGTTGCATTTGGAACATAACGGATTGGTCAAGACAGTTTTGTTATTTAATTTCAAAACTTCAAAAAACTCTACATTTAGCACTCTACCATGTTTGGTGGAAGATTTTCTGATTCCACCTCCCAATCGCAATAGATCTCCCTTAACTAGCTGAGAAGCACTGGATGTAATTCCAGTAGGTTTGTACACAAAGCAAGTAATTTGTACATTCTCCTTTAATACTAAAAATTTAACGTGCCCACCTTTTTCAATTACAGGATCCTGTGATACCACGCCAGTAATGGTTCCAGAAAGATATGGTTTGAGTAAATGAATATCAAGTTCATTTTTGAGATGATCATTTGTTCCCTGATTAGACTTGAAAATAAGATGACCTACTGGCTTTTCGTTTGTTTGTATCATTTTGGATGCAGAAATCAATGAAGCAGTATCTTCACCACGTATACCAAAAAATACTGGATCTGGTCCATGGGGTGCAAAAATAATTCTCTGTTTTTTTGTATCAAAACTATTGAACGTTTTTGGATATGTTTTTTCCTGCATTTGTCTAACGCTTGAGGCTACAATCTTTCTTTTTTTACCAAATTGGGATTTCTTTCTATAGCTCAGAAGCTCAAATGTGTGATCATCAAACTCATACCCAATTGCTCCTAATGCACCTACCAAGCCCTGACCGTTGCCCAAGTGAAAGGTTTGTAGGTTATGCTGTGTGATGAATTTTTTTGTAGATTTTCTGCTGATTAGTTGCCATAATGCTTGCTTACTGAAATCAACAAACTCTTGCGGTACAGATTCGTTCTCAAAAAACACAATGCCGGGATTTGCTCCATTTTTCAGATCAGAGAATTTTGTCACAAAACGAATTACTTTGTTTTTGATCTTGGTTGGATTCTTTGTCTTAATTTTGAGCGATACTGCACCATTCCCACGTGTTTTCCAAGGAATGTTTGGATTGAATCTAATCAATCTTGGATAATCCACAAATTCAACTTTGTCTTTCTTTAATGAATCAATCAATTTGTATGCAAGATATGTAGTACACATTCCTTTTGGAGAGTCAGTATCATCAAATCCAATGTTCAGAATTGTGCTTTTTGTAGACATACACACCAAGTCACGCGTTTGTGATTTATCATAGTTTGGTTTAAATTAAAATCAAGAGTCTGCTATCCATTCCATGATAATAATAGACGAGAAGACAATTTTTGATCTCATAGAAGAGCACAAGCCGTTTTCTGTAGCACTAAACGGTCCTGACGGAATGCTGCCAAGAGTGCAAGAAACTGCAGTAAACATCATGAACAAGTTTGGGATTCCAGCTTACGTATTAGCAGATACTACATGGGGTACGTGTGATCTTAATTCAAATGGTGCCAAGGTTTTAGCTGCAGAGATTTTGTTCAACATTGGACACACGATAAACACGCCGGTTTTTGAAAAAAACGTATTCATGATTGACGCGTTTGATGATGTTTCCTTCAATAGTGTAGCCGAAAAATGCTCAGAGATACTAAAAGGAAAAACAGTGTCATTAGTAACAGACAGTCAGCATCTAAATCAAGTTGATTCGGTCAAAAATATTCTTGAGAGCAACGGAGTTCATGTAAAGATCGGCAAGGGGAAAGGTCAGCTTAATGACGGCCAAGTCTTTGGTTGTGAGTTTTATCCTGCCATGGAAGTAAAGGATCAGGTTGATGCTAATGTGTTCATGGGACAAAGCAATTTCCATGCATCTGGTTTGGCCCTGTCTACAAACAAGCCAACATATGTTTTAGATCCATATTTCAATGAGGTAAGAGACGTAACAGAATTTGCACAGATGTTACAGAGAAAAGCTACTCTGTCAATATACAAAGCAGCGGAAGCACAAACTTTTGGAATAATTGTTGGATTAAAGGAAGGACAGTTATCAAAGACTTTTGCATTAAAATTCAAGCAAGAATTAGAGAAGGAGGGAAAAACAGTTCAATTATTTGCACTCACCGATATTACAAATGAAAGATTGCGCAATTTGAAAGGTATTGATGCCTTTATTCAGGTTGCATGTCCACGAATTTCAACCGACAATCAATTTGACAAACCTGTTCTATCAACACCACAAGCAAACGCAATGCTCAAGATATTAAGACATGAGAATATTGACGAGTATTTCCAAATTCCACACTGGTTATGATCACAATCAACAATAATGTTAATATTGAAGAATTTGAGAGATTTTTTGATAAGGAAGTAACTTGAGAGTAATAAACAACATTTTCGTTTCTCATAATTGACATAGATGGCGCGTAAAACCAATTTCTCACATGCAAAAAAGAACTTTATTCGTTATCCTAAAGCCAGAATTCACGTTAGCTGCATAATCAAAGACGAAGAAGGAGATATTGTAGGGATAAAGGGAATGAAGCTCGGAACAAGTTCGGTAGTAAAAGATCAGGTTTGGACTGCAGAGGAGATCTATGAAAAAAGCGGTCAAAGCCCAAACTTTTCACAAACGCATTCCTTTTGGGCACGAGATAAAGACAACAACGAGTCTGAGCTTTATTGTAAGAGGAAAAACGGCAAGATATTCCTCGTGGCACCATCAATAGTAGATGATGACGGAAGAGATATTCTCAAAGACATCCAAGCCTGTGACTCTGAAATCTAATCACTAAAGAATTATTAGTTAACAGCAAGCAAAACAATCATGACAGATTTTGTTATGCCTGGCGATAAGCTTGGATTTATTGAGGAAATTGAGGGCGGATCCAATACCTTTGATGATGGAGACACCATAAGAGCATCAGCGGCGGGAGTCTCAGATGTGGACAAAAAAGCCAAAACAGTCCAAGTGAGAAATGGAAAGCAGATATCTATTCCAAAAAAAGGCGACATTGTGATTGGTACAGTTGCCATGATGCTTCCATCCATGATAGCAGTTGCAATTCAATACTTAAACGGCAAACCAAACTCATCCGGTGTTGAGTGCATATGCCAGAATCCAGACAGAAAGCGAATCATTGCAAGAATGAATGATGTAGTGGCACTAAAAATTGAAACACATCTTAATGGGGCAATACATGCGACTATTGATGAGCCAGAGCTTGGCGTGTTATTTACAAAGTGCAATGTGTGTGCAGGAAGCGTTGTTCCCATGCGAGACAGAATAAAGTGCCCAAATTGTGGGTTTATGGAAGACAGAAAGATATCCACCAACTACGAAAAAGCAGACTTCATAAAACTACGAGACTAAAATGCAAAAAATATCGTTCCAAGGAGAACGAGGTGCATATAGCGAAGATGCAGCAATATCATTTTTTAACAATTCCGAAACAGTTCCATGTCACACGTTTTCTGAAGTAATAGAGGCTACAGAAGTAAGCAAAACCGATTATTCTGTTTTGCCGGTGGAGAATTCTTTGGAAGGAAGTGTCGGAGAGAGTTATGATTTACTTTTATCAACCAATCTATCAGTTGTTGGAGAGATATACTATAGAGTCAGACATTGTCTCATAGGATTTGATAAATTGGAAAATCTTGATACTGTATATTCTCATCCACAAGCGCTTGGTCAATGCAGAAGATTCATCCAAAAGCATAATCTTACAACAGTTCCAGCATATGATACCGCCGGTAGTGTCAAAATAATAAAAGAAATCGGCAAGAAAAACATTTGCTGTATTGCAAGTCGACGTGCATCTGAGATTTACCAAGTTCCAATCATTGCAGAAGGGATAGAAGACAACACTAACAACTATACTAGATTCCTTGTATTGTCAAAGACTAGGGTGCACGATGGAAACAAGACATCCATAATATTTTCAGTAAAGCATGAAGCGGGTGCACTGTTTAATATTCTAAAAGAATTCAATACTTACAAAATAAACCTTACAAAGATAGAGTCTAGACCAAACAAAAGTACTCCATGGGAATACAATTTTTATGTTGATTTTGACGGGAGTGAAGATGACCAAAAAATATCTGAACTTTTAAAGAAAATTAGCGATCAGTGCATATTCCTCAAAGTTCTTGGATCATACAAAAAAGCAAAATTAGCCTAGAACCCCTTTGGCTTTCTTACGCTGAATGCTGCACTAAATCCAATTATCACCACACCTGCCGTTAGCACCATTATATGATATGTAAACAAGATTGGATCGCTGTTCTTTTGGAAGCTGCCTACTACACGCAATTCCGTTTGGCCTTCGTTTGTCACCGTGATTTTGTTTGTGCCTTCCTTTAACACATACCAATCAAACATTATTTTATTTTTGAAATCCTCATCTTTTTGAATTCCATTTCCAGGAGTTTCTAATTTTATGTGAAATTTCTCTCCGGTTACATTAAAATTTTGATGAGAACTTTTAGGTGCAAGAAATTTATATGTTATAGACTTTGCAACGTCTATTTTTTCATCCACCATTATTGTTTGAAGTCCTATTGAGGTAACTAGTGCATATGCACCAATTCCAATTATTATTGCACCAACTATTATTCCAACAATAGTAAACTTGTTTAGCACAGAAGATCAGTCAAACCTAGGCAATAAAAAACTTACATCAAGTCTACGTCATGAGGCTGACTTTCGGCAAATCCTGCCCTAGACATTTTGATGAATTCGGCATTTTGTTGCATTTGTGGAATGGTATGTGCTCCACAATAGCTTAGACCAGAACGTACTCCGCCTGCCAATTGCTTTATCATGTCAGTTACTGTTCCTTTGTATGGCACCATTGCTTCCACTCCTTCTGCAACGTAATCATTAAGATCATCATTAATTGCAACATTTCCTGTTTCCTTTGATTTTCTGCCTAGTGCTGCATAAAATGAAGCCATGCCGCGGTAGATTTTGTATCTTTTTCCATTTTTCATCACAAAGGATCCAGGACTCTCATCAGTTCCTCCAAACAGGCTTCCAACCATCACAGTTGATGCACCCGCAGCCAAGGCCTTTGTCATGTCTCCAGAGGTTCTTGTTCCTCCGTCTGAAATTATCGGTACGTCATATTTTTTGCCAATCTGGGCGCAATCATAAACTGCAGTTAGTTGCGGAACTCCAGAACCAGTAATTACACGAGTTTGCACCTCTTGCCGTAGCTACATTTCCTGCAATTAGCTCGCAATTTGGAAATGCCTTTTTGATATTGCGAATCGTATTTATTGCATTTTCGCTATGCCCGTGTGCTATATCCACCACAATTGCATCAGCATCTGCTTCCAACAGTGCTTCGGTTCTTTCCATAAAGTCTCCTTTTACGCCAACTGCTGCACCGACAATTGGTCTTCCCTTTTTGTCCTTGGATGAATTTGGATAATTTTCATTGTGAGTAATATCCTTGCTAGTTACAAGACCCTTGACTTGGCCCTTATCATCTACTAGAGGTAATTTTTCTATTCTATTTTGTCGCAGGATTTCTTTTGCTTCTATTGGATTGATTCCTGGCTTTGCTGTGATTACATCTTTTGTCATTATATCTCTGACTAGCTTGTTTGAATTGGCTTCAAACATCACATCTCTGTGTGTCAGGATGCCTGCTAGCTTGGAATCTTTGACTACCAACAACCCAGAAACGCCTTTTTCGTGCATGTAGTTTATGGCATCTTGGGTAGATTGATCAGGAGATATTGTATACGGGTTTTCTATCATCACGCTTGCAGATCGCTTTACTTTGAGAACTTCTTCGACTTCTTCTTCTACAGTCAAAAATCTATGAATTATTCCGATTCCTCCTTCCCTGGCCAAGGCAATGGCCATAGCAGATTCTGTAACAGTATCCATGTTTGCACTGATCATAGGTATGTTAAGTGAGATGTTCTTGGATAATTTTGTACTCAGATCCGTTTGCGATCTTGTAGTGATGTTAGAATATTTGGGTACAAGAAGAACGTCATCAAAAGTCAATCCTTCTTTAATTTCCAAACCTTCTACAGAAGATTTTGAATATGTTATAAGCCTTTCCTGATTTGTTTGGATAATTTTTGTGCTACAGAAATTGCATCTTTTGTCTCTTTTACATTGTGTGTTCGTATGACATTGGCTCCATTTATGACTGCTATGGTTTCTGCTGCAATAGAACCATAGATCCGATCAGGTGGATCTTTGTCAAGAATTTTTCCAATAAAGGATTTGTTTGAAACAGAGATCAAAGTAGGTAGTCCAAGTTTTAGTGATGAAAGATTTTGTAATATTGTTAAATCTCTTTTGAACCAGTCGGTCTGTATTTTCGTAAAGAATGGATTTTTGCCGGTTTTTCTAAAAAAACCAATTGCCGGATCAAGCACTATGTTGTTTTTTGATATGTGAGAATTTTTTGCAATATCAAGGCTTTGTTTTAGCAGATATTTGGTTTGGAGTATAGCATTTCTGAGTGAGGATTTTCCGTACGCACATAACACCAGAGACGGTCGATATTTTTCTACTACAGAGCCCATATCTTTGTCATATTTTAGCCCAGAAATGTCATTAATGATATCAGCACCATGCTCTAGTGATTCTTTAGCTACGGATGACCTACAAGTATCAACAGAAATAGGCAAATTCGATACTTTTTGAACCTGTTTTATTGCCGCAAGTACTCGTCTAGTCTCCTCTTTTTCTGAAATCAGTGTTGACAGATATGGTGCAGTAGACATGCCTCCGATATCTACAAAGTCAACGCCATCTTGCTCCATTCGTAATACTTGGTTTGATATTTGATTTCCGTTTTTAACAGATTTTTTGTAAAACGATTCCGGGCTGACATTAATTATGCCCATAATTCTGACGGGATTTTGTCCCCCTACTTTGATTGGGCCTAACTTATTCACATCGTTTATGATATTGTACGGTGATTTTAGAGTTAATGATTCGAGGCTGGAATGCGAAATATTCTCAAATAGTTCAAGAATTTGGGTACAAAAGACAGGACGATAGAAGAGCTGCTACCATACTAGATTCAATCATCACAAAACAATTTCCAATGTCCAAATTAAAGAGCATGATTAACAACAAGCCGGTTTTTGTCATCGGCTCTGGGCCGTCATTAAAATCGGCATTACCAATTATCAAAAAGTATGAAGTGGTAAAGATTTGTGCAGATACTGCATTAGAGGCACTAGTACAAAACAAGATCACGCCTCAGATCACAGTGACTGATTTAGATGGAAATTTGGCTTTGATAAAAAAATCTAGCAAGACTGGAATAGTAATAGTTCATGCTCACGGTGATAACATTTCAAAGCTAACCTCCGCAAAGAACTTTAAGAATTGTCTTGGTACTACTCAGACAAAAGACATTGGCAAGATTTCTAATTTTGGCGGATTCACGGATGGAGACAGATGTGTATTTTTAGCAAGCAGATTTGGAGCATCCAAGATATTTCTATTTGGAATGGATTTTGGTCCCAAGATAGGCACGTATTCCAATACAAAAAAATCTGAGAGAAGAGTCAAGTTGAAAAAATTGCAGTATGCAAAGACGCTTTTAGAATGGCTTGCGCCAAAAACGCAATCAGAACTCTACACTCTATCAAATCCGATAAAAGGATTCAAAAAAATAACATACCAACAACTAGAACATAGTGTTTTTAGCTAGAATGCGTTTTAATACCGACATTACAGATAGAGATCGTGCAATTTTCTGAAGACCAAATTAAAGACGTCTTAGAGGTTAAGGAGAGACTTGCATCAGAGATACAAAAACACAGAGAAGAAATTGAAATGTTAGAAAAAAATTTGGCGTTAATCAATTCTATACTAAAACAGCAAAGTTTCACAAAGGCATCATCGATAAAAGAAACAAAGCCTCAGACACAAAAAGAGGATTATTCTATACCACTAAAGAAAAACACAGACGGAGCACTGATTGGTAATGCTCACATAAGTCCAGACCAAGTTCTGATTGTCTTGGATGATGCTGTGAGTTTGAAAGAGGACATGCACCCATTCAAGTCATTTTTCCTTGAAAGAATCATTGGGGAGATGAAGAAAAAAGACATGGCAGATATTGAAAAAGGAGTCATCTCTGAGGACGCAATGATCAATTGTCTGATAAACAAAGATGGTACATTACTACGAGAAATAATAATCAAAAATTATCGCCAAAAAGAAAGAGTAAATGAGATCATAAGTACTGCCACATGGTCTCTCTCAAAG
>RHCX01000047.1 GCA_010028495.1 Nitrososphaeria archaeon | reverse complement strand
AAATCTTGTAGTCAGTATTGGCATAATAATGGTCACAGGCGGCGGAAGCTGGGATATTTCCAATCATATCCTAAACAAGCCAGAGACGTTTTTTGCACCGCCGCACGCAATTCTGTATTCAGGTGTGGGAATTGCATTGATTGGCTTTATCATGTTATTTGTTGCCTGGAAAAAATCTGGCAAACCAGAACAATTCCACAGAGGAATCAAAATTGCCACAATTGGCATGATATCGCTGCTTTCTGCAGGACCAATTGATTTTACATGGCACTCTAGATTTGGCCTAGACGGCCTTCTGAGCCCACCTCACCTGATATTGATTGCAGGAATGGGCCTGACTAGCATTGGGGCGCTAGTCATAACAAAATCGCTATACACAAAAAATGACAAACCAAACAAGGTAGCCATTATGCTGTCGTTGGTGCCGGTTTGGTTTTCAATAACTGGACTATTTTATTCATTTTCACTACCGTTTTCAAAAACAGATTATTTTGATTTTAATCCAAATCCCATTTTTGCAGCTGGATTTGCTAGTCTAGCATATCCATTTTTGATCTCAACTATACTGACTAGTGCGTCATTGTTTGCAAAAAACAAATTCGGTATTGCATCTGTGGTTGGCGCATTATACTTGGGCATAATGACACTTAGTGCAATAATTCCAAATCACATGCTGATTCCAACAATTCCGTTCTATGTGGCTAATCTGATACCGATCATTCTAGGTGATTTTGTGTTATCTAGGGTAAAAGGCACCAAAGGAGTAATGATTGCAGGCGCAATATTTGGCAGCGCATTTTATTTCATGTATTATCCACTAGTTACATACACATTCAATGAAATAACACTGAACAAGCTAATGTGGCCTAGCCTAACTTCGATAATCTATTTTGAGATGATACCGGTGATTGCGCCATTTTTGATAATATCTGGCGCATTAGTTGGTGCACTGGCTACAAAATTTGCCCAGAAAATTACCAGCTAATCCTTTTGCAGGCTCAAAAATAGATAGTCAATTACCTTGTCTTTTGCTAGCTCTTTCATCTTTTTCATGGATCTCAGGACTAGATTTTCTATGCTGCTTGAATATATGGTTACTAGTCTTTTTTTGAGCTCTTGTCTGTTTTTGATGTAATAATTTGCAAATGGCTCGTATACCAAATCGCCAATTGATTCTTCTTTTTTGATGGAAAATCCTGTTTGTTTTATTATATTTTCAATGTAATGTCTTGTGTATTTTTTTGACAACCATGTAATGCCTAGTATGCCAAGCTTTAGCAGTGAGGGATCTTTGGCTACTGGAACTGCTAGAACCAACCTGCCATCATCTATGAGAACTCGTCTAGATTCTGCAAAGAATTTTTCTAGCGGTACAAAGTGTTGTGCAGACTCAAGAGCTATTATTCTATCAAATGATTTTTCACAAAACGGTATGTCGATTGACGAGGAATTTATCTGAGATATGACATGGTTGCTGCCATTTTTTAGCTCTGAGAAATTCAAATCCATACAAAATATGTCCAGATGAGGAAGTTTTTCCTTCCAAATCGTAGCTGGAATACAGAATCCGCTTCCGACATCTAGAATTTTTTTTGCAGAATCAAACTCGCCAAACTCTACTGCATATTCTGACATTTCCTTTTGTGCATCTGGCAGTGTAGTGGAATTTTTCCAAAGGCCAAAATTGAGCATTTTTGTGTCAGCACCAATCTGCATCATTGGGGAGAATTTTGAATAAATATTGACAATGTCTTTTCCTGAATGCCTGCTATTCCATAGTAATACATCCAGTGGGTTTACTGTTATTCTTTGATACAAAGATGATCTGGGAAGAAAAAAGGGCTATTTTAGGTTCAGCGGAATTTTTCCAGAACCCCACGGCTCTTTGACGTTGAATGTGTACTGCTTTGAGGGATCAAACTTGAAGTCGACATAGCTGCCATATCCGATTGCAGGGCCGAACAGCATGTTAAATGTCCTGGATGCTCCTGGTTTTAGCACAATTTGGCCATTGGTAAAGTCTTGTGATGCATACTTGTATGTTGTAGTGCCATCCGATACGTCATAGTTACAAACTGCAGGACCTGTACAGTATAGCGAAACATTGTCCTTTGATCCAGTATTCTCTACTAGAAATCTAAGATTCACAATGTCGTTCCCGCCTGTTTTTTCCACCTTTGCTCCTGCATAGTAGAATGTTATCGGGCCTATGACAGTTTTTGTAGCCTTTGACTTGAATCCATCATCGCCAGAGATTGCCTTTAGTGCTTTTTCACATTCGTACTGCTCTCGCTGTGTTTCCTTTGCCTTACATGCTGCAAGTTTTTCTTGCATTGGATCTGCTGGGGGAGTTGTAGATACAGGCGCTGTCACATTAGTCTGCAATGGTTTTTGCTCTATTTTTTTTGGTATCTTGTTTACAATCTTTTTTGCTTTTTTGATGTCTTTTTTCTTTTCTTTTGATTCGGCATACGCGTTGGTAGTCACACTGACAACCAGCATGACTGCAACAGTTAATGCCAAAATCTTGATTGCGTTATTGTTCATTGATCTCGGTTTGCAATTTTGTTATATAAACTAGTGATAAGAATATCGCCTAGTGCTAATTTTTAGGCACTAGGTGCAGAATCGGCTGACGCTTAAATAAAAAATTGAATCAAAGCAATCATGGCAAAATTTTGCAAGGGCCTCTGCACAGAATACAGAGCACAAAAAATCCCAAATGGATTTCGATATTGTTCAGGCCAAAAACGATGCACGTATTGTTCTCTATATCTTCAGGTATCTGGTATAAACTGTCCATGTTGCGGGTGCAGGCTGCGCTCAAAATCCAGGCACAAGTTGAGGAACTAAAATGCCGCACATTGTCTTTGATAGAAAACTGGACCTTGGAGTTTTTGCAGAAAAGTTTGTGCCGTTTATGGCAAAAGAGCCATGCATAATAAAACTAGAGAGCTTTTTTCTTTCTCAGAATGAAAAAGTGGCCTTGGTTCCAGCTGTAGTGGTTGATGAGAAAAACCAAAAATTCCTTATAGAGATATTTTCCAAGGAGGAAAAAACAACGATTCGACTCTATCCAGGAACAGATCCTGAAAAGACAGATGGAGTCAAAACTTCAATGGGATTTTTGGCAAAAATGATGCAAAAGGAATTTCCAGACTGCTCAATATCAAAAACAAACATTGCGGAATTTATTCGATAACCCGAACCAAGTCCTTTAGCTTTCTTCTAGACTTTGGACCACGGCTTTTCTGAGGATATCCAATACACAATATGGATGATGGTCGTAGCTTTGTCTGGATGATCTCTTTTACCTTTTCTTCATCGATCATTCCTATCCAAATGGAGCTCAAACCTAATGCAGATGCAGCCAACTGTGAATATGCAGCTGCAAGAGTTGCATCTTGGAGAGAGAACTTTGCTAATATCTCTGGCGGAAAATTAATCTTGACTCGTGATGGGTCCATGCAAAATACCAAGACGACCGGGGCATTGACAAATGGCTGCTTGTTTGCGGCCTCGACAAGTCTTTTCTTTACCTCCTTGTTTTTTATATAAAATACTTCAAAACCCTGAAAGTTTCCGGCAGTAGGTGCAGTATCGGCAGCTGCCAAAATCTTATCTACTTGCCACTGCTCTACAATTTTGGACGAATCAAAGTTCCTAGTGGAGCGTCTAGTGGACATTATTCTGAACAAATCAGCCTGGGAAATGCCTTTTTTTGCCTTGGATTTTAGTACTGCCTGAAGCTGCTCCTTGGCATCATCTTTCTCGATTTGAATAGATGGAAAGAACTCTTTGGAGTAAATCTTGATTGGCTTTGGAGTGTGAGGGAGTTTTTTGTATTCTAGAATGGCTTTTGTCATGGCTGCAGTCTTTGCCTCTAGGTATTTTCCGTCCTTTAGTCTGAACTGGACAATGTCTGTGTTTATGAGAATGGTGCTAAATTCGTCTTCTAGCTCTACTTTGCCTGCAGAGTTTTTTGATAAAATTTCTGTCAGATAATCCAGCTCATCCTTGTTTAGCACAACAACATCAGAATCATCTTCGTCGATTCCCTCCCAAACTAGACGACAACCGTCCTTGGAAATGTAAGACGGCTCTACTTTAACGAATTTTCCCAACAGATCAAGTTAGTGTTTGTAATACAAATGTATATCGAATCATCCAAACATTTGTTTTGCAATTTTGGATTCTTTTGAATGATCCACTATGGGTCTTGGATAATCCGAACCAAATGATTCTTTTTCCAATCTGTGAATTTGATTGCTGTTCAGTGGTGCGAGCTCTGGAATCCATTTTTTGATGTATCTGCAGTCGGGATCAAATTTTTTTTGCTGCAACCATGGATTGAAAATCCTAAACCAAGGTTGCGCATCACATCCCGTTGATGCTACCCACTGCCAGTTTCCGTTGTTCACTGCCAGATCATAGTCGACCAGCTTTTCAGCAAAATATCGCTCACCTTTTTTCCAGTCAATGTGCAAGTCCTTTGTAAGAAATGATGCTACAATCATTCGGACCCGGTTATGCATAAAGCCGGAATTGTTTAACTGTCTCATACCAGCATCAACTATTGGAAAGCCAGTTTTTCCTTGCTTCCATGCCTCAAAATGAGCCTGATTATACTTCCATGATATGTCTTGACGCCTGAATGATTTTTTGACTACATCTGGAAAATGATACAAAATATGCGAAAAAAACTCACGCCAGTAAATCTCTGAAATCAGAATATGATCTGGCCCAAGACTGTCAGCTATACTGTGATACAATTCTCTTACCGAAATTGTTCCAAATCTGTTATGTGCAGAAAGCCTTGTTGTACCATCGACTCCAGGATAATTTCTTTTGATCTTATAGTCTACATGCTCTGAGATGTTTTGCAGTATTTTCAGGGCGTTCTTTCTTCCTCCACCCCGTTCTACAAAATTAGAATTAATTGCATAATCTGATATTTTTTCAGAGTAAAAGTTTGTTATCTTGTCTTCTCTGGGTTTTGGTACTGGAATCTGAACAGATGATCGGAAAAACTGGGAAAATATGGTGTATGGCTTTCCTTGAAGAGTCTTGATCAAATTTGGGTCATACATCAAGTGATCAACATATTGGCAGAATAATTTTTTGTTTTTCATGCAGTAAGCAGATATCTCAGTTTGTCTTTTTTTCGCAAATGGAGTAAAATCTTTATTGATAAAGATGGCATTGATTTTTTTTTGTCTTTCTATTTGTTGTATTGCCCAATGGTAATCTCCAGAAAAGATTTGCAAAATGGATTTTCTTCTTACGAACTCATTTTTTAGATCTTTAATACAATCAAGCAAGAATCTGAGTCTGTATGAATCTTTTTTAGCGATGTTTGGGTCCAAAACAAAACAACAAATGACCTCATCAGAGTTGTTACAGGCTTCAATTAAAGCAACATTGTCGTCAATTCGAAGGTCCCTTGTAAATATGAAAAGTGATGTATGAAATCTCATGTTTAGTGTTTTGATGAGATTTTGTTTATTTTTTATAAAAACCAGTAGTGCATTGAGTCCCTAGTGCTAATCACAATATTGATTTTTTCTGCTTAAAATATTATCACACAAGTATGATTGTATTGAGCTCAAATACAAGCAAACTAACGCATACGCAAATATCTGATTTTGTAAGGCAACAATATGCAGAAATTCAAAACAGCAAAGATATTGCTGATCTAGTACATTTTCACTCAATTAACAAATTTCTACTAATGGCACATGATCAAAACCGAATGGTTATGCTTGGTAATCTAATTGCAAATCACTCACGCCTTCCAACATCCGTAGTATTTCAAAATTATGCATCTCATCTAGAACTCACATTACAAAAAGAACCTACTATCAAATCTCACTATAATGTTCTACAAAAGATCTTCGGCTATTTCAAAAAAGACCTATCTTTGAATGAAAAAACATCTTTACTACAAATGATGAATAATTACAAATCAGGTGATGAAAGTCTTGGTTCTGTGCTTTTAGCACTTGAGGAGCTTACTAGAAAATTTCAAAAGACATACTTGGTTCGTCAGACCTATTTTCTCTTATATGTCGAGGTAAAATCCGCCTGAAAAGTCCTATCTTTTATGGCCGGTGATGATCTTTGCAAGATTCTTTAGATTGCTTTCACGAACGATTTGTGCATCTTCGAATTTTACCTTCTCATTTTTGAATGCCTGGCCACCAACAAATATTGGAACATCTGTGCGCATTGCAATTTTTTTAACTAGTCTTTGACCGGCTTTGATGTTGTCTTCTAGTGTAATTGAGACAAGAACAGAGTCCGGCTTTGTAGACTCGATAAATCTAACAATGGAATCGTGAGGCTCAGCTGGAGTAAGGTTGTAAGTACGATTGCCTATGCTTGTAAGATGTGTCTCCAATATGTTTGATCCAAGATTATGCTCCTCTCCTTCCGGCGAGCAAATAATAATTTTCTTTTTTGTAGGCATGTCTGTATATTTACTATTTATCATTTTCACAAGAGTGTTTGCTATATTACTCGCTACATGTTCATCTGCAATTCCTATCTGATTTTTTGCCCACATTTCACCGATTTGATACATTACAGGTGTTAGTATTTTTTCAAAAAAACTTGGCGTCCCAGATGAAACTGAATAAGTATCGTAAAGTTTTTTTGTCTCATCAAAATCACCCTTTATCAAATATCGATACAACTGCGACTTTAGTTTCGCGAGCAGTTCTTCTCTCTCCTCAAGGGATGCATTGTCTATTGATGAAAGATATGAAATTATTTTAGCATCATTTCTATAGTCTGGCGGTATGTCATCCTTTGTTATCTCTGATGCCTTGCCTAGATATTTTATTGTCTCTTGCTTTGACATATTTTTTTTAGAGTCCCAGATGCTTTTTACCAAATATAGGTATTTTTCACCCTTTACTGTCTTTGCTCTGAGATATACCATTGCACGATCCTATAATTTCAAATTAATAAATGGTGCTAACTATTTTTTCTCGTGCTAACTTTGTGTGCACCGTATGCCTGTTTTATTAGATTTTATATATAATCTGAAAATTTAGCACTAGGTGATAATTTTATCACTAACTTATAACCAATGATGAAAAATTCAACTTTGTTGATTAGAGTGAGGCTAAGAAAAAATTGAGTTGGCAATCCCAAACCACATCTCTTCAAATTAAGCCTTTTAATGTCTTAGTTACTGGCGCAACTGGATTCATCGGCTCACGTCTTGTTTCAGAACTAGTAAAGAGAGGTTATAGCGTCAAGGCATTATCTAGAAAACCAAAAGAGGATACAAAGAATCTAAAATATGTCAAAGGCGATCTTTTCAATCACGAAGAATTAGAAAAAGCTCTTCAGGGAGTAGAAATTGCATTTTATTTAGTCCATTCAATGGAAGGGGACAAAAAGCAATGGAGAGAATTTGCATCTAGAGAGAGAATCCAGGCCCAGAATTTTTTGCAAGCAGCTACTGAAACAGGGGTTAAAAGAATAATCTATCTGGGAGGTCTGGTCAACGAGAGCCTAGATCTGTCCCCTCACATGAAAAGCAGAAAAGATGTAGGAGATATTTTGGCCTCTGGTAGCGTGGCAGTAACACAGCTTCGTGCCTCATTAATCATTGGTGCAGGTGGTGGTTCGTATGCAATGCTGAGATATCTCGTGGAAAGACTGCGAGTAATGGTGTGTCCAAGCTGGGTAAAATCCTTGGCACAACCCATTGCAGTTGATGATGTTGTTGATTATCTAATTGGATGTGTTGAAAAACCAGAAACCGCAGGTAGGACTTTTGATATTGGTGGGCCTGAAAAGCTAACATATGAAGAGCTAATGAGATTGTACGCTGCATATCTTAACAAGAATCTCTTTGTAATCCAGATTCCGTTTCTGACTACAAGACTTTCATCTTATTGGGTGGATCTTATCACTCCAGTCAAGGCATCCCTTGCTAGGCCGCTAATTGACAGTCTGGTACATGATACCATAGTCGGTGATGATTCAATTACAAGGATAATACCGCTAAAGCTAAAAACCGTAAGAGAAGCTATTCACATTGGAACACAGGAAATGAAAACAAATCCCCCTGAAGAGGAGATAAAGGAAAGCAAGACTAGCTTTATTGTAAACCAAAAAATATTGACGATTTCCCTGTTTGCCTTGGGAATAATCGGCTCTACATATTACTGGCTAGATGACAGACCAGAGGTATACAGCCCATTATGGATAATTCTCTCAGGAATATGGTATATTGCTATTATCAGCTCTATGATATTTGTAAACAACAAGACAAGGCTTGGCTATCTAATAGCCGGCGTATTGTCTTGGATAACTTTGCCATTCTGGCTCTTTGATAATTACTATCTAGTGTTCAATTATTCAGTAATTGCAAGACAGCCAAACATGGATATGACAATTCGTAATTTTGTAGGAATTGCATTTGTATGTCTGACTATAGCGGCCTCGCATAATGTATTTCACAAGATCCAATCAAAGCAGTTCCGCGGCAGGCCAGTCTAAACGTGAAAAAAATCCTAATCCTATTTTTGCTTCTAGTTCCATTTGTTTTGGATGCAAATGCACACCAACCAAGACTGGTAATGGATCTGGACAGCTCAAATGCGAATCCAATACTAATCGAAGATCCAGAGGTTTCAAAGGCGTATTATGGCAGACTAGAAAAATCCCCCGAGTTTTATACAATCAGCTCTAATAAAGAAGTGGATATGTATCTGAGTCTTCAGGTACCTAATCTCCAACTGCAGAGCACAAACATAACAGTGGACCTCATTGATAAAAAAGGCGTCATCCTTGTGCATCTTGAAGGTGCAAACCACAAATGGACCGAGTTTCATGAGGATTTTGGAAATGCGGATTATTTGGCTGGCCCCTCAGTTAGAACTCCAATACCTGCAGGAACCTATGTGATAAAGATCAGCGGGGATGAGAATACAAAATATGTTCTGGTGACAGGATTTGAGGAAAGATTTCCAGCACAGGAATTTCTCAACGCTTTGGTTCTAGTATCAAAGATAAACATTGAATTTTTTGGCATGAATCCAATTCAGTCGATGGCTAATATCTTTGGTTTTATGATGATTGGTTTTGCTATCGCAGTAGGATTTGCAATTTTATTCACGGTCAGGCGAATAAAGAGCATAAGACACAAGTAGAAATTCTTGATATTATTATTTATCTAGGATCATTATATGATGGCCATGGTAGACCTGTATGAAGAGGCGGCTAACAACTTTTTAGAACTATCGAGCCAGCAAAGACTACAGATAATTTTCAGATTGCTGGAAAAAAAATCCAAAATCACAAACATGGCAAAGGAAATCGGTGCTACAGTACAAGAAGTACACCGTAATTTTGCACGACTAGAAGATGGAGGGTTTATTGTAAAAAATTTGGATGGATATTACACTCTTACAACATATGGAAAAACTATCTGCTCCCAGACCCCGTCAATTATCTTTCTATCTGGAAACAGAAAGTACTTTGAGGATCATACCTTTGGAGAAATTCCACCAAAATTCATCATGAGGATTGGACAGCTGGCAAATTCCACTCACGTCAAGGGAGTATCAAAGGTGCTAGAACAATGGAAATCAATTTACAAAAACGCAAATCAATACATTTACGAAATACTAACTGAAATTCCACTAGACATCATCGAGCCAAAAGTGCAAAGGATCAAAAAAGGAATCAAGTTCAACTATATTCTATCAGAGTCAGCAGTTGTACCGAAAGGACGCAAAAATCTTCTTACCAAGCTTAACTATGATGATCTAATTGAAAAAGGCCTGATTGAAAGAAAAATGAAAAAGACGATTCAGACTCTAATAGTTCTAAATGAAAAAGAAGCAAGTGTCTCATTTCCAAACGCCGAAGGTGAGGCAGATTTGACTGAGATCTTCTATAGTGCTGATACAATGTTTCATGAGTGGTGTCTGGATTATTTCCGATACAACTGGTACGAATCGGAGATATTTCAGGAATCCAAACTAAAGGAATAGAAAAAAATTCCTAGCTTGTAGCTAGGAATGCGCCGATTCCGGCACCGACGCCAATACCTAGGACAAAAAACAATGCGTCCCAAGCAATGACCTTTTTGAATGGGGCTTGAACTTCAAAAGCCCAACGACTTGTATTCATGATTATAACATATGATACCACTTGATAGGGCCTAGTCAGCTGATCTGATAATGAATAAGCTAAGTTGTTGACTTTTTTAAAAATAAGAAGAGTCAGTCATCGTCATCATGATGGCCGTGTTTTCCGTGCTTTTCTTTTTTGAGATCCTTGCGGAATTCTTTGATGTCTTTTTTGAGACTTTTTGATTCCTTTTCGGTTTCATTCTCATAGTCCTTGAATTCACGCTTGATACTCTTTATGTCATCTTTGCCGATGAGGCCTGACTTTTTTACTTCCTTGAAAAGATCCTTCGTATCTTCTTTGAAAAACTTGAATTCCTCTCGGAATTGTTTTCTTGCTTCTTTGTACTTGTCATTTAGTTCGTGTATCAGTCTGCGACAGTCTTCAGCAGTCAGTTTTCGTACAGTGCCAGTTGCATTGGTTGTTTTGTCGTGGCATTGCTGAATTATTCTCATATATTCTTCACGTTGTTTTTTGAGCAGCTCGTTTCTTTTTTGCACAAAATCGGACACCGCTTGACCTAGATTGTCGATTCCAGTCTGGTTTGAGGTCTTGGCAGTGATGTTTGCAGAGAATGGCCCAAGACCTGCAATGTTCCATGCTGCAACTCGATATGTCTGTGTGGATAAAGGCTTGAGGCCCAAGTCTACATAAGACAGCTTTGTGTTTGCTGTGTTTTGAACTAGTATAGTTCCGTTTCTTTGTATCTGGTATCCTGTTATGATGTAGCCGTTATTTGCAGGCGCATTCCAGGAAATCTTGGCAGATGTTGTAGTTGTCTTTGCGCTCAATCCAGTCGGAATTGCAGGCACCATAAATGTGACATCAAAATCTACATTTGATGGTGCACTAGCTCCAGCTGAATTCAGGGCGGAAACTCGATATGCGTAACACGTGCCGAAATTCAATCCAGTGTTGAGATAGCTTGTAGATGTGTTGTTTGTTACAATTACTGCAAAACTTCCATCACAGCCAGAGTCTTGCTCTATTTTGTAGCCGTTTACTGCGTTTTGTGTAGCATTAACTGGTGCAGTCCATGACAAGTTTATCTGCGTGCTGGAAACGCTTTGGGAAATCCTTCATTGCTCCAAAGACGGATTCTTACCATATAACGTTCAAGTATGATTTCTACGTGCCCATCTTTTTTGATAAAAACGAGCTGCCCAAAAGCAAAATATTTCTTTTTCTTTCTTTCAGTCTTCTAATGGAATATGGAAGCCAGTTTGTTCCATACGGAATGTATTCCGATAATGCAAATCCTTTTTTGATTAGTGCTGGTTTTAGCTCGTCTCTGATTCCTCGCAGCATCTGGAATTCAAATTTTTTTTCATGCTTTTTTGCCAGTGTCATTGCGGAACTTATCATGGCATAATCATGAGTTGCAATCCCAAATTCATTTCCCAACTCGAATAAAATCTTCATCAGTGGATGCTCGAACATTGCCAAGCCAATCACCCGAGACGACGTGCTGGGAGTCGACCGTGAGGGCGACCTCTTGGCCAGCCTCTTCAAGCGCAGGCATTTCTCCAGCGGCATTTCCTGCACTAACCAATTCCTCGCAA
>RHCX01000046.1 GCA_010028495.1 Nitrososphaeria archaeon | reverse complement strand
AGATCATTTGATGCAGTAGGCTCATGGCATGTCAAAGGATTATTCTTGGGCATGATGCACTTCCAAGACAAATACAATGAAGACTTGGAAAGATTGCAAAGATGTGATATTCACTATGTAACACCAGATCTTAGAATCATTCCGTTCTGTGCATTTAACGTAATCCCAGAATGGTACAGAGATAGAATCCAAAAGAAATATTCTATTACTGTAGAAGAATGGGAGCAAAGAGAAGGCGTCAAATTGGAAGATGGTTTGTACAGAGGCCTCATGAGAAGAGGAAAGGGTGATGAGCTTGCAGCTGGTTGCGCAAAAAGCCAAATGATGCATGCAGCATCACAAGCATTGATGTAAAACAATCCAAGACCTTTTAAAATCTCATATTTCATTCTGACTTGTTGAAAATTCTCTTTGTCTCTCCACGATATTCTGGAGGAATTGGTGGACATGCGGCAATGCTTGCAGACCAACTACGACAACATGGATTTCAAATTGATTTTGTAGATCCGCCAAAAATTCCAATCAAAAACCTCAAAAATCCAAGCTGTAAATGCACTTCATTCAAGCGCATTAGGCGGTATTGCTGGAGTCACAGAGGAAAATGTCCTAAAATGGGCAGATATGCTAACAACTGATTCCAAAGCATCGCAAAAAATCTACAAAGAAAAACTTGGCTTGGATTTTGTATATATGCCGAGTCCAATAGATACAACAAAATTCAAAGATCTTGGTGAAGTAGAAAAAAAAGAAAATCAGATAGCCTATGTTGGAAGAGATAGCTATGAAAAAGGAATAGACATTCTCAGACAGATTGAACCAAAAATAAAGGGTAAGGTTGTCTATTCAACTAATCTTACATGGAAAGAAGCCATGAGAGTTATCAAAGCCTCAAGTGTTCTAATCGTTCCGTCTAGAATGGAGAGTCTTCCAACCGTTGTCAAGGAAGCGTTTTACCTGAAGGTGCCAGTAATAGCTACTACCGTAGGAGGAATACCTGAGCTGGTTATTAACGGAAGTACAGGAGTCTTAGTACCACCTGAAAATCCAGAAAAACTATTGGAAGAAATTAACAATCTATTGAATAATAAAGAATATGCCAAAAAATTAACAGATGCAGCATATGATTTCGTAGTTAATAACATGACCTGGGACACAATTCTGCCAAAATATATAAAATTCTATGAATCTCTTTTGAAATCCTAAATCAACGAATACTTCTTTAATGAAGATACAAAATTACTGGCGATCTTTTGCCAATTAAAATTCTCAATAACAAATTGTCTGCCTGCCTTTCCAATTGCATTTCGTTTGTTTTCATCCTGTAGTAATATGTTGATTTTCTCTATTAGGGTTTGATAATCACCCCTTTCCATCAGAAATCCTGTTTTGTTGTCGTTCATTAATTCGGGTATGCCTCCAACCCTGGTCGCAATCACAGGTCTTTTCATGAGTTGTGCCTCAAGCAATGTTAATGGAGACATGTCTATTCCACTTAATAACAAATAGATGTCAATCTCACTCAGATATTCTCTGACTTTGTCTGGATACTGCATGTGGCCTAACCATTTGAAATTCTCATACTTGGATAGCTTTGACATGATATGTCCGTGATATGGGCCATCTCCAACCCAGTAAAACGTAACGTGTGGCATCTTTTTCAATACTGGCTCCAAAGTCAACATCTCTCGTGCCTTTTCCCAAATGACTGCGCTCTGAAGCAAGCCGACACATGGATGATCTAGTTTCATTCCTTCTGTAGAGTACCAGTTATCCGGGTTAATTCCTTGATACATTGTGTCTATGTTTGTTTTTGGATAGTATTCTTTTGTTCTATTCTCCAGATGCTTGCAGATTGGCAAGATCAAATCTGCACTCTCAAAACACTTGTCTGCAATTCTTGACCATCCCCACAATGCCAGACGTTTTGGCGGTGATCTGTAGAGTGTTTCTTTTGCCATCTTCATTTCTTTCCAGTAATCTCCTCGCAAATGAACAAGTAATGGAATGTTTGTCTTTGAGGTAGCCAGACCAAAATGTCTTTGTCTGTCTACTAATATTGCATCCGGTTTGAATGACTTTGCTAGCTCATTGAATTTAGCGCTACCATGAACCCAGTTGGAAATCTTTCTACTTGGAAATCCATCACAATAATCTGTATCTAAAACCACCTTGGATTCAACTCCAAGTTTAGCTAACTCATTCGAAAACTCTTTTAGATGGAATAGTTTTGATGGCGAACCGCCTATTAAAAGTCGCAAATTGTTCTCATTTGTTCCAAATTCCGAATTAATTTATTCTAGCTGGTATTGCAGTTTTTAACCAATCGTTTAAGGTAACATTCGACGTCCATTTCAACAATTCCTTGGCAAGGCTTACATCAGCTACTGACTCTTTAATATCTCCTTCAAGTGTATCACTGTAAGTTGGAGATAGTGCAAAACCAGATGTATCTATGATCATCTTGGCCAGATCCAGAATTGTTATACTGCGGCCTGTACCTATGTTGATAAAAGCATGTTTTGTTGTACTTTCCATTGCAAGTATGTTTGGTTGATCATCGGAGGTTTGTTCTCATAAATATTATTCAAAAATTTCTTGATCACTCCTGCATATTCCTTTGACTGTCGTTCTCCAAAAATGTTAAAGTATCGTAACCCGATTATTTTTACTCCTTGTTCAGAATATTTTTGTGCCAATTTCTCATCATCTAGCTTTGTTTGTGCATATGGATTGATCGGATTTCTTGGATGATCCTCTCTTATTGGAATTTTAACTGGATTACCATACACACTAGACGAGCTTGCATATACTACCTTGAAGCCATTTTCTTTTGCAAGCTTGAAAATATTCTCAGTTCCTATAACATTAACGTCATGATATTCATCAGGAATTCTAAATGAATCTGGAACTGAGGCGAGGGCAGCTTCATGGAAAATACCTTCTATATCTGCACATTTTTCCTCTAACAATCCATAATCTCTTATGTCACCTTCGACAAATTCTACCTTGTCGATAAATCTTGCAATGTTCTCCTTTTTACCTGTCTTTAGATTATCTATTACAATTACTGAATGACCTGCATTCGACAATGCCTCGACCAAATGACTCCCGACAAATCCAGCTCCTCCGGTAACAGCAAATCTCATCGTTCTTCTCAATTTACCTACATTGATAAATTTTAATTATGAATTATACTTTGGGTCAATTTCATCCTTCACAAATTATATTAATTATTTAAAAATACAATATTGTAACTTGAGAAAAATGAATTTGAATCAGAAGTTTAAGACAATAGATGATTTTAAAAAATCATTACAGACACACACTCTTCATGTCAGTGTAATTGGAATAGGCAGAATTGGACTTCCAACTGCACTCTCATTTGCTGATTCCGGTTTGCACACAACTGGCATTGATATTAACACAAATCTAGTCAAAATGATCAATTCCGGAGATTTTCCCCTAAAGGATGAGCCGGGATATGATGTGATATTTAACAAGGTTAACAACAAACAATTTTTTGCGACCGCTGACATAAAGGCAGCATTAGAACAAACCGATATTGTTTTACTGTCCCTTCCGACCCCAATGGATAACGCAAATGTACCTGATTATACGGCACTTAAATCAGTTGCAAAACAACTTCACGATCTGATGAAGGAGGGAACATTGGTAATAGTGGAAAGCACCGTAGAGCCAAGCTTCGTTGAAACTGATCTCATACCAATAATTGAAGGAACTGATAAAAAATTTGTTGTAGACAAAAACTTTCTAATCGGAGTTTGTCCTGAAACTGCAAATCCTGGTGAAATTCTCAAAGATTTCAAAAAACTACCGAGACTTGTTGGTGCAACATCGGAGATGACAACTAGCATAATCATGGATCTATATCATCATGTATTTCCAGTAGATCTGCTAAAAATGCCGGATTGTAAATCAGCAAACGCGGTAAAACTAACTACCAATGTATTCCGCGACGTTAATATTGCTTTTATAAACGAGTTATCGCTCTTGTTTGAAAAGCTAGGAATTGACACATTCAAGGTTTTAGAAGCAGCAAAAACAAAATACAATTTTCAGATTCATTATCCGGGAGCTGGAGTCGGCGGTCCTTGTTTACCGGTTAATTCTTATCAAATGCTCAATATTGCCAAAAAATACACGAATGATTTCAAAATAGTGCGGATTTCTCGTCAGGTCAATGAATACATGCCAGATCACGTAATGGATCTGATTGAAGATGGTTTTACAAATGCCCAAAAATCACTACAAGGCAGTACAATAGTTGTACTTGGGATATCTTACAAACCAAATGTCAAAGATGTTCAGCTGTCGCCAGCAGAAAAAATAATCGAAAAACTCACGTATCGAAAAGCAATTGTCAAAGTATATGATCCGTATTATAAATCGGAGAAAGTATTTGGTTTGACAGTTGATGATGATCTATCGACAGCAGTAACCCAGGCAGATGCTATGGTGCTTGTGACTGCACACGATGAATTCAGAGACATCGAACTGTCATTTCTTGTGTCAAAAATGAAAAAAACTCCTGTGATCGTTGACTCGAGAGGAGTAATGGATGATCATGCGGCAAAAAAGGCCGGTGCAATATTTCGTGGTTTAGGGCGTGTCATATCGTAAAACCGCTAACCAATCAATGATTACCAGTGTTCTGACATTACGATATGATCTCACACAGAAGCCAATTTTGCCAAAAATAACCCCGCGTAATTTTCATAATTCAACTCCAACCATAGCCCAAATTGAAAACATTGTAGAAAAATCGTTAACAAAAATAAGGATTAAACCAAAGAAAATTGTGATTGCACTAAGTGGAGGAATTGATTCTACATTAGCCCTGAATTTTTTAAAAAAATCATTTCCCGATTCTAAAATAGATGCTATATCTATCAAATTCTCAGATAGTGTTGATGAATCAAAACTGGCGGCCAAAATTGCAAAACATTTTGATGTTGATCAACATGTTGTATCTGTAGATAATTACCTAGAAGAACTACCAAAAGCAATTAGTATTGCCCAGATGCCTTTCTGGGATTTGCATTGGTACTACGTAGCGAAAAAAGCACAAACAATTGCCAAATACCTGGCAACTGGAGATGGAGGAGATGAGTTATTTGGCGGATATGTGTTTAGATATAAAAAATTCCTGTCGATTGTTACTCGTAACTCTTCCCCATTACAAAAAGTAAAGGCGTATCTGCAGTGCCATGAACGAGATAGTGTTGTAGATCAGGAAGATCTATTTGGAAAAAAATCCGCATTCTCGTGGACAAAAATCTATGACAAGCTTTTACCGTACTTTGATAATTCTCTTTCATTAATTGATCAGGTATTTTTGGCAGACTACAACGGCAAATTACTCTACAATTTTAGTTTGGTGAATAAAAGGATCAATGAAAACTTTAAGCTGATAGGAATTACACCACTTTTGTCCAAAGAATTAATCTCATATGCTGTTGGAATTTCTAGCAAGTACAAATATGATAAACAAAGTGATCTTGGAAAACTATTGCTAAGAAAAATTCTCGTAAAAAATCGTCTTGATTCTCTGGTGTCAAATCAAAAACTGGGATTTAGTGTTAATACAATAAATCTTTGGTCGTCATACGGGAGAAAGATCTTTCAATACTATTTCTCAAATGCCAGAATTGTTCAAGATGGATGGATTGATCAAGATTGGATAAACAAACATGTGCAATCCAAAAATCTTGATGTGAGATACGTAAACAAGTTTCTAGGGATACTGGCATTTGAGATTTGGTATAGGTTGTTTATAACTAAAGAAATCAAAAGTGACACTTTACTTGATTTTTGATTTTGTATCACATGAAAAATTCTGTTAACGCTTGAAAATAAGATGAACATTGATCATTTAATTAATTGATTTTCACAGATCAGATTACCTTTCATGCGTATTAAATAAATGATGGGAGTAGTTAACGTCGTTATGAAAAAAAAATTACCGTTTAGGACATGGTTTTACTTTAGACAAGGATGGACTACCTACTTTGCATTTATCTTTGCGGCAGTAAATACATTAGTAACTACGTATTATTTGGCCATAAAAAATATCCCAGAACTAATATCGATATTTCCAACATTTCTGGCGTACGTGCTTATTGTGGTCTCTATTGGAGTTCCTCTGTTAGTTGTAATAGGGTACATTCATTACAAAAAAAGCTCTGCATATGCAGCAGAAGCTGATATTAATGTGGAATCATATCCATACTTTTACAAACTACAGCCTGGATGGAATCAGGAGGTTGTCTTTCCACTTTATGCAGTTTTGATGCAGGCCGTAGTTAAAATATCAAAAAATGAAAAACTAACAGATAAAGAAATTGAAGAAATCAAAAGCCTAAATGACAAGCTGGATATTTTGATTCGTGGTGGTTATGTGGGAAGCCACAGAGAAAAAAAAGACTCCATTCAAAAATAAATGTCGTCTCAATTCTGTTTTAAGATGATATGATTATAGTCTGGTAGTCGGCTTAATTTCTTTGGTAATGATTACTCGATACCATATCTCCAAGGCCAGAATCGATATCAGCCGATTTAGATATCTAATGTCGCCATCGTCGTCAACAGTATGAAATGCACGTCTGACCCAGTTGATGTTTATCATCTTCTTTCGATAAATATTGGATCTCTCATCCAAAAGATACTTTATGCACACATCTCTGCCGTGCTCTTTCCAATCAGTAAAGAGGCTTGGCGAAAACCCTCTTTTCTCATCCATGTGTTTTACGCCTAAATTATCTGCTATTTCTCTAAGAATCAGTTTGCCTTTGTGTGATTTTTGGTCGTATTTTTGCTCTATTGGAAGTCTTGATGCAAAAGAGATTACATTTGGATCTAAGAAAATTGGAAAACTATGTATGTTGTAGTATGACGCTATTGCCCTTCCCATAGGAATGAAATCGTACAGTAACTTACCGTTAAAATCAGCTAGCATAACTTGCTTTAATGGGTGTAGCTTATTTTGGAAAAATGGTTTGAAATAATTGTATATTACATCCCAGTTAAATTTTATTGAGGCACCAAACATACGCTCTTGATCTGGAACCCAATCTCTATTGTGACATTCTAAATAATTAATTGTACGAATCTTCCAACTGTCGTTTTTATTCAAAAGATTCAGAAATTTTCTATATCTGAAAGTATATCCTCCAAACAGTTCATCAGATCCATCGCCTGTCACCAAAGTATTCGTGAATTTCTTTGCATGTTTTGCAATCAAATGTATGTATGTGTTCCACTTTGGTTTTTTTGTTATGGTTATTATTTCTGGCATATGTGTGAACACGGATTCCATATGAACAATGTGAAAGTCTGCATTGAACTTGTCAGCAACACGCTTTGCCACTATTGATTCATCAAACCCTCCAGCAAAAACTCCACAAATTCCAATGACCTTTTTTTCGGGAAATACATGTCTTATCAAACCTAGACACAATGTTGAATCAATTCCCCCACTCAAAGAAATAGCAATGGTCTTTTGGTCAGACAACTTGTCAAGTGTAGATTTCAGCAATAATTTCTGGAGCCTGTCGCGAGAATTACCGTGTATTTCATTGGCATAGTCTTTCCATTTTGCAGGTTTAATGAGGGGTTTTTCAAGCGGATTGTATCTTATCGATAAAATGTTTCTAATTGCAACTTTGTCTAAACTAGGGCCAGCTGAACTTGACATAAGTATGAGATTCTAATATTGATTTAAAAGTATTCGATGCTAACGTCTTTTCCTTTTACCTTGACTTTTCCTACTACCTTTGCGGGTATGCCAAAAGCAATTGAGTATGGCGGAATGCTCTTGTTTACAAAACTATGAGCTCCTACAACAGAGTGATGCCCTATCTTGTTTCCCATAGTTATAAGAGAATATGGCCCAATGTAACAGCAAGATCCAATATTGACATTTTTCCATTCATAGCTTGCCTTTCCTCCACTAACTGCCCATTTCATAGCATTATGTGTGTAAATCTGAACTCCGCTGCTTATGCTGCAATAATCGCCAATTGTAATCTTTCCTCCGCTTCCATCAAGAATCGTAAACGGTCCGACCCATGTGTTTTTTCCAATAGCTACATTGCCGTAAATATAGCTACTATCGTAAACACTTGCTCCTTTTTTTGCCTTGAGAAAAGATGCTTTTTCCCATCTATCAAGTACTAGCTCATTGAACGGCAAAACTCTGTCCCATTTCTTTTTCATTTCTGCTCGCAAGTGCTTGTGTAACGAATACAGATCTTCTCGTAACTTAGGAGTTGGGGCAGATTTCTTATGTTTCAATACTGAATCACAATTTACTTAATTTAAAAATCTGAATACTGAATGTTTTTTGATCAAACAGATGCACTTTGTTCTTCAGTGATTGTTTGCCTGTATAGACAAGTATAAAATATTGAATTCAGATTAGTAAGTCGTTTAATTGATTATATAGTAATTATTCAGAAATAAAATAATGAAAATTCTTGCCATTGGGGATACAGCTGACAATATTTTCACACTCAAAAAATTTGCAAAAAAATCTACAATTCACCTAATAACATTTCCCAGAAAGCAAGATGCTTTATTTACAAATCTTGATGGTGATACAGAATTCTTTGATTCTCTTTTGATCTCTAAACAAGTAAAAAAAATTAATTCAATAAAACATAATTTTGATCTTTGTGTTGTTATGACTTGGGCAGCTGCAAGAATAGCATACCTTGCAGACCTAAATTATATCATGTATTTTGTAGGTGATGACATTAGGACTCCACCATTTGAAAAAAAGCCTAAATTATCGTATCTGAATCAACCCGCATTCAAAAGAAATCTAATTGAGAGGTATTTTTATGGAAAAATATTTCGTAGTGCCATCGCATGTGTTACTACCGGCCACGAGTTGTACCAAATTCTCAAGCAATATCGTGAAGATGCAATAAGAGTAGATAGAATTGCAGTAGATGTAAAATTATTCAATGAAAATGTCAAGCCAATAGATCTGCCAAAAAGCAAGTTCGTATTCTTGTCTGCACAAAGATTTAGCTTAGAAAAAGGCATGGATATAATATGGAAAGCACTAAAGTTGTGCAAGTCCAATTTTGAAGTCTGGCAGGTAAAGTGGTTTATTCAAAATACCGAAGAAGAGCGACTAGCTAATGAACAATTGATGACTGATGTTCCTTCCCAAGTCAAATTCATACCTTTGATTAAAAGAGATGAGCTAGCTAGGTACTTTGTTTTTGCAGATGCGATCTTAGGGCAGATGCGCTCTGGCGCTCAAGGTGCAATAGAACGAGATGCAATTTTGTGCAAAAAACCAGTACTGACGTATACCGATCCTAGTAGACCTACATTTTTGGATGGTAAAGAAGTCATACCTCCATTTTTACCAAGATCAAAAGATCCGCAAGAACTAGCTAAACTGATTGATCAAATAGTTGAATCAAAAGAATTCCGTGAAAAATTGGCAAATGCTGAATATGAATTTGTAAAAAATCTATCACATCCTGACTATGTGATTGCTGAATGGGAGCAGATTTTTGAAAAATACATCATTCAGTGCATGAGTATAACCAAGAAAACATCTCCTATCTACAAAAAATTAGAATACATAGTTGCACTATTACTCGAAAAACTTGTCTATACTAGAACGATGCGAGAAAAAAATATCCGCGCTTGGGGAAAAGAAAATTACGAAATGCTGACCAAGTAATACTCCGAACTGAAATAACTTGACATCCTAACCAAAAAATGAATCTGATTTTTGTATTGCATTCTAAAAAACAGTTTAATTACTACACATGTGGCAGAAATGTAAATGCAAAATGTTGTTGTCTTTGGCGGAGCAGGCTTCGTCGGCTCGCATCTGGTTGAAGCGTTACTAAAACAAGACAAAAACATCACAGTTGTTGATGATTTTAGTAATGGCTCACAAAACAATCTATCTGCCGTATCTGATAAGATCAAAATAATCAAGTTTGATATTGTAAACAAGGATTGGTCTTCTCTTATGGACCTAAAACCTGATGTGATATTCCATTTAGCTACTCACCCTAGATCCTTTAGCCTACAAGATCCTATCAAAAATGCAGATGTGAATGTAATAGGCATGATTAATGTGTTAGATTTTGCCAAAAAGAAGAATTCTAAGCTAATCTATACCAGCAACAGTGGCATATGTGGTGATCCGCAGTTTCTACCTGTCACAGAAGAACATCCAATAGATTGCAAAACTCCCTATGATGCAAACAAGCTGATAGGAGAGCACTATGCTAAGATATACCAGAAAATCTATGGTCTTTACATTACAATCTTCAGGTTAGCCACTGTTTATGGTGAAAGACAAATAGTAAACGAGGAGCTTGGTTGGAGACCAATAATTCCTAATCTGGTTAAAAAACTAGAACAAAATGAAACTCCTATTATCAATTGGGATGGAGAGCAAACTCGAGATCTCATCTATGTCAAAGATGTAGCAGACTGTTTGATCAAGGGTTCTGAATCTAATGATCAGAATGGAGAAATGTTTTTGCTTTCCACTAACAAAGAAACTTCTGTCAATGAAGCATTACGAGTGATCAGTGAAGTTACTGGTAAAAACATCGCACCGACATACACCGAAAAAAATCCCGGTGATATTAGAAGAATGGTCTTGTCATATGAAAAAGCAAAAAAGGCGTTTGGTTATTCACCGAGGGTCAGTCTAAAAGAAGGCGTCACCAGATATGTAAACTGGTACAGATCTGCAAAGCGATAATCAACTATTCATTGATCTACTAATTGCATCTAGGGTGTTCTGTGATATTGTATGTTCCTTGTTGGTTTCATCCAAATTAACATCGTATATTCCACTTCCTAGCTCCTTAACTTTGTCTTTTACTGTTTGTTCATATGTCTCAAAATATGTGCCTGACCAGCAACATGGATCATACTTGTTGTAAATCTGAATGAATTTTCTGTTTTCACCATGAGCATCCATCACGTAGATTTCCAGCTCATTTGCAATTCTGATCAGATCTGGCAGCTCTGTCTCATAATCTCCTATTGTGTCGTAGTTTGAACGTAAATAAAGTGGCAACGGTCCTGCCACAGGATAACTTTGAGAAATTCTATTATCTATTGCTGGATAGTACATTGATACCCATGCCCCGCCAGAAATCCCAGTCATGTAATATGCATCAAATCCATATTTCTGCTCCAAATAATTCAGTGATGCGTAGATTGGCTCAAAAAAGAATTTGACTGGTTTTAGGCTATCTGACTCGATATATCGCAAGTGATTGTGAGATTTGAGAATTAGTGGACCAAAATTTTGAGTCTCAACAACTGGCTGTGAATTCATTCCAAGAAGTGGCATTGAAAATGCTATTACTGTGTACTTGTTTTTCAGAAAATACTCAATAGTATCTTTTCCAGCATAAAAGTCTCCGTCATGGCCTTGATGATATACAACAACTTTGTTGTTTGATTCCTTTGGAACAAACATGTAAGATATAGAGTTCACTCCATAATCCATTTCATATGTTATCTTGTCTATTCTCTGAAGATTTGTCAAATCATGATATCTAGAGTCGCTAATATTCTCTTTAACATTCTGAGGCATGGCTGATTCTGGTAAACCATGACCACTCCACACATAATTGATAAGCTCATTTCGCTTGTTTGTAATGTCTTGCTCATTATGAATTCTGATCAGATTTTTTACATTGGTATCATATGAGAACTTGTTGATGGTGGTATGTTCTTGTTTTGCTTTGTCTCCAAAGATCACTTCCTTGGTATGATTAATCACATCAAATGGAAAAATCTTGTA
>RHCX01000045.1 GCA_010028495.1 Nitrososphaeria archaeon | reverse complement strand
AAGGCTCCAAAATAGCAATGGTTGGGGATGGAATCAACGATGCTGCAGCACTTGCGGTATCTGATGTTGGAATTGCAATTGGATCTGGAACAGACATTGCTCTAGAAGCAGGCAAGATTGTTCTGGTAAGAAATGACTTGAGGAGCTTGGTCTCTGCATTTGAGATAAGCAAAAAGACAATATCAAAAATAAAGCAGAATCTAGCCTATGCTTTTTTGTATAATGTTGCTCTGATTCCAATTGCTGGCCTTGGATTGTTGTATCCGGCAATAGCAGGCCTTGCAATGGCGGCAAGCTCTGTTTCGGTCACTGGTAGCTCACTATTGTTGAAAAGATGGAAACCAGTCATGAAAAATTGAATTTCTATATCTACAACAAAAATAACCTGTTTAACACAAAATAGTGGACTGGGAGGGAATTGAACTCTCGACTTCTGCATTGCGAATGCAGCGCTATACCACTAAGCCACCAGCCCTCACACGTCAAAAAACGCCGGCTCTATTTCTACTCTAACAAATCATTAATCATGCACCAAATTGTATGATGATGTAATTGAGCAAAATTAAGGATCAATCTTTGGCAGAAAAAGGTAGACTCCAGCACGAATGGGCAAAATCCCACATGCAAATATTGACTCTGGCAATATCGAATATGAAAAAATCAAAACCGTTACAAAACATAGCACTTGGAATATGTCTGCAGATAACCAAAGAAACATCTGTCTTGTTGATTGGACTGAAAGAGCTTGGCGCAAAACTGATCTGTTGTGGAGGAAATCCACTGACAACACAAGATGATATTGCAGCATTTTTGGAATCACAAGGAATCGAGATCTTTGCTTGGTCAAACCAAACCAAATCAGAATATGATTGGTGCCAAGATCAAGTGATACAATTCAAACCAAATATCATAACCGATGACGGCGGAGACTTGCACATCAAAGCACACAAAGTCAAACTCAAAATTCTAGGGGGCACAGAGGAAACCACAACCGGCATCACTCGTTACAAATCCATGCAAAAACAAGGAAAACTACAATACCCGATCATATCCGTAAACGATGCAAAAACAAAAACACTATTTGATAATCAATATGGTACTGGTCAATCTACAATAGATGGATTCTTGCAGGCAATGAACCTACTTTTTGCATCAAAAAGAATTGTAGTTGCAGGATATGGCTGGCTTGGTAAAGGAGTCGCAAAAAAATGCCAAGGAATGGGAGCAAAGTGCATCATAACGGAAGTTGATCCAATAAAGGCACTGGAAGCTCACATGGACGGCTTTGAAGTAATGCCAATGAGCCAGGCTGCAAAGATAGGTGATATTTTCATCACGTGTACTGGCATGCGAGATATCATAACCAAAAATCATCTCTTGTCAATGAAAGATGGTGCAGTTGTTGGTAACGTGGGTCATTTTGATGTAGAAATTGACGCAAAATTCCTTCTCTCACAAAAGACACGACAGGTCAGGCCAAACTTGGACGAATGTATCTTGCCAAACCGCAAAAAAATCTACCTCGTCAGCAAAGGGCGAGTGGCAAACCTGATTGCATCGCAAGGCCACCCGCCAGAGATAATGGCGTTATCCTTTTCAAACCAATTGTACTCTATCCTATACATTCTAAAGAATTACAAAAAACTCAAACCGCAAATTTATCCGGTTCCGCAGCAAATCGACAACCAAATAGCGCAAGATGCGCTGGACTCGGAAAAACTTAGAATAGACAAGTTGTCCAAAAAGCAGCTAGCATACCAATCCAGATGGTAATCAAAGAATAATAGCCAGACTATTTTGAATCATACCAGTTGACAGCAGACTGTGTAATCGTTGATGCCAAAGCAATCACTCCAAAGGGAATGATAGAGAGAAACATTGTCATCAATGAAGGCAAGATCTCGGATTTTACAACAGATGTTCCATCATGCGATAAAAAAGTCCAAGGTAAAGGCCTAGTTGCAATACCTGGCCTGATAGATACTCATGTCCACTATGGAGTCTATTCACCAATAGAAGAGGCGGCAAAAACAGAATCAAGAGCAGCCGCCCTTGGAGGAGTCACAACAATGATGAGGATGCTGAGACTGGGACGCTCTTACAAAAAATATCTACAAGAACAGTTAGCAGCATCAAAATCTAATCATTATATCGATTACACAATTCATGCTACAATCTTTGATGAAAAACAAGCAGATGAAATGCAATACTGCACAGAAAACGCAATTACCTCATTCAAAATCTACATGAATCTAGGTGGTGAAGTAGGACATGTCTACATGGACATGGACCCAGGATCTAGCACACTTTTTGATGCCCAAGTTCAGCTTGAAACTGCAACAATCCAAAAGGTGTGTCAGAATGCCGCAAAATTAGGATGCCCAGTCCTAGTACATGCAGAGGACTATCAAATGTGCGAATGTGGAATAAAAAAGGCAAAGCAAGACAACAAGGACGGCCTTGGAGCTTGGTCGCAAAGCAGGCCACCTGATTCAGAAGCAAAAAGCATCAAAAAGGTTTGTGAAATTGCCAGAGAATTTGGAACTGTAATCTATTTTGTGCACATTGGTTCTACACAAGCGCTGGATGCAATAGAACAGGAAAGAAAAAAAGGAACCAAGATCTTTGTAGAGACCTGTCCACATTACCTGACGTTATCATATGAAAAACAAAACGGCTATCTTGCCAAAGTGATGCCGCCAATCCGAACTAAATCCGATAATGAAAAAATCTGGTCTGCAATGTCTGGCGGTATCATAGATACTATAGGAACAGATCATGTGGCAAATCGACTAAAACTCAAAGTTGGTACAGATGTCTGGTCTTCACTTGCAGGATTTCCGGGAATTGGAACATCATTGCCTATTCTGTTGTCAGAAGGAGTAAACAGGAATAAGATAAACCTCCAACAATTGACGCATCTTACCAGTGGCAATGCAGCGAAAATCTTTGGCATGACCTCAAAGGGCTCTATACAGAAAGGATTTGATGCAGACATTGTCCTAATTGATCTCAAAAAAGAGCAAGCGGTAAGCTCAGATTTCTTTGGAGCATTTTCTGATTATATTGTGTATGAGGGATGGAAGCTAAAAGGCTGGCCAATAACTACGATGGTTCGAGGAAAACTAGTAACAGAAGACATGCAAATTGTTGGAAAACTAGGCCACGGAAAGCTGGTTAGCAGATCTAAATAATATCGAACTTGCCGTTTTCTTTGGCCTTGTAGATAACGTCAGGTCTTTTCTCAAATATTCCAGCCTCTACCACGCCTGGAATCTGCTTTATTTTGAGCGCAAGTGAGCCTGGAGACTTGATGGTGCCAAAATCACAATCATAGATGATGTTGCCGTTTTCTGTAATGAATGGATAGCCGCGCTCTATTGTACGGATTTGTGGCTTGCCACCCAGTTTTTTGAGAAACTTTTTGACTGTGTTTCTTGCAAATGGATGAACCTCGACTGGAACTGTTCTGTCAAAGTATTTCACAAATTTTGATGAATCCGCCATTATCACAACTTTGTTTGCCGATGAAATCAGAATGTTTTCCCGCAATAATGCACCACCACCTCCTTTGATTAGGTATTTCTTAGAATCAATCTGGTCGGCACCATCAAAGACAACATCGATTTTTTCAATCTGGTCTGCAGATATGAGGTGAATTCCAGCCTGCTCTGCAATTAGCTTGATCTGCAGAGATGTTGGCACTGCTTTGATGTTTAGCTTTTTCTTTTTGATGTGTTTGCCAAGCTCTTTTACAAATACAGTCGCTGCCCGGCCGCTACCAAGACCCAAAACGAAATTGTTTTTTACAAATTTGAGGGCGTCCTTGGATAATGCCTCTATGGCATCATCATATGACATTATTCTACCTCGGCTTGCTCTAGCTTTGATAGGGTCTTCATTATTTCGCGTTTAATAGAATCTAAATCATCCTCATCGTCTTCGACTTCAGGCTCTTCTGGCAAGTTTATCTTTGGCTTTTTCTTTTCTGGCTCTGGCTGTTTGTATTCAAGCTTTGGTGGTTCTGCCTTTATTTTTTGTTCAATGTCAATTGGCTCTGTTATGAATGGCTTGACTGTTTCCGGCTGGATAGTTTCTACAATTTGCTGGATTATCTCTTGTCTCTGCTCTACGACTGGTATCATTTCTGGAGCATGAATTATCTCTGCCATGGCATCGATTTTGACTTCTGGTGTGTCCACTGCAGGCTCGACTCTGGTTTCAATTTCAACTGGAGGTACAGGCACATCTGGGATTTCAGTCATTGTGGTAAGCTCGATTCTCTTACCTGGTTTAGCAAATGACTTGATCAATTCCTCGATATTTTGACTGGTTACGATTTCTGGCTTGGCATGAATTTGTCTTTCGATTTCTTTTCTCGGCTCTTCTCTCTTTGCCTCTACTTTTTGTTCAGGCTTTTCCAACTGTATTGTTTGAGCTACTTGAATCTTTGACGAAATGTCTGCCAGTCTCTTGTCCAAAGCAGATAATTTCTGATCCATGAGTGTCATCAGACCGTCACCAAGCGGGCCAAGGTCTGGATATTTGGATGCGGCTTCTAGTTTCTCAATCTTGGCCAAAATTACGCCAAGCTGGTATTGGTATCTTGATAATAGTTTGTCAACTTGAACCTTGGAAAGTGTTGTAGGTTCACCGTATAATCGCGAAATTGTTTTTTGTAAGATCTCTTTTTCTGTTCTTAATGCCTCGATTTGCGCTCGAATGTGAGAATTGGCACCCATCAAAGGAATCTTGTTTTTGCCTTTAGGAAATCTGTTAATTGTTGCAGCGGTTGCAGCGCCTGCTAGAGAACTAATGACTAGCGCTAGTTCCATTTAGGCGTACCATTTGATCCAAGAATATTTTCTGATTCTTGCATCTGGGAAGCCACAGCTAGAGCATCTATGATGTCTTTTATGATAAGAGTTCTTTCCACATCTTCTGCATCTGATGTGAGGCTTTTTTCTTGTAAAAAGCCCCATTGATGGAGTTCCACGACCCATAAATCAGACACCACTTATGCTGGTGGAGGAGATATCATTACTACGTTATCTCCACGCACAACTATGGTTCCTATGCTTTTTGCCTCGCCGTCTGAAGGGATCTCTTCTGAACCGTCGAGTAGCAGATTCATGTGTTGGTCAAAACCTCTGAGGTTGCCTCGAATGGTTTTGCCACCTTTGAGCTTGATTAGAACTACCTTGTCGATGCTTTCGTCCAGTACTTTTACTGCCATATCAACTGACATTTAATTCACTTATTGACTCCCCTATGATGTTAATATATTAAAGTTTCAGTGGTGAACAATAGAGTTTTAGTCAGTGTATCAACTTTGACACTGTTTTTACCAGATTCTGTGTTATTTCTGCAAAAATTTTCTGGCCATCTTTTTTTGTCGCAATTGTCGGATCGCCCCAAACTCCGTTCTTTGTTGCTTTGATGAACTGCTTTGATGCAAGCTTGGAGATTTTCTGTCTTTGCTGAGGAGTCATGTTTTCTGTGGATAGTCCTTTTTTTGCCAGTCCTAGATTTGTCTTGTTTGATATTGCCATCATGAGCGATGTTTCCACAAATCCCGCATGGTCAAATTCTCTATCCATGAATCGCCAATATGAAAAGACGAAAACCTTGGTCTTGTTTCTGGTCGTTTTTGCAATTTTGCCAGAAATCGACTTTAAGGCATTCTGATTGCCATGATGACCATTCAGGATTATGATTTTGTTTATCTTGTTTTGGCCCAAAGATACGCAGAGGTCCACCAAATAATTCTGTAGAGTCTTGTCCTTTATGCTGAAATTTACAAACGGAGCATGTTCAAATGAAACACCATACTGTATTGTAGGTAATAACAACAAGCCGCATTTTTTGGCTATTTTTTGAGCTACGGCAGTTACAATATCTGAATCAGTAGATATTGGAAGGTGCGGTCCATGCTGCTCAAGTGAACCAACTGGAATTATTGCGGATTTTGAGTTTATTTTACGAATTGCAGGATCTGCCAGTTCGCGAATCTCTGTCATTTTATGTAGACTTTTCTCCAAGAGACCTCTAGTTTTCCTTCAAGGTGCATCTTGACTGCCTTGAGCAGTGTTGTAGCTTCCAACTCCTGACCCTTTTTCTTGATTGTTTCAAGTGTGTCTGCCGAGTCAACCTTGAATGAATCCTGAAATATGATTGGTCCTTGGTCAAGCTCTTCTGTTACATAATGCGCAGTTACGCCAACAATTTTGGCGCCTCTCTCAAAGGCTTGTGCATATGCAGATGCTCCTGGAAATGCTGGAAGCAAAGATGGATGAATGTTGATTATTCTATGAGGATAACGCCACACAAAGTTTGGTGTCATTATTCTCATATATCTTGCCAGCACAACTAGGTCGATGTCGTATTTTTTGGTGACATCTATTAGATGATCTTCTGCCTTTTGCTGTTCTTTTTCATCAACTAGAACAAATGGAATTCCCGCCTTTTTTGCAATTGATTCCAGTGTTTTTTCTGTACCTACTATGACGCTAATTTTTCCTTTTAGTTGGCTTTTTGCAGCAATTATGGCTTCTAAGCAATGCGGCTCTTTTGTGACAAATATGGCAATGTTCTTGTTAGAGTTTATCTCGTGGTATACGCTGACTTCCATTGAGAACTGTTTTCCTAAATCCTGTAGCTGCTGATCAAACTTTTTGATATCAATTTCCTTTGAAAACGAGGCTTCCAGATGCATACCAAAAAGACTCTTGATTACATTCTGGTTTATTTTTTCAATATTACCTTGTTTTTGGAAAATCAAATTTGTAAATGCCGCAACAACTCCTTCGCGGTCCTTGCCCACAACTGTGATTCCTATCCGGATCTTTTTCATGGAGTTATCTTGCAAATTCACTTTATTAACTTAGGTCTTGAGCCTGAAAAATCAAAACTGGTGCGGGAGGTGGGATTTGAACCCACGAACCCCTAAGAGATAAGGGCCTAAACCTTACGCCGTTGACCGGGCTTGGCGACCCCCGCATCATTGCTCAAATTTCACACAAACTTATTGCTTACCATTGCAACCTTCTGCCCAGACCATATCTGGTTGGCAATCCGCTGGAAATAAGCGGGATCTCGATCGAACATGTGGCAGGTCACATTGTGTTTGGCCTAATTGTCGGAGCTGCATCTTTGGGAGTAAGATACATGATTATTGCAGGTTTACTTCCAATGGCGCTAGATGCGGATCATCTGGTTCATTTTCTAAATATTGACTCGATACCAAGAATGGGCCACTCTTTTGCGTTTGCCCTAATCTCGTTTCCAATCATGATGTATCTTTTGGGCAAAAAGGACTATAGACTTGGAGCTATATCGATTGCGGCCGTTCTTACCCACATATCATTTGATATTTTGCTCTCAGAGCCATCTGGAACAAGATTTCCAATACTGATACCGTTCTCAAACAAGATGATCACTCTGATTGGGCTTGACTGGGTTGTATTCTTGGCCTCGGCCGTCATAGTTGTAGCGTGTGGAATGCTACTCGATAAAAGATACCAACAAAGCACAAATCTAACCGACCAAAATCACAATTGATGGGCAAGCTCTTTGGAACAAACGGAGTTCGAGGCGTTTTTGGCCAGGATTTTACGTTAGAATTTGCACATGATCTGGCATTATCGCTTGCAGTTTATTTCAAAAAAGGACCTATTCTTGTTGGCTATGACGGACGCAATTCCAGTCCGATAATTGCCAAAGTCATCTGTTCTGCTCTGAATTATTGCGGACTGGATTGCAATTTGGGAGGACTAGTTCCAACTCCGGCTTTGGAATATGCAACAAAAAAGCTTGGCTATTCCGGGGGAATAATGATCACAGCATCTCACAATCCCCCACAATACAATGGAATCAAGCCCGTTGCATCGGATGGCGTCGAAATACCGAGAGAGGACGAGGCAAAAATCGAGGAAATTTATTTTAAAAAGAAATGGCCAAAATTCTCAAAAATCGGCAAAACGGGAACGGAATCACGAGTAATTTCTACTTACATAAACGGAATAAAGTCACAGGTAAACTGGAAGAAAATCAAATCAAAAAAATTCAAAGTTGCTTTGGATCTTGGAAATGGCGCACAAGCAACTGCCGCGCCAATTTTGTGCAAAGAGCTAGGATGCAAAGCATTTCTGATTAATGAAAAAATCGATGGCAATTTCCCAGGACGTGGCTCAGAACCAACACCACAAAACCTTCAAAAACTATCTGGTATAGTTCGCAAAAACAAGGCAGCGCTTGGAATTGCATTTGATGGTGATGGCGACAGAAGCATTTTTTGCGATGATCAAGGAAAAATTCTCACAGGTGACAAATCTGCATTGTTATTAGCAAATCACATTTTGAACAAACATCCAAAATCCAAAGTTGTAACGTGCCTTAATTCCAGCTCTGCAATAGAAACACTGGCAGAAAAAACAAAATCCAAAGTAATTCGCACAAAGGTGGGTAGTGTGGAAGTATCGAGAAAAATGGTTCCGCAAAAAGCATTAATTGGTTTTGAGGAAAACGGCGGATTCATGTATGGCAAACACAACCAAGTTAGAGATGGTTGTATGACTCTGGCATTGGCGCTGGATCTGCTTGCATCATCTGATTATACCATGACAGAGGAGCTGCAAAAAATCCCCAAGACCTACACGACAAAGGACAAGGTTTCATGCACCAAAGAGCAGGCAAAAAAAGTCATTACGTATCTAAAAAAAGAACAGAAAAACTATGACACCACCGACGGCATCAAAATAATCTTTGATGAAAAAAATTGGGTTATGATACGACCTAGTGGTACTGAGCCGATTGCTCGAATTTATGCAGAAGCCGACTCGGAATCCAGACTGGAACAGCTAATGTCGCAGTATCTCAAAAAAACCAAGTCCATGCTTGGCAGCTGATAACACTAATAAGGCGATTCCAAACGACTGAAGGAATGGAGATGATCCCTACGGGTGATTTAATTGGGTAAAGCTTACTATGTAAAATTCGAGACACCAGCTGATCTTGTAAATCCAATTCTGGAAGCAGTCAGAGTTGCGTCAAGCAGCGGAAAGGTACGTAAAGGCACCAATGAGGCAACAAAAGCAATTGAGCGTGGAATAAGCAAACTCATAGTTATTGCAGAAGATGTCGAGCCACCAGAGGTGGTAGCACATCTTCCAATTATCTGTGAAGAGCAAAACGCCGCATATGCATTTGTACCATCAAAGCAAGAACTAGGCAAAGCACTAGGCATTGATGTGACCTCAGCAGCAGCTGCAATTTTGGATGCCGGTGACGCAAACCACATTGTCGAAGAAGTAGTAGCTTCAATTAAGAAACTTAAAGGTGGCAATTAGTGAGTACTTCCCAGACTGATGAGGTAGTGCCAGCCGAAGTAATACAAATTGTTGGCAAGACCGGAATCGCAGGGGAAATCACTCAGGTCCGCGTTAAGGTTCTTGGAGGCCGTGATAAGGGTAGAGTCTTGACAAGAAATGTCAAGGGTTCGGTACGAATGTCTGATACTTTGATGCTTCGAGAAACAGAACGTGAGGCTAAAAAAATTAGGTGATTAAATGAGTCTAATCGTTAAACCATGCAGTTTTTGTGACAGACCAGTAGCTAAAGGATCAGGTACAATGCTAGTCAAAAATGACGGCACTGTCCTGTGGTTCTGCTCGCCAAAATGCAAAAAGAACATGTTGGTATTGAAAAGAGATCCAAGAACTTTGAAATGGACTAAAAAATACCAAAAGGGCGGAATTATCAAGAAATAATTTCTGAATTGAATTGAGCGAACAAACATTATTCATTGTAAAACCCGATGCAGTAGCACGAAAACTGGTTGGACAAATCATTGCAAGATTTGAGGTAAAGGGATTCAAAATTCTAAAACTCAAAATGTTCACATTTTCAAAAGCACAAGCCCAGGAATTCTATTCAGTGCACAACTCAAAACCGTTCTTTGGCGAACTGGTTGATTTTATCACATCTGGTCCAGTTGTAGTGGCAGTCATAGAAGGAAACAATGCGGTTGCAACAACTAGAATTTTGGTTGGAGCAACCAAGTCATATGAGGCAGCCCCAGGCTCAATTCGTGGCGATTTCGGTCTTGGAATTTCTGATAATATCATTCATGCATCTGATTCTAAGGAAAATTTTGAAAAAGAAGCAAAGGTAGTATTCGAGTGAGCAGACCTTGCGAATTCGACAGCCGATTGTGGCCGTTCTAGGCCACGTAGATTCTGGTAAGACCTCGTTATTAGACAAAATTCGTGGAACCGGCGTTCAGGGACGTGAAGCAGGTGGAATTACACAGCACATTGGTGCAAGTTTTCTTCCTTCTGATACTATAAAGCAAATGTGCGGCCAGCTTGCAGAAAAACTCACAAAAACAGAACAAGATGTTCCAGGCCTTTTGGTAATTGATACTCCGGGACACGAAGTCTTTACAAATCTTAGAACTCGTGGAGGTTCTGCAGCAGACATTGCTATACTGGTAGTTGATACGAACAGAGGATTCCAACCGCAAACAAACGAATCGCTCAAAATCTTGCAAGCAAGAAAGGTTCCATTTGTTGTTGCACTAAACAAAGTGGATCAGATTCCAGGCTGGCGTCAAGCTGATACTCCATACATTTCTCTTGCAATAAAAAAACAGGACCAATTCATACAAACAACACTTGATGAGCAGATCTACAACGTTGTTGGAACATTATCGATTCTTGGATTCCAATCAGAAGCATTCTATCGAGTAAAGGATTTTGGTAAAGAAGTCTCAATCGTTCCAGTCAGCGCAAGAACCGGTGTTGGTATACCAGAATTACTTACTGTACTGGTAGGCCTGACTCAACAATACATGCAAAAAAGACTAGAACAAGAAGAAAAGCAAAGCCGCGGAATTATTCTAGAAGTAAATGATGAGGTAGGCCTTGGAACTACTGCAAACATGATTCTAATAGATGGCAAAATAAAAAAAGGCGACTCCGTAGTTGTCGCAAAGCGTGATTCTGTAATTGTAATAAAACCAAAGGCACTCTTGTTGCCAAAACCTCTGGATGAAATGCGTGATCCTAGAGACAAATTCAAGCCAGTAGACGAAGTAATTGCAGCGGCTGGAATCAAGATTGCATCTCCAGATCTGGAAGGAGTTCTACCGGGAAGCACCGTTTATGTCACTAACAAGGAATCACAAATAGAGGAATTCAAAAAGACAATCGAGTCTGAGATGAAATCTGTCTTTATCGATACTCAGACAAATGGAATCACACTCAAATGCGACACAATTGGCTCACTCGAAGCAATAACTGAAATGCTCAGACGCCAGCAAATTCCAGTAGCAAAGGCCGACATAGGACACGTGAATCGACGTGACGTAATGGAGGCAATGGCAATCAAAGAAAATGACCGACATCTTGGAGTGATATTGGCGTTTAATGTAAGGACATTACCTGACGCACAAGAAGAAGCAGACAATCACCACATCAAAATCTTCAATGACCAAGTAATCTACAGCCTGATTGATAATTACACATTATGGGTGGATGATGATACTGCAAACGAAGAAAATGCAGTGTTTTCAGAACTCACACCAATTTGCAAGTTCACATTTCTCAAGGGTTACATCTTTAGAAATAGTAGTCCTGCAGTATTTGGAATACGCGTTGACGCAGGAACAGTAAAGCAAAAAATCCAGATAATGAAAAGTGATGGAAAAAAGATTGGTAAAATCCACCAACTCCAGGATGGCAAAAAATCAATCGACACAGCAACACAAGGCCAGGAAATAGCATGCTCTATACAAGATGTCACAATTGGTAGGCAAATCGAAGAAGAAGATGTATTCTACTCAATGCCAAACTCGCGCGAAGCAAAAATAATTCTAGAAAAATTCATGCACAAGCTAAATCCAGAACAACAAACAGTCTTTAATGAAATTGTAGCATTATTGCGCGCAAAAGATGCTTCTTACGGTTACATCTGATATTTTTTTGCAATCATGTGAATTCCAGGCTCACC
>RHCX01000044.1 GCA_010028495.1 Nitrososphaeria archaeon | reverse complement strand
CAATAATACCTCGTTTGAATCTGATGCGCATGCGGTTGAAAAAGAAATCAATAAAGCAAAAACTACAATTAGCATTATGTTAGAAAAATTACCCATTTTCACAATATGGACTAGATTTAACTCGAATAAACCTTTATCAGATCATACTTTGAAGGTGATTATCTCTTTAGTAGCTCGAATTGCCTGCGCCTTGTCTTTCATCATGTCTACGTCAATATTATGATAAATGCCTGAAGATTCGCCTATCTTAGTCAACGCTCTACCCATCATTCCAATGCAGACAGAATTGCTAAATCTCTGATAATGTGCAAACGCAACGGCAATCAGAATAATTCCTTGCAACAAGAGCTTTTCTTGACCAGTACACATTCTCCAAGCTCCCTCCCACGCTTCATGCGCTTCCCAGAATCTTTCCTCGTTGAAATAAAATATTCCGTCTTTGATGTATTGCTCTTTTGTTGTCTTTTCGTCCTTGATATGTCGTGCAATTGCCAGTTCAGAGATTGGTTCTACATTTCTGATGAATTTATCCAAGTCGTTTTTGTCCAATGATATGTCATATTGGATGTATTTTTTTGATACCCGGGCATCTCGTATTGCTACTTTAATGTCAGAGCAGAGATCAAGTGCTCTTTTTATCAAAAGCCGATTGTCTTTTGGTACAAAACTCTTGTTCTTTAGATGAACCATAAATCTGTCCATGATATGTAAAAAATTTGATTTCTTAAATTTCTTTAAACGTATCTAATATGGCTTTGATGTCAGTTGTGAAAATTATTCCAGCAGTAAAACAAGCCTCTTTTGTACACGCTGCCCACTCTGTCGTAATGTAGGTGCGAACCAAGATCTGCATTTCCCCAATGGGCTTTTTGTGGACCATCTAGAAGCCAGTTTAACAGCCTAATGTCCAGCTTTATTCCCATGTAATTTTCGATTTTACCCAGCTCGTCTGTAGTAATTCGTTTGTATCCGCTACCATTGCAGCTTATCGCAACTAGTAAATTTTCATCATTGCAATCACTCGTGTTTAGAATAATCATGGTGTTGGAATTCCATTGGATTTTCTTTCTGATCTTTTCAAAATTCTCATAAGCTTTTGGTATTTTTTCCCAGATCTGTGAAACTGTTGGCTTTGACTCGTATTCGTATGGGAATTTTTTCTGCGACAAGACATTATCAGTGAATTCTTTTTTGTCCTGTCTGTTTATTGGAGTGTATTCTTTGTTGCTGGTTTCAGTATCCAAATCAAACCAGCAGTCATTGTTCAAAAGCAGTCCTCGATATTTTTCTGGAATGTTCTTTTTCATCCACTCAAACGCATCTTCCAGTTCTGGCTCGCCACGATATTGATTCAGGGTATAGTTTTTGCCGGACAAAGTGTATCGACCAGCAAACGGCAGATAAAATCGCGGCTCTAAAATCTCAATGTACTGTTTTACAGTGTCTAGCTTTTTTGCAGCCTTGAGTATTGCCTGTTCTGATTTTTCCTTTTCTGGCATATTATAGCAGTGAGGCCAAGACGAAGCCGCCACATATCCTACCAACAGAAAATCAATTTTTCCATACGTTGATTTTATTCTAGACGCAGTAGTTTTGCCAATGTCAAATGGGCAGTCGTTCGTGTTTACAATGACCTGTTTTTCGTTGTCAAATACGGCCATCGTATCTATCTGAGTTGTCTGGTATTTTGTTTCAAGCATGACGCATCCCATCAGATTGCCGCAAATCGTAGGATCGCAATTATCAGCTGCCAAAATATTGATGTGAAAATTATCTTTGAGCCTAGTTCTTATTCCATGCTCAAGCTCAATTACCTTAAAACCCAAACCCTCGATTTTTTGCTTGAGGAATTTTTCAGGAAAATTGTGAATCAGAACGGGGATTTTCTTGTCTAGCTTTGATAGCGTGCTGGATGAGCAATGATCAGGATGAATATGACTTACATAAATGAAATCGAGATCTGAAAAATTCTCTGGCTTGAAATCATATGGAGGGTAAATAGCCCATGAGCCAATGTATTCCTCTCCATTTAGCCATGGATCGCACAATATCTTTGTCTTTGAATCGCCAAACCTGTCCTCAATTATCACAGATGCGGAATTGAGTTGCGTTATTTTCATGAGCTACAATTTCTTAAATGCGGTAAATAAATTACTTTGCGCAAATTTCCTTGATTTGCAAAACAGCTAATTCAATATCTCAAAGTGAATTAGCTCGACAAATTGGTATGATTTGGAATTGTTTGCCTTGTCGCTCAGGTTCATCTGAACTAGTGCCCATTTTCCTGGGGCAGAGCCTTCCGGCAAAACCAAGTTGATGTCGTATCTGGCAAGCGTATTCGGATTGCCATCAAAGAATACCGAATAGAAATTCTTGTGATAGTGATAATAATTGTGCTGGATTCCTTGCGGGTCGCGCAGAATAAAGCTGACAGGACCAAGGCCTGATTTGTTGTCCTTGGCATAATACACGATTTTGACATTGGTCTCACCGTTTGGATCCGATGGATTTGTTGGCGTTGCAGAAACCGAGATATTATTCACATCTAGGTATGGATACTCAGTATCTGGATTTGTAGTTCTAATGGACAGGAAATTATCGCCAGAAATATCTTCAAACTTGACTGTGCTATCGTTTCCTGCATTATCGTACATGACTATCTGCTTGATACTATAATGTCCGGGCCTAAAGTACTCGGTGATCTTGAAATTCACAACGCACATGTTGGTTTTTCCGTCAAACCATCCGTATGTTCCAATGCTATAGCTTGCAACATCTGCATTATCTATTGTAGCATAGCATGACTTGACATCCTTGTCTGGCGTCTTCCAGCTTGCGGTGATTACTTGGACTGGTCTTATCTCTGAGGTATAGTCATTTTGCATTGTAATCTTTAGGGATCTTTTGACATAAGATGGAGGAGTGATGTCCTCGTTGGAGTTATTCACAAAGAACTTCCAGCCAAAGTTGCTCTGTCCGTTGAATCTTTGATTATCAACCTGATCAGTGAGGACAATCTGGTCTGTCTTCCACAGGCCGCCCTTTGCGTTGCTGTTAATGGTTACGGTTCCTCTAAGAACCAGGCCAACATCTCCATTGACAGGAGTCAGAGTTATGTCCTTGTAGGTTCCCTGCTCACTGGTAAGTCTTAGATATGCACTTTTTGCACCAGCAAACTTGTTTTTGCCGCTAAGCTCTATTTCGATTGTGGCGTTTTTGTCCTCGTCTACTGCTCCTTTGATGGAAATATCAACGCGAACTATCTTTCCAGGATAGATGTAATCTGGATACAAATTGAACACGTCAAATGTTAGGTCCTCTCGTACAGTTGGAATGTAGATGTTTCCCTCCATGATTCTGTCTTTGAGGAATTGGTATTTTGCAGCTGATCTTGATTTTAGCTTGTCCGGGTTTATCACGTAATGTGCGATGCTTTCTGCCATGTCCTCATCTGGATTAACTTGGTGAGAATACGCACTGACAAATTCAGTTGTCTTTTTTGTGGACCAGCCTGATGACGACTTGGAATCTCTATACCATCCACCAAGCTTGGTCCATTCATCTTTTATCTCGCTTGAAAAGAAGCGAGCCCACAAAAAGTGAGATTTTTCATGAACTATTAGCTTGTGCAGATAGTCGTCTTCGACTGTAAACGCAGACTCCATGAATTCGATATAGCCAGATTTTGTGGAAGGCCAGCTTACTGCTGGAGCATTTGGATACATAGGATGCGTTGTTCCATCAACTCTTCTTACGATATAATCAAGACCTTCAACTGAATGAAATCCCTTTGGCATTTCTTCAAAAATATCAATTATTGTGACTAGTTCTGCAGGATGGAATTTTTGGAAGCTTTTTGCAGATTCTTTGGTTGTGGATTGAGTTAGTACAGAATAGTCTGGAACTTTAATCGAAACACCAAATCTGTCATTTAGGATCTTTTCTACGGCGTCTTCGTTGTTTCCATCATCTGTTACGAATCGTACCAAGGCATGATGGAGTTTTTGCGAGAAATATTTGCCCATTTTATTGTCAACTAGGGCTATTCTATGCGTTGCCGACTCGAATGCATCTGTTGATATTTCTACTGTCTTGTAGGTGTCGGTTTTTGTTATTGTGAGATCACCATCGATATGTTTGTCAGATAGAACCCATTTGGATTTGATGACTTTTTGCTCTTGAATCTGGGTGTTGATGTTTTGCGGTATGGATTCCATTGTCTCCAGTAATGCAAAGGATTTTTCCAAATCCCATTTTCCTTTTTCATCACTAAGCAAGATTCCGTAACGATCCAGAAGTTTTTCAGATGCAGAGCTGTCCGGAACCGTTACTTTGTTGTTAAGAAATGTCACTGTGACTGGCTGGTTGATGTAAGAGCTATACTCTGATCCAATATCTGTCGAGTTTTGCTCCCAATGATACACAAATGGTTCATTGCTTGGTATTGTTCTTTGGATCTCTAGGTTAGCAGTATCTTGCTTGTTTTTTTGTAGCAGGCCAAATTCGGAATACGAGTATTCAATCGAGTTCACCGAGTTGTCAATTACACCATTATCCATGATGTCTTCTCTTGCAGTGTCTTTGCCGTATTTGGCCCGATACTGTTGGTACTGTTCTAGTGGAGAAAGACTAGTTGCACTTGCTGTCTCAATAGATGCAATTATGCCAAAAATTGCCGATAAAAATAAGGCAAAAACCAGTATTCTTGTTATAGACAAACTAGCAAACGTGTCGAATTTGTGATATTTGTATCATGCTACACATTCTTCCAGTAAATTTTGTGAAAAGTGCTATTGTTTTTCTAATAGAGAAAATACGCCCTTCACAACTTGGTCGTGATTAACGCTTGGCTCAACACTGATTAACAGTATGTTGTTACTATCAACCGGTACTGAAATCTGCTTTACCTTTTCAAATTCAACTATGGAGAACTTTTCCTTACCTACTCTATGCGAAAGATTCTTTCTACTTTCCCATGATTTTGATGCATAATGAAATGACATTTTGGATTCGTCTGATTGTAAATGTGAGGATAATCCATCCTTGTATCCACCCGAAACAAGCTCACCGTTCTTATCCAAGATTCCGGCAAATCTGATATCCTCGATTTTCATTACACTATTACACAACTCATCAAAATTCATACAACACGTCAAATCTAGTATTATTAAAATTTACAAGTTATTTTTCGGCTTGATAATCATGTGGTATTTGCAAACCCCAAATCAAAAATAACTAGTATGCGCAGAAAATCATATGAAGGCGGTATACTTTGACGGCTCTAAGATATCTCTAAAGACTGATTATCCAAATCCGAAATCCGGTGAAGCGCTAGTAAAAGTACGACTTGCTGGAATTTGTGGTACGGATCTTGAAATGATTCAGGGTTATGCATCATATGTGGGCATACTAGGCCACGAGTTTGTCGGCGAAGTCGTAGAATCTGACAACAAAAACCTCATCGGAAAAAGAATAGTGGGCGAGATCAATGCAGGATGTGGCAAATGCCAAATGTGTGCTGACGGACTGGAAAGACACTGCCCAAACAGGACTGTCCTCGGAATATACAAGCGAGACGGTGCATTTGCGCAATACCTGTCTCTTCCAGAAAAAAACCTACACATAATTCCGGATTCTGTATCTGATGAGCAAGCTGTATTTGTAGAGCCATTAGCAGCTGCATTTGAAATTGAAGAACAGCTAAAGATCAAGTCTGATGCCAAAATAGCAGTTCTTGGAGATGGACGCCTGGCTCAGCTAATTGTGAGGGTGCTCAGAATTAATCATACAAACATCACTTGCTTTGGAAAACACAAAGAAAAACTCGATATGGCATCAAAGCTAGGAATTCAAACAAAAATCGGAATCACACCAAAAGATGAGCACTCATTTGATGTTGTAGTTGAAGCAACCGGAAGCGAATCTGGATTTTTAGACACAATGAAACTTGCAAAGCCGCGAGGAACAGTAGTGCTAAAATCCACAATTGCATCAAAAAATAGACTAGATCTTACTACAGCTATAGTAAATGAGATAACATTTGTTGGTTCACGCTGCGGACCGTTTAGGCCAGCAATACAAGCTTTAGCTACTGGTGCAGTGTCTGTAGATGATCTGATTGACTCGGTTTATTCTTTGGATGATCTAGGCGAAGCTCTGGTTGCAGCAAAAAACAAACTCAAAGTTCTTCTGAAACCCTAGAACAAGCCGTACTTACTCGATTCCATCTCTTCTTTGATAGCAAGCTTTACTCGAAGACTGGTGTGTTCCATTTTCTGGCTGAGCAGTGATAGGAATTTTTTCTCACTTCCCCTACCCTTTAGCCTTGTAAAGTCGGAACCCATTTGGTCTGCTAGCTTTTGAATTAAGCCTGACTGCACAGATACTACGTAAAAATGCCAACCGAATGAAAACTCTGAATCCGTAATGGTAAAGCCATCTTTTTCGTGAACCATCTCTTCCAAGCCAGAGAGTACCTTGGTGATCTCTTTGCTTGATTTGTCATAGTCAGTAGCAGAGACGTTGATGTTGATTCTACTCATGTTATTACTCGTTCAAAGAAAAATAAAAGGCTCACTATTCAATTAAGTGCTTTACCTCTATGTGGAAAAAATTATCCAAGATCTCAATGTACGCTTGAACAGGCGCAGGTATCTCCTTAGTGCATGAAACCCCGTGGTTTTTTGCATTTATCCATATGGTTACCGTCTGCAGTATTGTAAGAAACCTGTCATTTCCGGCATCTGGAGAACCAATTGCTTTGGTGTATCTTTCGGCATGTTCCCATGCAGTTGTAAAGTCAATGCACTCGGTTTCAAATACGGCCATTATCTGTTCTTTGAAATTTTTTGCAATAGTGAATGGTGTCTGGTGTAAAAGATATGGAAAGCTTACTCTATTTGGTATTGTCCCTGGTAATGGATCAAAAATTGTAATTATCCTGCAGCCAGGTTTGAGATCGGAAAATTTTGCAAACATTTTTGCAATGATGGAATCATCTGAGAACCAAAATAAAATGACTGTGGCATCTGATAGGTCAGAGTCTGTAATGTTTTGGCATCTAGTAGTAATGTTTGGGTTTTTTTCTATTTGTCTTATCTTGTCAGGATCATTGTCTATTCCTACTGCTCTAGCTCCAAATTCCTTTGCAGCTATTCCAAGACTATTCCCGGTTCCGCATCCTAGGTGATAAAAGACATCGCTTTTGCCAAGATTTGCAAATTTGAAAATGTCCCTTAAAGAGTCATCTAAAAGCTGAACCTCTTGCCCAGAAATTATTGATGAAGGTAATGATGAAATGTATTCCTCAATTTTCACACTGGAAATAAACTCTGGAGAAATTTAATCTCTGATGCTTTCTAGCGTAGATACTGCTTGCCAAAGCGTCACTCGAACGTATGATGGCAAGTTTGGGTCTTGCGTGACGTCGTCGATTTGCGAAATTGCATTGGCTATCCTGATTGTAACTGGATCTTGGCTGGACTTGAGGCTAGTAATCAAATCTGTAAGATTTTTCTTGATATTTTTTGGTGTGGTCGGACTCGCGGCAACTTGGGTTAGAGTCTGTATTGCCATTTCAAGTGATTTTTGGTTCTGAGCCTTTTTGTCTACCATGTCTGTTTTTCTATATTGTACTCGCTTTAAAGTCTACACCTAAAACTCTACAAAAACGTTGTCTGATTCTATTACTGTTTTGTATGGCTTGAGATCTCTAATTTTTGCTGGGAATTTTTCCAGCTTGCCGCTCATACAATTGAATTTAGCTCCATGCCATCCACATGTTATGATTCCACCTTCCAATCCTCCTTCAGAAAGGCTTGCACCTGCATGTGTACATGTGTCGTCACATGCAAAATAATTTCCATCAATGTTTGCAACTAGGATTTCTCTTCCGTCAGCTGATATCTTGGTCATCTTTCCAGGAGGAATCTCTGATGTCTTACCTACAATGATTTTACCCATATGCAGTTGAAGTTTTGGCATTTCTTAAAAAGCTACTGAACAAATCTGACTGTGTTTTCCAGCTTGCCTATTTTCTCAATTTCCATCTCTATTTTGTCGCCGTTTTTGAGAAAAACAGCATCTGGCTTGTTTAGCATTACCCCAGCTGGTGTGCCTGTAGAAATAATGTCTCCGCGCTCCAAAGTCATTACTCTGCTGAGCTTTGACACAATTGATGGAATTTTTATGAACATGTTTTGCGTGTTAGAGTTTTGACGTAATGTGCCATTTACCTTTGTTGTCATTTTGAGGTTTTGCGGATCGGGTATTTCATCCACTGTGATAATCCATGGTCCGCATGGAGCAAATGTATCAAAGCCCTTTGCGCGTCCAAATTGCTTGTCCTGTGCCTGAATATCTCGTGCGGAAACATCATTGAATACCATGTATCCAAAGATAGAATCCATGGCGTCTTTTTCTTCGACATTTTTGGTGTCTTTGGCTATTACTATTGCCAATTCCACTTCGTAGTCAAGCTGTTTTACAAAATTGGGGCAGACAATCTCCGAGTTTGTTCCGTTCAGCGTGGTTCGTGGAATTAACACTATTGCCGGATCAATTGGTGGAGTTAAGTTTTGCTCTTTTGCGTGATCTACATAGTTGAATGCTAAACAGATCACCTTTGGAGGATTTGGAATTGGCGCAAGGATCTTTACATCGGATAGTTTTGCGGAATAGTCCAGTTTTGGGTTTTGCGATATTACCTCTTGATACCATCCGTCAAAAAGAAATTCCTTTATGGATAATGGAATTGGAATTCCAGTCTTTGTTATGATTTCCTCTTTTGTTGCGATTTGTCCATCCTTGACAAATCCATAAGTTTCCTTGCCATCAATTAAAAATCTACCAATCTTCATTGCATCAGAGTTGGCTTGGAATCAAAATCTTGATCTTCTGCGCGTCCTTGTGCGAGACCCAATGAACCTTTGGAATGTCGGTTCCAAGATCATCACCGATATACTGACCTTCTGCCGGGGACTGGCTGGTAATTTTGACGTTTCCAAGGCCCATAAAGCGAATCGCATCTCCTGGTTTTAGCTTTTCAATGTCTTCTAATTCTAGGTAAAAGCTGCCGTCAAGCTCTACTGTGCGCTTGCCCATGTCTTTTGTTGGGTGATTAGGCATAGTTATTATGCTTGAGGGCAAGTCTCTGACAGTAATTGGCACCGGATTCTTTACCATGTGGAGCCGAATACTTTCTGGGTCTACCGCCTTTCGATTAAAGGACTCTAGCGTTTCAAATGGTGCTAACGTGTCTGCTTTAGTAAATCCTAAGGACAGAACAAACTTTCTGATTGCATCCTGCCGTATTCCGCGTCTTTTTAGTGCCTCTAGCGTTGGAAGTCTTGGGTCGTCGTAACCAGTGACCTTACCCTCTTCGATTAATGGGCGTAAAATCCTCTTTGATACTGGCATTCCTTCAAATCCTAATCTGGAAAACTCCATGACCTTTGGCTTTCTCATCTTTAGCAGATCCAGTATTGTATAGTATAGTTCGTTTCTGAGCTCATACTCTTTGGTTCTAAATGCATGAGTCACTCCATCAATGCTGTCTTCGATTGCAACTGCAAAGTCATAGCTTGGCCAAACTCTGTACTTGTCACCAAGCAACGGATGTTTTGTTTCTATAATTCTGAACATGACTGGATCGCGCATTACTGTGTTTTCTGAGCTCATATTTCCACGGAATCGAACAATTGCCTCTCCTTGTTTGAACTTGGAAAACATCTTGTCCCATCGTTCCATGTTTTGATTCATCTCTCCCATGCTGCACTTACATGGCTTCATCTCACGTCTGTTTGCAGAGATGGTTTCTTGTTTGCACGTGCATACATATGCAAAGTTACCATCAAGCATTTCCTGGCATTTTTTGTATAGTAGTTCTATGTCGTCTGACGTGTTTTTGGTTCTGTCGTATTTTACTTCAAGCCAGTCGAGGCCTACTTTGATTGCCGCGTAGTATTCTAGACGTTCTGCCTCTGGATTTGTATCGTCAAATCGTAAAATGAGCTTGCCTCCATACATCTTTGCATATTCTTCATCAATGATTGCTGCCTTTGCGTGCCCGATGTGCGGATATCCGTTTGGCTCTGGTGGGAATCTGGTTACAACCTTGCCTTGCTCTGCTCCTTCTAACGGTGGTAGTCCTTCCCGCTCTTCTTGCTTTTTCGGCTTTTCTACAAGCAGGTCAGGAAACTTGTCCTGGATTTGTCGCTTGACTTGGTCTTGTGACATTTGGTTTACAGAATTTACTATTTCAATTATGGTTGGCATTATCTCCTTTACTTGGGTTCTAAGAGAAGGCTCGGTGCCAAGGATCTTTCCCAAAACTATTTTGTCCTGAGTTTTGCCGTGGTCTAGCGCATTTTGCAGAGCTAGTCTTAGTATCTTATCTCTGATTTCTTCACTCAATCTACAGGCTCCTTGTGACTACAAAATCCAAAAGAGCAATCATTTCTGCTTTTGCAGGGCCTGAATAATTTGTCAACGCACGTTTTGCCTTTTCTGCATAGTCTAGCGCCGCTTTTCTTACTTCTTTTTCTATCTGCAAATCCCGCATTGTATCAATTGCCTTTGTAATGTCGGATTTTGTCGCCTTTGAATTGCCAAACACTTTGAGAATTATTTTTCTGGATTTTGGATCTGCTTTTTGTATTGCAAGTAAAATTGGCAAGGATTTTTTTCCTTCTCTCAAGTCATTTCCTACTGGCTTTTTTGTAACCTTGGGATCGCCTAACACCCCAATGTAATCATCTGTTATCTGAAATGAAACTCCGAGATTTTTTCCAAATGATGCTAGATTTGCAACGTCTCGCGGCTTTTTGGCACAGATTGCGCCCATTGCGCAGGAGACCTCAAAGAGCGCAGATGTCTTTTTCTCTATCATTGTTATGTATTCTGATTTTGTAGGAATCTTTTTTCCTTCTGCCATCTTGATATCTAGAACCTGGCCTTCACAAACCTCCACACAGGCTCGTGACAGCCTCGAAACTAAGCCCGACGATACCTGTTGATTCTTGACCTTGCTTGTTGAAACCATCTCAAACGCCTTTGAAAACAAGACATCCCCTGCAAGTATGGCAAGAGGCATGCCAAATTTGGTGTGCACGGTTGGCACGCCGTGTCGCATCTCGTCATTATCCATGATGTCATCGTGAACCAAAGTAAAGTTGTGAACCATCTCTATTGCAGCAGCTGCTGGCATTGCATCTTTTGCAGAACCGCCAAGCATTTGGCAGCTCTTCAATACCAAATATGGTCTGAGTCTTTTGCCGCCGTTTACAATCAGATGAGCCCCTGCCTTATACAAAACATCTGGTCTTCCATCGAGATTTGATTTCAGATAAGAATTGACTTTGTTTGCGGTATTTGCGAGTGTCTTTACCATTAGTTTAGCAGCCTCCAATTGTTTGTTGGAAAGTGGTATTTGAGTGATTTTTCTAGCGCAGATTTGTACTCTGGTTTCATCCATTTGTCAAATACTGCCTTGTGTTTTTGAATCATTTCCTTATCTGATGCAGAAAGAAAATACAATGCAACTAGCATCCATGGGCAGTAAATTTGAGGATTCTTGTCAATGTCTGAGAGTAATTCTTTGGAATCTGCCCATTTTATCTCACTGATTTCGTCTTTAACCAACTTCATTTCAAAGTCATCTGGGATTTGGCCAATCAGCGTACCGCAGATCTCATTTTCAGATCCAACGTCTTTGTATGGAACATGATATTCAAACTTGAAAAGGTAATCCAGCTTGCAATGTGCACCGATTTCTTCTGGTAGTCTTCGCTCTGCAGATGATACGTATGTCTCTGTTTTTCTTGGGTGGCTTGCAACTGTGCCGTCCCAGTCTCCAGGCCACAGCATTTTGGCCTCGCTTCTTCGCGTGAGTAGTAATTTGTGGTTTTTATCAAACAATAATACCGTAAATGCTCGATGAAGTTTGCCATTTGGAAGATGACACTTTACTTTTTCTTCGGTACCTATTGGGTTGTCGTTGCTATCAACTAGAATCAAAAACTCGTCTGCCATGTCTTATCCTCGAAATACTGTTCCCTCAAACTTGTTCTTTTGTACGGCATCGATGATTCTTTGAGGCTTGTTGCCGTTTACAAAAAACACCTTTAATCCCATCTTGGAGATTCTGGTTGCCTCTTCTACTTTGCGTTTCATTCCACCAGTAACATCCATTGATATTTCCTCAATGTTAGCTTGTTGGTCTTTCATATCATAAATGAGGCGCTTTGTCTTAAAGTCTGAATATAATCCGTCCACATTTAGCACAAATATGGACAGTCTTGGACGGAGAATCTTTGCCAGAATACTCATTATTTTATCTCCAGACAGAATGTAGGATTTTTTCTGACCGTACCATAACGCGTCTCCAAATGTGACTGGAATTAGATTTGATTCTGCAATTTTTTTTATCTCTTTTACTTTGGATGTAATTGGCTTGTTTCCGGCCATAAA
>RHCX01000043.1 GCA_010028495.1 Nitrososphaeria archaeon | reverse complement strand
TAATGCAAACAATAATGTCAAAAATGCAGGTCTTGCTTTTGAAGATAACTGATGATTAGTTCTTGGAGACTTGCATGTAGAGGTCTACTGTACCAGAACCAACTGGGATGTTAGATCCAACGATTACGTTTTCTGTTACACCCTTGAGCTCCTCGACTTCTCCAGTCAATGCAGCCTCTGCAATTGTTGGAACGGTAATTTCGAATGCTGCTCTTGCCAGAACGCTATCTTTTGTTCCTGCGATTCCGTGTCTGCCGATTTGTTGCAGGTATCCACGAGAGCACATCATATCAGATACTAACATGATGTATCTGGAATCAACTTCGAGGCCTTGGTCCTCTAGTGTTGTTGATAATTCGTTAATCAATGCGTTTCTTGCCGCCTCGATTCCCAGTGTTGCTGCGATTTCAAAGACGTTGTTTGTTCTGACGTTTTGCTTGTCGATTCCATCAATTTCTAGAACCTTTGCCAGGTTTGATCCAGTTGTCTGGATGACCCATTCTTCGTCCTTTTGTGCAACTGTTACTCTTGTGATATCTGGAACTCCTTTTACAATAGAATTGAGTACCTTGTTTCTAATTGCAATTGCGGTTGGCGCATCGGATTCTTCTGCCAGTGTTAGTGTGATTGTGTTGCCGTTTGTCTCCATCTTGAATTTCTTGTTAGATGCAAGTGCTGCTTCTACTTCTTCAACGGTGCAACCTCTCTGAGATAGTGCAGTTGTGTTTAGTTCCAGCGTGATTTGTGTTGCATAGTCAGTGTCTGCAGATTCTATTAGTGCTGATACCTTGGTTTGCAGTGTGTTTCTTGCTACTTCGATTGCCTTCTCTCTTGATTTTTTGTATTTTTCTTCCAAGTAGATGTCCATGGTTGGAGTTACTGGTTTCTTTCTTGCGTCTACCAGTTCGATTAGTCTTGGTAGACCCAGAGTTACGTTTCGTTCTCTAATTCCTGCAAAGTGGAAGGTTCTGAGTGTCATCTGAGTTCCCGGCTCGCCGATGGATTGTGCAGTTACGATTCCTACTGCTTGTCCTGGTTCTGCCTTTGCCTTGTGGTACAAGTCAACTGCCTTTTTGAGTACCTTTTCGGTTCCGTCTTTGGATAATTTTGAATGTAAGATTGACTCTTCTACTAGTCCGGTTAGTCTTGGGTTGAATGGTTTGGTGTATTTCTTTACCAAGTCTTCTGCCTCTTCTTTTGTAATTTTCTTGCCAGTGTCTACGATTGTTTCTGATTCAATCAATCTGTTAATGTTGAATGCTTCGCCGTGATCGGACTTTGCAACATCGATTCCGTCTTCACCATACAAGAACTGAATGATGTGTCCGTGTGGGTCTCGTACAGTGTTGTCGTATTCTAGTTTGATGTGTTCTAGTGCGTTGATGAGTCTTCTCTGCATGTAACCTGACTGCTGGGTTCTGACTGCAGTATCGACTAGTCCTTCTCTTCCTCCCATTGCGTGGAAGAAGAACTCGATTGTGGATAATCCGTCTCTATAGTTTGATTTTACAAATCCGTGTGCATCTGGATTGTCGTCATTTTCCTTAAAGTGTGGCAGTGCTCTGTTGTTGTAACCCTTGTTGAGTCGATTACCACGAATTGACTGTTGACCTAATGCGCCTGCCATCTGACCGATGTTTAGTGATGAACCTCTAGCACCAGTTGTTGCCATGATTCTTGCTGCATTGTTTTTGTCTAGTTGTTGGTCTGCGGTGTTGCCAGCCTTGTCTCTTGCTTTGGATAATTCGTTTACGATATAGGCTTCAAGTGCCTCGTCTGCAGACAAACCTCTTGTCAGCTTTAGCGTTCCTTTCTTTGCCTGTGAAATCAAATCATATACTGTGTTGTATGATTCATCGGTTCCTGCATGAATATCGGATTTTACCTTCTCAGACAAGTCCAGATCAGAGTAACCGTAGCTAAATCCATAGTGAGTGATGAATTGTTTTGCAACAATCAGTACAGAGTTGAGGAATTTCTTGGCAACTGCATTACCATAGTCTTTTACAACTCTGTGCAAAACACTTTCTGGCTCTTCTGCACCGATTGATGCCTTGTCGATAACGCCGCTGATGAGCTGGCCGTTTTTGATCACAACGTCCTTTGGTGTACCCTTGGTACCCTTGGACCACTTTGATGTGAGGACATAGTTGAAATCAGTTGGTAAGAACAATGAGAACAATTGCTTGCCAGAGTACATTCCTTTTGCTGCTGGTTCTGGGAATGTTCCCTCGTATCCACCAAGCATTGCATAGTTTGCAAATTCTTGTGGAGTGAGCACTGTATCGTCTTTGGTTAGCAAGTATGATCCGGTGATAAAGTCTCTCAGTCCGCCTATGATTGGTCCGCCGTATCTCGGTGAGATGAGCTGATCCTGAACTCTCATGAGAAGAATTGCTTCTGCTCGAGCTTCTTCGCTTTGTGGTACATGCAGGTTCATTTCATCCCCATCAAAATCTGCGTTGTATGGTGGACATACTGATGGATGTAATCTGAAGGTTTTTCCAGGCAATACACGAACATAGTGAGCCATGATTGACATTTGGTGCAGTGATGGTTGTCTGTTGAACATTACAATGTCTCCATCTGCTAGGTGTCGCTCTACTAGGTATCCTATCTCTAGGTTCTGTGCTATGACAGAACGGTCTTCTACAAAGTCTAATCTGATTTTGACACCGTCTGGTCTTACGATATAATTGACGCCTGGGAATTTGTCTGGTCCGTTAATTACCAGTTCTCGCATTCTCTCAATGTTCCATTCTGTTACAATTTCTGGAATTGTTAGCTTTTTCGCGACTGCTTCTGGCACACCTACCTCGGAGAGATCAAGGCTCGGGTCTGGAGAGATGACGGTTCTGCTGGAAAAGTCTACTCTTTTTCCGGACAGTGATCCTCTGAATCTTCCTTCCTTTCCTTTGAGTCTTTGAGTTAGTGTCTTTAGTGGTCTGCCTGATCTGTGGTGAGCTTGTGGGATTCCAGAAACTTCGTTATCGAAATATGTCGTAGTGTGGTATTGCAATAGATCAACTAGGTCCTGCACGATTAGTGGTGGTGTGCCTGCGTCTTTACTTTCCTTGAGTCTTTGATTTACACGAATGATGTCGACCATCTTGTGTGTCAGGTCGTCTTCTGATCTGATACCTGTCTCCAGAATAATTGACGGTCTTACTGTTACTGGTGGCACTGGCAATACTTGGAGAATGAACCATTCTGGTCTTGCAGTGTTTGGATCATATCCGAGAAGTTTTAGGTCTTCATCGCGAATTTGTGTGAATCTTTCTCGTATTGTGATTGGGAGTAGTCTGTGTTCGCCGATTTCTGTTTTTTCAATGAATATTGTCGGCTTTGTGAAAATCATGTCGTATTGTGGTTTTCCACAATGTGGGCATTCCTTTGCCTTCTTTGCTTTGTCCAAGATTTCCTCTGGAATTCTCTTTTGTGAGATTATAGTGTAAGCTGCTTCTTTCTTTAGGATTTGGCCATAGTTATCCAAGTCTTCTTGTGGAAGTTTTAGTCTGGAGCAAGAGCGGCATGTTGCTAATAGTAATTTGTGAATGTTATCGATGAATGCAATATGTAATACTGGCTCTGCAAGTTCGATGTGTCCAAAGTGACCAGGGCATCTTGCTGCAGTGTTTCCGCATGTGAGGCATTTTTGTCCTGGCTCTAGTGTTCCTAGTCGTCCATCCATCAGACCGCCTTGGACTGCCATGCCGTCTTCGTCGTATGTTTCTGGTGCAGTGATTTCAGCTACGGAATATTTTCGGATTTCAGTTGGCGACCAGACTGAGAATCTGATTCCATCAATTGCTTTTACTGTTTGAACTGACAATTACACTCTCTCCTTAATCATTAGTCTTGGCGCTACGTTGAGGCTTTGCATTTCCTGAAGCAATAGCTTGAATGCATATGCTACAGAAACTGATGAAACCTTTGCCTTGTCTCCGCAGACTCGGCAGACGTATTTTCTTTGTTTAACATCATGATATGCAACTAGACCACACCTTTCGCAGACATAGATTTCTGACTTGTCGGATTCATCAAGTAGTCTGTCTTTGAGAATCATTGAAGCTCCGTATGCAATGAGACAGTCTCGTTCCATCTCACCAAATCTAAGTCCTCCTCCTCTTGCACGACCTTCGGTTGGCTGTTTGGTCAGCATTTGGACTTGGCCTCTTGCTCTTGCATGAATCTTGTCTGCTACCATGTGGTGCAGTTTTTGATAATACACAACTCCGATGAATACTTCGACTGGGAATGGTTTTCCAGTTCTTCCATCATACATTATTTCTTTACCAGAATATTTCAGACCAGAACCTTCCAGTGCTGCCTTGATTTCTTCTACTTTTTCTCCTACAAATGCAGAACCGTCAAATCTTGCACCTCGAACTGCAGCTGCTTTGCCAGATACAGACTCCATGAACATTCCAACGGTCATACGTGACGGGAATGCGTGTGGGTTGATCAGTACATCCGGGATTACTCCTTCTGCAGTGTATGGCAAATCTTCGTATCTTGCTAGAATTCCTATGACTCCTTTTTGTCCGTGTCTTGATGCGAATTTGTCGCCGATTTCTGGAATTCTCATATCTCTAACTCTAATCTTGTACATTTTGCCGCCTTCGTTGGATTGCGTCATGACTACGGTATCTACAACGCCGGTCTCTGATGGTCTAACGCCAATTGATGTGTCTCTTCTGTATGGCCCCTTGGACTCAAACTCTCTATATTCTTCCATGAATCTTGGTGGACTAGTTTTTCCAATCAGAATGTCTCCACCGACTGCGTTTGATTCAGTTGCGATAACACCATCTTCCTCTAGTAATCGATATGCTTTTTCTCCCTTGTATCCTCGGATGTTGTCTTCTGCGTTTGGAATTTCGAAATTGTCTCGCATTCCGCCTGGATATTGTTTTGCTTCAGCTTCGTAGATTCTGTAAAAGAATGTTCTTCCAAGTCCTCTATCAACTGCAGCTTTTGAAATTACAATTGCGTCTTCAATGTTGTAACCATCAAATGGCAATACAGCTACTACACAGTTTTGTCCTGCTGGTCTGTCTTCCATTCCAAGCAGATTCAATGCGCGAGTTGTGACAATTGGAATTTGTGGATACCACATCAGATGTTGTCTGACATAGGTGCTTGTATTCATCATTGGTGTTGAAAAGCCAAGGCTTTGTTTTGCCATTGCAGACTCGTATGTGTTTCTTGGAGACTGGTTGTGTTCTGGATACGGAATGATTGATGCGCCTGCTCCCAAGATTGCGGATGGGAATATTTCCAGGTGAGTGAATTTCTTGGTGTCCTTATCATCTATGGTGATGTAACAGTTTTCTTCCTCGTTTGCATCGTTTAACTCAATTATTCCCATTCGGAGCAAGTCATTCCAAGACATTAGTTTCTTGGATACTTTGTCGATTAGCTCCTGTGTGAGTAGTGGTTTGCCGTCCTTCACTACAATTAGTGGTCTGAGGACACGTCCTGCGTTGCAGTTTACGTACAGTCGTTTTGTTGCGCCTTCTACATTTGGCTTGAAAAATGATATTCCTACGTGTGGGTGAATCTTGGAGTTTCTTCTAAGATCACGCAATGATTCCACCAGCTTGTCACCGTCCTTGTAGTAGCCGACGAGTCTACCGTCAACAAAGACACGTGTTCCGTCCTTTTTGAGGTCCTCTTTTGCGTCTGTAAAGTGGACAGAGCCTAGGTCGTATAGCTTTTCGATGATTTCCTCTGGAGAAACATTTACTGAAATGATTGCAGATAATGCCAAGTTCTTGACCAGACCACAATTGGAACCTTCTGGTGTTTCGCTTGGACATATTCTTCCAAAGTGAGTTGGGTGCAAGTCTCTTGCTTCAAAGTTTGGCTGAGTTCTGGATAATGGGGATTGGATTCTTCTCAGGTGAGAAATTGTGGACAGATAGTTTGTTCTGTCTAGTAATTGTGTTACACCGACTCGGCCTCTGCCCCAGTTTCCTGTCGCAATTGCGTTGTTTAGTTTATCGGAAACAATACCTGGTCGAATAGCTGCAGCAACTGCGTTGATTCCTCTCTTTTGTCCGGATCTTTCCAGTTGGTATTTCATGTCGCGGACCAGATTTCTAAATGCAGTTCTGAATAAATCAGCTAGCATCTGTCCTGCGAATTTGATTACTTTGTTACCATAATGATCTTTGTCGTCTGGTGAGATCCAGCCTAGCCTTAGCTCAATTAGTTTGCATGCAGCTTCACCCAAGAATTGTGCCTTTTCTCTTCTGTTTTCTTGGTGCTTTCCTAGGTGTGGTAATAGACCCCAATCAAGTAGTGTTTCTGCTCTCTTGATTTGGAACTCTTCAAGCATGCCCGGTGCAATTCTTTTTGAAATATACACAATGGAATCTTTTGATGTCTGCACTTCGGCTACTTTTTCAAATGAGGCCTCTAACTCATTTTGGATCGAGTCCACCAAAGAAACTGCAGCTGCAATTTCTCTGTCTGATTCTAGTCCTAGTGCTCTCATCAAAGTAACTACTGGAATATCTACTGGTGAGCCTGGAATTCTGGCTACAATCAGCCCATCGTTTTTCATTACCAATTCAAGCTTTGCCCTGTAACCTACAATAGACGAATAGACTTTGGCCTTGAAGACATCGTTGCCTCCGACCTTTTCCTTGTCTACAATAATCTTGTTATACGATAGATCTTCCAATCCCACGATTACTCTTTCCGAACCATTGATGATGAAATATCCACCTGGGTCGTTTGGATCTTCGCCGTGTTCAATTAACTTCTGAGTCGAAAAGTTGTGCAAGATGCATGCATTGGATCTTACCATCACTGGGATGTCGCCAATGTGGACAAATCTTGATTCTAGGATTTTCCCGTCTTCCACTACACTTGCCTCCATCATTATTGGTGCAGAGTAGGAAACGTTTCGCAGTCTTGCCTCCGTTGGAGTGATGTGTGTGATAGAGCCATCAAGTTCCATCATTCGTGGTTGCTGTAGTTTTACTTTTCCAAGCTGAATCTTGTATGGATATTCTGCATTTTCAATTTCAATTTGTGCGACTTCGTCGATAATGCTTTGCAGTCCTCTCTCCAAGAATTCATCAAAAGAGTTGAGGTGTTGTCTTGCGATTCCCTCTCTTTTTAGAAGGTCCTGAATGATTGGCCAGCGTTTGTTGGATGGGTCGCTCATTTAGATCTCCACCACATATCGGTAATAGATGCTTTCGCCGGCGGTTGGACTTTTTCTTGTAATTTTTATCATGTCTCCTGGTTTTACTCCAAGGCCGATAATTGCTGGATCGTTTGCAAAGATTAACGGCATTTCAGTTGGTTTGCAGTTGAATTTTTTCAGAACTTCTTCTGCATCTTTTTTGTTCATGATCTCGTGTTTTGGAACATATACGTGATCAGGTACTAGAACGTGTGTCTTCTTAGTTGCCAACTAGACCACCTTGGATAGCATTAGCTAAATATCGAGAATTACCGAACAAACTAAAAAAACTCTAAAAAGACTTTATATATAGTTAAGCAAGATCTCGATAAAAATCCATTAATTTTCGCTATTGGTCAATGATTTTTTTCCTAACCTTAAATAGTATTTGTTAGAACGAAAAAACAAGATGAATACTCTGTACGCAACACTAGCGTTGTTTGCAATTCTGGCTACAGGCTCACTAGCAGTATCAGCTTTTGCTCAGGAATTTGTAGATGCAGTTACAGTAGCAACCGACAAAGAGGCATACGTAGACGGCGATACAGTCACAGTATCCGGCACAGTTAGAGAAAAACTGTCTGGCTATGACGTGACTTTGCAAGTCTTCGCAGCCAACGGAAACTTAGTTACTGCACAACAATTAACGGTTTCAGAGGACAATACCTTTGGAATTGACCTAGCAGCAGGCGGTCCTCTATGGAAATCCGCTGGAACATACACCATCAAGGTGTTATATGGAACAGCAACAAGAACCGCAGAGACAAGCTTTGAGTTTGGAGGCTCCGGAGACGGTGGAACAGTAAAAGTACCACAATTCAAACTTGCTAATCCAGACGATGGCTCAGTAGGCTATTACATAAAAGGAGGTAAAATACTTAGTATCACTCCAGACCCAACCGCAAAGTCCCTAATCGTAGAGATAGAGACTACCGATGACGGTCAAGTAAAGCTAATCCTACCAAGAGCAGTGATCGATTCTAAGAGCGGCAATGACGGAAAAACCGGTGAAGATACACCATTCTTCGTCCTAGTCGACGGTGAAGAGGTCGAGTTTGAAGAAGGAGACGCTACCGATGCTGATCGCACTATAACCATTCCATTTGAGAATGGTGCAAGTCAGATCGAGATTATCGGTACTTGGGTAATTCCAGAATTTGGCACAATCGCAGTAATAGTTCTTGCAGTAGCAATTGTATCAATAGTTGCTATATCAAGAAGTAGACTAAGTATCCTGCCAAAATACTAGATCTTCAACTTTTTTCATTTTTTAAATATACATAAATAGTCAGTATTCTAATCGCCAATCAAGATGAATAGTTATGCACTATCAGCGCTAATTGCCATATTAGCTGCAGCAGGCACTTTAGCTATAGTACCAACTTATGCATCTACCTTCAACCAAGAAGCATGCCCAGATTGTGGCAGCAACGACATTTACGCAAAACAAGAACTGGCAAAGCAAAATGCAATCCCAGTTGCAGTTTCGACTGACGCAAAGATCTATGATCACAACTCGGAAGTCAAAGTAAGTGGAAAAGTTGCAAATCTGAGGGGTGATTCATCAGTTACAATCACAGTGATTGGCCCACAAGGCAACATTGTAAGAGCTGACCAAGTTGAAGTTTCAGAGGACAACACATTCGAAACGGTGTTCAGCACCGCAGGCTATCTCTTCAATGCAAACGGCATGTACACAGTCAGAGCCCAATATGGTCCACAAGAAATCAATGACAAGGCCATGTTCGAGGTCGCAGGCGAAGTACCAGTAGGAGAATCAGCATGTGGTAATGGTGAGCTTGCAGTAAAAGGCGGCAGTGAAACATTCTGTGTTCCACTCCAAGCAAGTGGAGTAGTAGTAACAAAGGCTACTGCCAGCAGTGATACCAAGTCACTCATTCTGAAAGTCCAAACTGAAGGCGATGGATCCGTTTCACTTGCAATCCCAAGAAATGTCTTGGATGCAACAGAAGATGGTTCTGATGTTGACTTTATCGTCCTAGTTGACGGTGAAGAAGCAGACTTTGAGGAAACATCACAAGATGATTCCACAAGATCACTTGACATCACAGTTCCAGAAGGCTCTTCAGAGATTGAGATCATAGGTACTTATGCAGTTCCAGAATTTGGCACAACCGCAGCAATCATTCTCGCAGTAGCAATTGTATCAATAGTTGCTATTTCTGCAAGAACCCGACTTAGCATCTCACCAAGATACTAAAGTCTCTATACTTTTTTCATTTTTTAGAACAATTTCCTAGAAAAGGAAATATACAATAATCATACAATTTCGGTGTGAAGTTTAGTTACGTCTTTGTTTTGTTCCTAATCGCATCTGCGCCGATTTGGTACAATTTTGCATTTGCCGAAGACTGTAAGCAGCTTTGTGTTGCCAAGCAGTTTTACAAGCAGGGTGAGGCAGTAATCATATCTGGTAAAGTAGAGGCATTTTTGCCAAATACACCACTGTTGATTCAGATATACAAAGAGACAACACTAGTAGACATTGCCCAAGTTGACGTTGCACAAGACGGCACATTTACTCATTCTCTAATAGCAGACGGACCTTACTTTAAGAACGATGGAAAATACACAGTTCGCGCATCATATGGTGTAACTGGAAATGTCTTTGAGACTAGCTTTGATTATCAGACATCAGAAACAGGAAAAAACCCAAGCCAGATCTTTGAGGTCAAAAAGCCGGACAATTCCGGAACATTCGATATTGCGTATACGATAAACGGAGGAACTCTAAAAGACATTGTAGTTGATCCAGCAATCTTGGGCCTAATTGTTACAATACAAGCTGATCATGATGGCTCAATAACATTGGATTTAGGTAGAGAATGGATTGATGCAAAGACAGGAGCTGATGGAAAAAGCGGTGATGATGACAAGTACATCATCTACATCGACGGAGTAGGAGTCCCATATCAAGAAACCACAATCAAGCCAGAATCCAGACTGATCACAATCCAGTTCCAGGAGGGAGATTCCAATATCGAAGTCATTGGAACATATGTAGTGCCAGAGTTTGGCCCAATTACTATTCTGATACTGATAGTTGCGATATCTTCTGGAATGATATTTGCAAAAAAGAGTTCTTTATTGCGAATCTAAAATCCGTATTTTGCCTTGAACGGAGATACTGCTCTAAGTTCCGCAACTACTTGTTTTAGGACATCAACTGTTTGATCAATTTCAGATTTTGTGTTAGAGATACCAACGGTAAGTCGTAAAGAGCCAGTTATCTTTTCATGGGCAAAGCCCATCGCCATCAATACGTGTGATGCTTTTTGCGTTTTAACAGAACATGCGGAGCCCGTAGATGCAGCAATTTCGTGCTCATCCAGCTTTATGATAAGGTCCTCACCATTTACTCCCAGAAATGTAAAATGAGCATTGTTTGGCAGGCGCATCTGAGGATGGCCGTTCACTGAAACATGAGACAACTCTGACGATACTCTCTGAATCAAATGGTCTCGTAAATCCTGCAAATTATTATGATTATTTTGTAGATTTTCCCTTGCTATTTGGCACGCCTTACCAAAGCCAACAATGTTTGCAACGCTTTCCGTGCCGGAACGCATTCCATTTTCCTGACCACCACCTAAGATGAATGGGTCCAAATTCACTCCTCGTCTTACGTAGAGTGCGCCAATTCCCTTTGGTCCATTTATTTTATGAGAGGATATGGACATCAAGTCTACTCCTAAATCCTTGACATTTACTGGAATCTTTCCTACCGCCTGCACTGCATCAGTATGTAACAAGACGTTGTGCTTTTTGCAAATCTGTGCAATCTCTTTGATCGGTTGAATCGTTCCAACCTCATTATTTGCAAGCATGACGCTGACCAGTGCAGTTTTTTCTGAAACTGCAGATTCCAGTTTTGCAAGATCAATCATTCCAGCAGAATCAACTGAGAGGTAAATCACATCAAATCCAAGTGATTCTAGTTTTTTGCACGGCTCTAGTATCGCATCATGTTCAATTGATGATGTGATGAATTGTTTGCCCTTGTTTTGACTCATTATTCCATGTAATGCAGTATTGTTGGATTCAGTTCCACCGGACGTAAAGAGAATTTCATTTGGGTTGGAGTTTATCAGTTCTGCGATTCTTTTTCTTGCAGAATCAATTGCTTTAGTTGCTATTCTGCCGTATCTGTGAATTGATGAAGGGTTGCCAAAGTTTTCTTTGAAATACGGCAACATCTCTTCCAGTACTGAATCGGCAATTGGAGTCGATGCCGCATGATCCAGATATATCAATCAGCAATCACGTTGATTTTTCCTGGTTTGTATCCAGTTTCATCTATTGTTACGGACTCAAATCCGATTGATTTTAGCTTGGACGATAATTCCTCAAGATTGACTTTTCTGATTAAACCAAGCTCATCAGATCCGACCTCGATTTTTGCCATTCCGTGGATATCGCGAACGCGAACCTGCCTCGCCCCAGCCATCTGCTTGACAAATATCTCACCCATCTCTATTCTTGCAAGCCTTTCTGCAGTTACACGCTGGCCCCACGGAATTCTTGATGCAAGGCAAGAGTTTGATGGCCTATCATACACTGAGAGTCCCACCAGTTTTGCCGTGTTCCTAACATCAGTCTTTGTCAGGCTGGATTCTACAAGTGGGCTGCGAATTCCATTGTTTTGTAATGCGACGATTCCTGGCCTGTAATCTCCCAAATCATCCAGATTTGTGCCATCTACGATAATGTCGATGTTTTTCTGCTTAGCAATACTAGTCAGATGGTCTGCAAGCTCGGATCTGCAGTGAAAGCATCGGTTCTGGTCGTTTTTGACAAAATCTGGATTCTGTAGTTCGTCATACGATATAATCAAGTGATTAATTCCGATCTCCTGGCAGATTTTTTTTGCAGATTCCAATTCCTCTTGCGCCAGAGTTTTGTAGTCAGCAGTTACTGCCAAAGCAGAATCCCCCAATGTTTGATATGCAGAATATGCAACTAGTGCGCTATCCACGCCGCCAGACAGTGCCACAAGTACGCTTTTCTTGTCGGAAAACCAGTGGTTAAGAGAGTCTAGTTTCATTTCAGTTGCTTTCGCACTTCGGCTTTGATTAATTCTTCGGTCTGCTTGAATGTGGATCCAAGTTTTTCCGATATTTTTTTAATGTCATCGTATTCAACCTTGAAGGATTTTCCTGTGGTTTTGCATCGTACAGTAAAGTCTGAGTTCTGGATTTTTACTTTGATTGGGATTATTTTTCTTGGCATGATGAATCTCTCAGATGAGTGGATTCTTA
>RHCX01000042.1 GCA_010028495.1 Nitrososphaeria archaeon | reverse complement strand
ATGGACAAGATGCTAGTTGACTCCATAGGAGACATCACCATTACAAACGACGGCGCAACTATTCTCAAAGAAATCGATGTCCAGCACCCTGCAGCAAAAATGATGGTAGAAGTAGCCAAAGCAACCGATTCCGAAGTTGGGGACGGCACTACATCAGCAGTAGTGATTGCAGGTGCATTATTAGAAAAGGCAGAATCTTTAATCGACAATGACATTCATCCAGTGATAATTGCAGACGGCTACAAAAAGGCGGCAAAAAAAGCAATCTCTTTTCTGAGTGAGATTGCAAAAAAGGTAGACATCTCCGACAAGCAAACCTTGGAAAAAGTGGCAAGAACCTCCATGCTCACAAAGCTTGTAGCAATAGAGGCAGCTGATCTAGCAAAGATAGTAGTCGATGCGGTTTTATCAATAATGGAGCAAAAAGACGACGGATACAAGGCGACAATTAGTAATGTCAAGGTAGAAAAAAAGACAGGTGGTTCGATATCTGATAGTCAGCTCATCAATGGAATAGTACTGGACAAAGAAGTTGTAAACAATAACATGCCAAAAAGAGTCCAGAATGCAAAAATCGCACTCGTTTCTGCTCCACTTGAAATAGAAAAAACAGAATTTGAAGCAAAGATAAACATCTCAACTCCAAACCAGATCAAATCTTTCATGGAAGAAGAAAATCAAATCCTAAAAGAGATGGTTGAAAAAATACGAAAAACCGGAGCAACCGTGGTTTTGTGCCAAAAGGGAATCGATGATATTGTTCAGCATTATTTAGCAAAGGCCGGAATTTTGGCAGTAAGGCGAATCAAAGAATCCGACATGACAAAATTATCCAAAGCAACAGGTGCGCGAGTTGTTGGAAACGTGGATGATCTGACAGAAAAAGATCTTGGTCTTGCACAAAACGTAGAGGAAAAACAGATAGAAGACGACAGCTGGACCTACGTAGAGGGCTGCAAAAACCCCAAGGCAGTCACGTTTTTGATCAGAGGAGGCTCGCAAAGAGTGGTAGACGAAGTAGAGCGCGCAATTCATGATGCATTAATGGTAGTCAAAGACGTGATAGAAAATCCATATTTTGTGCCTGGTGGAGGCTCTCCAGAGTCATATCTGGCAACAAAACTTCGTGTCTGGGCGCAATCGCTCTCAGGCAGAGAGCAGCTGGCAGTTGAAAAATTTGCCGAAGCACTAGAAGTAATTCCAATATCACTAGCAAGAAATTCCGGCATGAATCCAATTGATGCAATTACACAGCTTAGGGCAAAGCAGAGCGCCGGAGAAAAATACACAGGAGTTGATGCAGTAAATGGAATAATTGGAGACATTGAAAGAATAGATGTTCTGGAACCAATCAAAGTAAAAGAACAGGTCATCAAATCTGCGACGGAAACTGCAAACATGATCCTAAGAATAGACAATGTTGTTGCAGTCTCTAGGTCAGCTTCTCCACCACAGATGCCTGGCCAGCCTCCAGGAATGTATTAGGTTATTGAGAAAAATAATAATCACCAAAGCAAACGGGCAAAGAGCAGAGTTTGATCCAAGAAAAGTGATAACCACTTGTATTAGTGCTGGAGCAGATCATACCCTTGCAAAAAGAATTGCAAATCAGGTCCAGCACAAGATTCGCCACGGCATGACTACAAAGGAGATCTACAAAATTGTGCTCCGTCTTTTGACGGACAATGCGACTCCTGCAATAAAGCACAGATATCGGCTAAAGGAATCCATAATGAAGCTAGGTCCTGCTGGATTTTCATTCGAGTCATTTGTCGGGCAGATTTTGCGCCATTATGGATACAAGGTCGTATCAATTGGTACCAAGGTCCAGGGAAGATGTGTTATTCATGAAATAGATTTGACAGTAGAGTCAAGCGATGAGAAAAGATGGCTAGTAGAGTGCAAATATCACAACTTTCCTGGAAGATACACAGGCCTAAAGGAATCCCTGTATACACACGCACGATTTTTGGACCTTGCGGATAAATTCGACAATGAAATGCTAGTGTGTAACACCAAGGTATCACCAGAGGCAGTAACATACGCCACATGCATAGGCCAAAAATTGCTTTCATGGAGATTTCCTCCACAGATGGGCCTTGAGAAAATGATTGAGGAAAAGAAACTATATCCGATTACGATTCTGAGCCCGAGTAAAAAAGAGCTCGAGATTCTGGCAAAAAACAATCTGATGATAGCCAAAGACTTGCTAGATATCGACATTTACGAATTTGCGCAAAAGACAAGGATTCCAATCAAGAGATTAGTTGCAATGCAGCGACTGACAAACCAGATAATTACTTGAGAAATTCGCTCACTTGGGAAATATTGCTTTTTACAATACCAGCTGATTTACGCAGTTGTTCCTTTTCATAATTTGAAATAGAAACTTCGTTGATCAGGACTTGGCTTTTTGTTATAGTAACTGGAACTCCGATACAAACATCATTAACTCCGTATTGCCCATGTAACAACACAGATGCACAGATATCTAGCTGCTGATTTTGTATTATGGATTCAATGACATCAAATGTGTTTTTTGCAATTCCAAAGACAGAGCTGCCTTTGTAGTCACGTAATAATTTCCAGTAATTTCTTACATCCAGAGTAATTTGGGACTTTTGTTTTTCATTCAAGATGTCATTTACGGAGACATTGCCAAGCTTTGCCCGTGAAAATATCGGCACCATGGAATCGTCGTGCTCGCCCATTACCATTGCATCAATTATTTGCGATTGGTCGACTCTGAGCTCTTTTGCCAAGAGATAGCGGAATCTTGCAGAGTCAAGACTGGAGGCTATTCCAATGACATTTGAGCCTGGATTGCAGGTTTGCATCAGATACGTCATGACATCGACCGGGTTTGTTACCACCAAGACCTTGGAATTTGGAGCAAGCTCGGAGATTTTTCTTGCAATATCACGGATCATCACAGACTGCTCCAGCATGATGTCGCTTCTGCTTGCGGTATGCGCCTTTACGCTTGCAGTTATCACTATAACATCCGAGTTTTTGATTTGCGAATAATCAGACGTGCCAGTTACCGAGATTGTCGAGTTTTTTGGTATCGAGTTTGTTATGTCCAGTGCCTCGCCTATTGCCCTTTTTTCATTTCTGTTTACAAGGGTTACATCATCAAGACCTGATGATCCGCACAAAAATGCGATTGCCGAGCCAACCTTGCCTGCGCCAAGTATTGTTATCATCTCAATCAGCTAGTGTTACCTTTTTTATCTGGATTGTGCCCAAGAGCTGCTTTTGATCTGCAATGTCATAGTAATGAAATGTCGCCTCCTTTTTGCTTTTGATTGTTATAGTGTCTAATTCTCCAGGGCCCAAGACTTTGGTTTTGACATCTACAGTATCAACATAAAGCAGATGCGGCTTGGTGTCGGCATTTTTCACAGTCAAAACATACACAAAATCCGCTCGCGTTATCAGATCAGGATTTGTTCCAGAGTTTCCTATTGTTCCAACCACTACTGTATTTCCATCTACATTTCTAAATTCTAATGTCTGCCTGACTTCTTCTGGCCAGAAAATATTGACATGTCTGACATAGCCCTGGCCTGCAAACAAAACAATTCCACCAAGGGCTATCATCCCTCCAATTAATCCAATTGCAACGAATTTTTTCTCGCTGTCCATCATACAATTTTGTTTTGATAATATTTGTAGAGCAAATACAATTCCCACAAATGAAATTCAATGCTTGGAAGGAAGGCAGAAGCAGATTTGGAAACAGGAATACACACACCTCCCTTCCAATGTTTCTGGTTGGGATTTTTTCTATTTAACACAAGACGTGATTTTCATTTATGATAATCGGATTGCCATTAAAGATAAAACGGATTCATTTGATCAGATATAATGGCAGAGCTAAAGCGACACCTAGGATTGTTCCACACTACAATGTATGGTGTAGGTCTCATACTTGGCGCAGGAATCTATGCGTTGATTGGCAATGCAACAGGAACCGCAGGCAACTCCGTCTGGATGTCATTTGTCCTTGCGGCAATCTCTGCAGTCTTTACCGGATTAAGCTATGCGGAATTATCATCAATGTATCCCAAGGCAGCTGCAGAATACTCGTTTGTCAAAAATGCGTTTGGGAATAATTTTGTAGCATTCTTGGTTGGCTGGCTGACATTGTTTGTTGCAGTGATATCGGCAGCTGCAATTTCTCTTGGATTTGCAGGCTATTTCACGCAGATATTTCAAATCCCAATTGCATTGGCGGCGGTTCTGATTGTTGTGGTGTTGTCATTTGTAAATTTTTTTGGAATTCGCGAGTCTTCCTCAATGAATATAGTATTCACAGTAATAGAAGCTGCAGGTCTCGGAATTGTTATTTGGGCAGGTCTAACATTTTCCGGCGTACATGTTGATTATTTGGAAATGCCAAACGGATTTACGGGAATTTTTTCCGCATTTACTCTGGTGTTTTTTGCATATATTGGATTTGAAAATATTGTAAACATTGCAGAGGAGATAAAAAATCCAAAAAAAGTTTTGCCGCGGGCAATAATTTTGGCAATAGCAATTACTGCTATTATCTACATACTGGTGTCGGTTTCTGCGATTCGGGTTTTGGACTGGCATGCTCTTGGCTCATCGACCGCACCGCTAGCAGACGTGATAAAAAAATCCCTAGGGGAGCAGTGGGGCTTTGGAATTCTCATAATTGCATTATTTGCCACAACCAATACAATTCTGATAATGTTGGTGTCGGGTTCAAGAATCCTTTATGGAATATCGCATGATGGGGCGCTTCCATCATTATTCTCAATAATCCACCAAAAGACAAAAACGCCCTGGATTGCAGCTATGCTAATTGGAGCATTGTCGTGCGCCTTTGTCTTTTCCGGTAATATCGGAACGGTAGCAAACATTTCCGTGTTTGCCATAATCATGGTCTTTGTCTTGGTGAATCTATCGCTGATTTGGCTGCGATATAAAGAGCCAAACTTGGAAAGACAGTTCAGATCTCCGCTAAACATTGGAAAATTCCCCGTCCTTGCAGCACTTGGAATCATAACTCCAGTACTCGGCATAATGGAGCTGGATTCGTTTGTTGTTTTGATGGGCCTAGGCGTGCTTGCAAGCGGCGCGTTATTTCATTACATCTACAACAGAATCAAGCCTTGCCCAAAATAAAAAATCCAAACATCACACATACGGATAATGCCATAAGGCAAAACGTAATCCAGCCCAAAACATTTGATGTCTTGTTGTTTGTCTTGTCATAAAGAATTTTCTTGTTGTTTGCTATTTTCATTATGACAAACAACATTGGCACTGCAGTGACTCCGTTAATTACTGCGGCATAAATCAATGCAGTGATAGGACTGATTTGCACAAAATTAAACGCAAGGCCTATTGCAGTGGATACTATAATGGACAAATAAAACGCCTTTGCCTGACGGAATTTTTTGCTCAAGCCTTGCCTCCAACCAAACCCATCTGCCAATGCATATGCCGAAGATCCCGCAAGTACAGGTATTGCCAATAACCCGGTACCAATTATTCCCAACGCAAAAATTATTTTTGATATTTGCCCAGAATAAGGAAATGACTTTACCAATGGCTCTAGCGCCTTTGCCGCATCGTCAGCTGTTGCAATGTTTGTTATGCCGTGTTGGTACAAAGTTCCAGCACTAGTTAGTATGATAAACCACATTATAATTTGGGAAAAAGCCATGCCGGTTGCAACATCAATTCTCATTGACTTGATCTCTTTTTTTGTGATCTTGGGATCTCCTACATCGATTTCAGAGATTTTTCTTTTTGCCACATCTTCTTCTGCTTCTTCAGATGCCTGCCAGAAGAAAAGATATGGAGAGATAGTAGTGCCAAATAATGCAACAAAGATCATTGCAAATTGTGCATTCAGCTCAAAATGAGGAATTACAGTAGCTGTCAGTATTTGCCCAAGGTTTCCGCCCACAATAACTGCAGTTACAACATATGCAAGCAATGAAAATGTGAGGAACTTGAGGAACTTGGCATATTTTTTGTACGGCAAAAAAACCTCGGCTCCAACAATAAATCCAGTAAAACAGATTGCCGCCAAAAAGACCGGAACTTGTGGAAAAACAAGTTTTGTAGCAGCTGCCATAGCCCCAATGTCTACGCCAATGTTTATCGTGTTAGCAATCAAGAGTAGTCCGGTTATTGGAAAGACCAACCTGCGTGAGAACTGTTTTTTTATTGCATTTCCAAGGCCGCCTCCGGTGACTAGGCCTATTCTTGCGCACATTTCCTGGATTACACTCATCAACGGATATTGAAATGGGGCAAACCATAATGTCCCAAAGCCAAACTGTGCACCCGCCTGCGAATATGTAGCAATGCCCGACGGATCATCATCGGATGCACCAGTGATAATTCCCGGTCCCAGATTTCTAAAAAAATCCCTTAGCTTGCCCAATGATACAGGGATTGTGTTTTTCTAGTTAATCTAAATGCCGATTATCAGATCAGAAGCTTGTAATTCGGTAATGATTTGGTAAAACGCTTTAGTATTTTTTGATACAATGTATAATGATTCGGTTCAAGATTCAACCAGCTTTCTTTTCCCCAAGCAGTTTTGAATCGAATCGCTTGCAATAATTTCACAACAATACATAGATCTGGCAAAAAATCGCAGATCTAGAATCGATTTTCATGTATAATGGCAAGGCTTTTATCGAGTTTTCCAAGGCTTGCACAACGGGGAAGAACGTGAATCGTCAGTATAATGCACTAGAAATATGCAATCATATTCTTACACTTGATGATTCAATTAGATTTGCAGGACGTATCAAGGACAAAAAAGTTGTCGCGTTTGCAAGAAACACATCAAAGGCTCCATTATTGGACTCCGAGCTTGGCAATATGGCGCATTATTGGGCATCAATCAAGGCAGGAGTCGAGGAAATGTTTGATGGCCCACTTGGAAAGACAAATTGGATGATCACTGCAAAAGAAAAAGTCAAGCTGGTTACATTATTCCTAGATGACGGATTGTTGATCTTCTCACTTGACGTAGAGTCAGACCACGATTCCATAATACAGAATAAAAAAGAGATTATGGTTGGGTTGCGAATCCGCGTTCCATCAGAACACTTGCGCTCTCTGAGCTGACGCAAATTGCAGAACCATTTGATTTTTTGAGCATTAGTTGTAGGTTATCATTGCACTGAACTTGGCTTGGACTGACGCCATGCTTCATTTGCTGAACCGGAGTCATGACCGGTCCGTTGCTGGAATCCATTTTGTCCATCATTGTGTCAGATGAGATTGCAGATGCGCTTGGAATGAACGGGCAGTTCACGATGAATCCGGCAAGCGCTGTTTTGAGTTTTCCATCTGCAGACGCATCAGATATTTCAGATGCCATGCTTAGAAACTCTGCAGATTCAGGATTGTCCCATGTTACAGTCTGGATTCTCCAAAATGGTGAATAATATTCATCGCCATATGTGGTTGAGCCAATGCTTGCCTGGAATCCCAAAGGGCCTGTGCCTGTTATGCCATTAGTAAATGCATACAGATCAGACGATGCTGGAGAGACCAAGGTTTTTCCTAGCTTTTCCACCAGTATTACTCCTAGTGCGTCTGCTGCATCTTTTGCTGATGCATCAGTTGCGATATAATATATCGTAGAACCGTCTGGAGCAAATCCTCTGTGTCCTACAAATGTAGCCACCATGTTGTCGGTATCAATGTTTAGAATTTGACCACCGCCATATGGAGTGCCATCAGCTAGTTCCTTGTTTTCTCTAATTGGCAGCGCGCCGCCGTCCCATTGGATGAATGGGCAGTTTACAACAACTCCTGTTTCTTGTATAGTAAGCTTGCCTGCATCTTTTGCTGCCAGAATTTCATCTTCCGATGTAAGTTCTGTTGCAGCTGATTCATCAGTCCATGTTACATGCTTGACTGACCATGCAGGGCTGTACTCTGGATCTCCTGGCTGCGAGTCTGCAACGTTTGGTTGGAATCCAGTTGGACCTGAACCCTCTACACCATTTGTAAACTCGTAGATGTTTGCAAGAGCGTCCTTTGGAGTTTTTGCTATTGCCGGTGCATATGTTACCTCAAAGCCCAAAAGATCTGTCAGATGTTCAGATACGTCTTTGTTTGATGTTTCTGTTGTGATATAGAACACCTTGTGTCCATCTGCATACCCCATTACTAGTGGGATATCAAGCGGTATTGAGGTGTTCGTCAGGGTTTGCTGTACAGCGTGAGCAGGTAAAGCAGAGCCTGAGAACAACATTGCAACACTAAAGACCATAGATATCATCTTGATCTTGTCTGCTCTGTTTTGGGTTTTCATATTGGAAGGACTGGCCTGGAATTGCTAATTAAGAATTATTCCAGATCATACGTAATGCTCGACGCCTATAGTGCGCTCAAACGGCAGTAATGAAATTCCAATAGCCAAAGGAATCAGAATTATTACCAGCCCAATTCCGGTCAGAATCATACCCAGATATAGGCAATTTTTTGCCCGCCTGGAATCGTCGTCTTTTATTACAAAATATGCAATTATTCCTCCAACAACACCAAATAATATTGGCAACAAAAACCACCAAGCACTCCTTCTTTTTACTTCCATGATACCATTATCGGAGCTGTTCTAAAAAACATTAATTCGGTTTTATCCTATGATTTTCTACAATCTTGGCTGAAAACTAGAGCCCGCCACCAACGACTTCGCTTAGCTCAATGTCGTATCCGTTTGGATCTGCAATGTACATGGATCGCGATTTCTCAAACTGGACAGGACCATCATAGTATACTGTGACTCCAAGGGATTTGCAGATCTCCATTATCTGATCAAAGTTTTCTACAAAAAACCCAAAATGCGCAATTCCCCCATCCGGAGACATTTCCGGATTTTCATAGAGACACAGTTTGATGGAGTCATTTCCAATGATTTTGGATTTTTGTTCCGGCTGGTCTTTTTTTACCTCAAAACCAAAGACTTTGCTGTAAAACTCTACGCTTTGATCTAGATTTTTCACAGACATGTTTACGTGATCCATTGAGGATGCACGAATTATCTTGTTCATTACACTATGATAGTCAGGCTACTATTTGAGATATTTTTCCAGTTGGAATTTTTTTGCGTTTGGAATTTTTGCAATTTCAAATCCTTCCTGACGCTTGTCCAGCGGACGTGTCGCATCTATTCCAAGCTTGGCAGTCTGCAGGTTTTTCTGATCACTGGATGGGTCTAGGCTGGAACCACGCACCTTTGATATTATGACAAGGTCTTTGTCCGCTTGGAATCGAGTGGCCATCGCATAATCCACTTGGACTTGGTCTGACGGATCAATATCATCATCTACAACTGTTACCATTTTCAAAGATCGATGTGCTGCAAACGTTTCTGCGATTGCCTTTTTGCCGTCGTCGGATTTTTTCTTTGATATTTGTACAACTGCATGAAGCCAGTTGCATCCGCCGTCCGACATGATTACCTGTTTTGTCTGCGGAAGTTTTTTCTTGACATCTCGGTTTAGCTTGGATTCAATCGGCATTCCCATTAGCAATCTGTGTTCTGCAAATCCGGCCAAGATATCATGAAATATTGCATTGTTCCTATAGTAGAGGTTTTCCAGCTCAAAGACTGGTTGAGCTCTCGCAAAATCATATGTTCGAAGCATCTCCACCATCCATTCCTTGTGGGTTTTATCAGCAAGGATTTTTCCCTCCATCACAATTTCTGTACCGGATGGAACCATTCTGCCAGAGTATGGCAGTTTTGTCAGTGTGAGTTTTCCGCCAAGAATTGCATTTGCTATATCTAGCTCGTCTTCGCCCCATTCCGCTTGGTATGCGCCTGCAATGGAAACTGCCGGATGCACACCAACCGTTATTGCAACTTTGAGGTCTTGTCCATGTTCTTTGGCATCCATAAACGAGCGGTGCAGGTGTCGACCTTCCACCATTCTAATGGAAAAATGGGTCTTGTCTATTGGCATTAATCTATGAAATGATGAATTCTGGGTCTTTTTCTCGAAATTTTGTGAGTAAATTATAGAAGATGTGATGAACGGTCCTGACTCTTTTTCAAAATGAGTCACTATGGGCAAAATAGACAGATCCCGGGACTTGTTTTCCAGAAATTTTCCAGAGGATGAAACCTTGGGCTTTTTTGCCTTTGATATGGCTGAAATGACTTTGTCATGGATGGTGTTTTCAGTGCAGCCAAGTGCCTTTGCGAATCTGGCCCTATTTCCAACCATGTTTGCGACCAGTCTCAGCTTGCTTTCTTTTATGTTTGAGAATAGTATTGCGTTGCCGCCATCAACCTGAGCTGTGAGAGAAGCGATTTCGTATTTTGTAGAGACCTTTTTTGATATTGTATATAGCTGGCCCATTTTTTTTACTTGATCCAAATAAGTGCGCAGATCAGTCATTGCCGAATTGCCTCCGTTATCTTCTCAATTAGAACCTTGCTTGGGCCTGCACCAAGATCATTTTTTGCAGAAAGCGATACAATTGAAATTCCGCGAATTTCCGATGCGGTTTTTTGCGATATTAATTTCAAAAACATTGCATCTTGTCTTGCAGGAATTATTTCAGATGATACTGGTGTAGGTCCTGTAGCTATAGAAATTATGGTCCCGCCAAGTCTTGACGGACCTTCTGAAATCGAAATGAAAAAAGCGTTTTCGTACTTTAAGATTTTGACATCGAATTTCCGATTTTCTGTTTCCACAGTTAGGCTGTGGTCAGAACTTGACATTATTGCTAAGATGAGACTTATGCCTTTATTGCTATCGCTTCTTCTGGGGCAGTCTCAACAGAAACTTTGGAGGCCTTGGTTGCTCGTGGCTTGCGAGTAGCTTTGACTGTTTTTGCAGTTTTTTCTGCTTTTGCAGTCTTTGCTTTTGCTACTCTTTTTCTTGCTGGCTTTGCCTCGACAACTATAGGTTGCTCTACTTCCACGGTTTCTTCAACTGTTTCAATTGAATTGATTCCGGTAGCTTCTTGAGCTTCGGCTTCAACTCTGGCGCGTAGCTTGGCTTTGTACTTGAGATTTCGTGGTTTTGTTCTCAGTCTGTATCCACAGCATGGGCACCATAGTCCTTCCCATTTGATGAAGATTTCACAAATTTGACAACGTCTTTGACCTGAAGCATAACGTCCAGTTCCTACTGGCTTTTGAGCCTTGTATCTGGAGCATATTCCTTTACATGTCATTTTTTGTCATCATATTATAGGAATCGTAAATATTTAAGCATGGATCCATAATTTTTACAATATTCTATTCTAGATGATATAGAAATTATAAACGATCTGAGCGATCAAGATGATCAATTTGACAAAAAATCGAAAAGTTGTATAAATATCTAACGATTTTTTTACGCATGGTATTATACGTGTTTGGAGAGTGGATTTAGGTTGTTTTTGAGTGTTTTTTGAGTTTAGATCCTTATCCGGTCCTGGACAATGGCAATACAAAGTGCCTATAGCCCTCTCGTTGAGCTATAAATCTTGCAGAAAGCATGTCGCGCTTTCCGCGCTTGTTGTGGTTTTTTATTTTCTTTGTTGTCTTTTGCTCGTCGACAAACTCCAGCTCAAAGTGCGAGCAGAATTTCAGGTTTAGTTGTGTGGTGATCTGTTTTGCGACTTTCATGTTTCCATTTCCTATACGGACTAGCTTGCGCTCTGCTTTTAGTCCCCCAAGAATTTTTGCAATATGCGATGCTACTTCTTCTGGAGAAGAATACAGTCCCAGTTCTATTTCCTTGCCAAGATAGCTCACAGACAGGCCGATTCTTTGCCCCGGATCTATTCCGATTAAAAGCTCGGACGGATTCAGGCCGGAATCTAGCTTTTCAATTATTATTCCCTGGATTACTGTCGGGTCTTGTTCTAGAATATGCTCATTTAGTATCGCCTGGCTTGCAAATCTAGGTGACTCGTCCTCTGTGGTAAATATTAGATTTCCCCGATATGTCGGGATTTGATCAGGTACAATAGAATCATATCGTATGTTTAAAAATCTGAGCGCTTTGACAAACTGAAAGTAGGATTTACCCTGGGTGGTGGCAATACCAATACGACAGTCTTGTATGGTGCTGATACTGTTGCTTAAGGAATTAGCGATTTAAGGCTTTACGGCTTGAGAATTGTTGACACTACGCTGTCAACTGCTTCATTGAATTTTGCATCAATTGCGGCTTTTGTCTTGTCCAGTTTTGCTGCACCGTCGGCCGCTATTTTTTTTGCCTGGGTTTCCGCCTTGGATTTTGCCTCGGAAATCATGGACTCTGCCTCTTTGATTGCTATCTGAGTAACCTTTTCTCGGGTTGTTTCAATCTCTTTTTGAGCTCTGCCAGACAAGCCTTTTTTCATGTCAGCGACTTTGACGTTTAACGAGTCCAAGTCATCCTCTAGTTCGGCCAGAGATTTGATTATCTTGCTTACTTTAGAGTCTGCAACTATGCTTTGTGCTGGTGCGTCCTTCATAGCTAAAAACCCCTTGCACGGTTAATTAAATTCTTCATTTTACCGTCAAACGCAACAATGCTTGGGACAGATCGCCGCCGGTCTCCTTTAGGGCGTTTGCCGCAACCTCCGGGGTTACGTTTGCCTGCGAGCAGATCATCATGATGTCGTCTTCTGAAAATATTGGAGTTTCCAGCTCCTTTTCCTCGTATGAATCAGCAATTACCTGAAAAATGGAATTGTCCTTGGACTTCATTTCCGTGACTGCGGGTTTTGATATTATGATCTCTTTTTTGTCCGTTTTTATTATGACTTCCTGAACATTGCTGAGCTCCTTCATGTCAAGGCCCATTCTGTCCAGCATTCTTCGCATTTCGCGGTTTCCGCCGCCTCCTCGCATCATGCCTTTTTTTGCTCCAAACTATTTTTTAAACTATCTCGCACTTTAACTGCAACTCCTCGCTTTAGATCCATCATCATTTCCGCATTTACAATTGCCCTTCCTACGGCAATAACCTCACCATCGTACAATACTGGAACGTCTGCTCCGATCAGAATGTTTTTGCCGGCCCAGGTCACGTGCTTGCAGAAAACCGACTTGCCGTCACGGACAAAGGGCTCCGAGTCGGCACTTATTTCGATACAGTTTTGGCGAAATTTTTTGTTCTTTAGCAGAATCTGCGCAAAATACGGAGATATTGCAAGGCCGCCATCTATTCGTAGAGTGCAGAGCAGTTTTTTGTCATGATATACTTCGCGAATTCTGCCTGTTTTTTTAGAAAA
>RHCX01000041.1 GCA_010028495.1 Nitrososphaeria archaeon | reverse complement strand
ATACCAAGTCTGCACAGTCTTGCTCGGAATTATTTAGAATATTTTTGAGTGAAAACATCACATGGCATGCAGCGCATCCTTGACCAAGATGTGTCTGGTGATTTTGTATCTTTTCCAATTCCTGTGTAATTAAATCTCTGATCTGCTCTTTTTCCATGGTTTAATTCAACATTTTGTGCTTTTAATCGTTCCAGCAGACTCTTATCTTGGGTTTTCACAATATTATCGGGCGATGACGTAGAGTTAGAGAAATGAATCAATTATGATTGGATTTAGCGAATCGGAGCCCAACACTTGGAATGAATTTGGAACAGCGCTTTAATACATTACACCAATAATTTGTCCGTGAACAAAAAGATCATAATTGGAATAATTCTTGCAGTAGCAATTCCTGCCACAATTTATGCCGCATCACCGTTGTTTTTCAATGTGGTGACAGATGAGCCATTACCACAGATCACGGCCGGACCTGCAGACAATCAATCTTTACAAGTGCCACAAATCGTGGCATCAGGACAATTCACAGGAGCCAACGATGGAATTCATAATGCGCAGGGGTGGGCAAAGCTAGTCAAGCTAGCAGATGGCAACCAATTACTGAGATTTGAGGATTTTCAGGCAACAAACGGACCTGACTTGCATGTGTATCTGGCAACCGATACTAGTGCAAAAGACTATGTGGACTTGGGCAAGCTAAAGGCAAACATTGGAAACCAAAATTATGATGTCCCAGAGGGAACAGATCTGGCAAAATACAACACTGCATTGGTCTGGTGCAAACAGTTTTCTGTATTGTTTGGTTCTGCTGAGATAAAATGAGGCGCTGAGCTTGCCATTAGGAAAGGTAAACCTGGCACAAATGGCAGCACTTTGCTCAGCCTAATAATACAATACATGTATTTTATATCAAAAAGCTGCTGTGAAAATTGAACAAGCTTTATCCAAATATCATGCACTGTTCGCATTCGCAGCTTGGTACTGCTTTTGATTTTGCAAGGCATTTTGCATGCTGTCCTGCCTGGCATTGGACACAGATCTCGTTCAGATTGTCAACACTGGTATATTTTTTGGACTGATCAAAGCCAAATCCGCCATCTTTTGGTCCTACCATGATTCTACGATGATGCTGTGTTATTTGTCCTTTTTTGAATCGTCTTTATTATCCCACATGTGCATAGTGCCACGAATCATAAACGCACCAACAATAATTGTAACAATTCCTATTACGACAAATGCAAACGCTTTGCCGATTTTGTGTAAAACGGACATTATGATTCGTCAAGCTCTTCTTTGGATTCTCGTTCTGCCCGCTCACGCTGAATTGTTGCCTTGAGTATTTCCATTTCTTTTTGCATTGCTGCGATTTTTGCGTTCAGAGATGACACCACAGAGCTTGCGGCAGCTACTACATTTTTCTGATTGGTCTTTTCGCTTGCGTTTGTCGCTTGGTTTTCAATGAACTTGAGCTCTTTTTTTGCCAGCTCGATCTCTTTTTTCTTTAGTTCTTGCTCTTTTCTTATCTCGATTATCTCGTTTCTTGCAGCTTCCAACTCTGTTTTTGTCTCTATGAGGGATCTTGTCGCCTCTTCCTGAGCTTTTCGGCTTTCATTGTATGACTTTTGAACTATCTGGATGTTGTTTTTTATCTCCTCGATTTCGGATTTGTATTTTCTATGCTCTGACTTTAGAATCTCCAAGTCTGTGCTGTTTCTGTTTATTTCCTCCAGTAGTGATTTTTTCTCTTCAATTTCTCTTTTGGTTGATTCCAGTTCCAGCTTGAGTGCGTCCAATTGCTTGAGTAATTGCTGGTGCTGCAGTTTTTGGCTTTCCATTTCGGATTTTCTCTCAACTATTTCTTTTTTTGAGCTCATCAGAGATGCTGTGACCTCATCGTATTCTGTTTTTGTCTTGTCGAGCTTTTCTGAAATCGAGTTGAGATGTTCAGTTTTTATTTTTAATTCGTCTGTGATAATTTCTAACTCGTTTACTATTCTATCTCGTTGAATCTCTTCTGGACTCTAAGAGACCCATACTTACTCACAATATCCTATCAAGATGAATTTTTCTTTTTGCGGATGAATTTGATGTAAAATCCAGCACCGCCAATGATGAATCCAAGTATGATCAATGCAAGACCTTGCTCTGGCTTGGCAGAAAACCACGTGGGCGCAATAATGAACAAAAATGCACCTAAAATTATGAGGAAAAATCCGCCACCCTTTTTCTGTCGGTTGTGCTCATTATGTGCCATTTTAGATGTGTCGTGATATTGTCTGGGCTACTTTTTTGCGTCCAATATCGATAATGAATGGGCCTATCTTTGGTCCTCTGTTTGCATTGATGACTATTTGGTATAGTACCATGAAAAAGTCCTTTGGCTGGACATTGTTCTCTTTGGCAATATTGTAGATTGTATTTTGCAAGTCTTCTGGCTCTTTGTCTGATTCCAGTACCTGTACGAGCTTGCCTAGTGCTTTCTTGGTGGTATCGTTGATCTCTATTTTTGCGGTTTCTTCATCTTCGAAATCATCGGCATAGTTTCCTGCAAGCTCAATTAATTGTTCTATGTGTGGCTCTGGGTTTTTGATTGTTCCATAGTCAACTAGTTTTTTTGTTACTAGGCTTGCGCGATTTTCTTTAAAGATTCTGCATAATTCTATTAGCAATCTGAAATTGACATGTGTCGGTGGAGTCTTTGGTGGGCTCAAAAGATTCGTGTATTCGTATAGTCCTTTTGTTTTGAGCAGCTTTGCCTCATTGTCAAGCTTTACCTTTCCAAAATAGATGTCTTCTACTTCATTATATTCATCCATCAATGCTGGGATGTCCTCAAATCCAAGCTCACGAGCTCCTGTGATTCTTTTGTACAATAACAGTAACATGGATTTTGGAGTTCCATATCTGAACCATTTTTGCGATGTTACTACATTTCCTGCAGATTTTGATATTTTTTTGCCTCCTTTATCCAAAAACATTTCATATTTTACATGATGTGGATGTGCATGACCTAGAACATCATCCGCAACCCAGTCGTTTACCTTGACAGAGTCCATAATGTCTTTACCATATGCCTCAAATCTGATATCAAACGCATGCCATCTTGCAGCAAACTCTACTTTCCATGCCAGCTTACCAAGATCCTTTGCAATGTCTGCTTCGCCTTCATGGCCGCACCCTTTGAGCATCTTGGAGCCTATTTCCGCCTCGACACATCGATACTTGACAACTCTTCTTTCTTGGTCGTATTCGTATGATTGTGCAGTGTATAGCCGGTTACATTTTGCGCAAACCGGATAATATGGCAGGAATTTCTGGTATTTTTCCTGGCCTACCAGTTCTGCTATCTTGTTGCCGATTTTTTCGGAATTGATGAGTATGGTGTGAATTTGATTTTTCAAAAGACCTTGCTTGTATGTGTCACGGGCTCGAATGAAATTGTACTTTATTCCAAGCTTGTCAAGACCATCAAGCAAAATACTGCTCATGTGCATTCCGTAGGAATCATGACATCCAAACGGATCTGGAATTAATGATACTGGCTTTGCAATGTGCTCTGATAATGAATCTGGCAGTCCTTCTGGAATTTTTCTGAGTCCGTCCAGATCATCGGAATATGCGATTAATTCTGATTTGTAACCTAGGTTCTCAAGTGCAAGCTTTACTCCATATGCACGAACTGCATCGCCAAGGCTTCCAATATGTGGAATGCCTGATGCACCAAGGCCTGATTCTACCTTGAGAAGTTTGGTGTCTCGGCCAAGCTGTTTTTCACGTTCTATCATTTCGGATGCGAGCTTGTCGATCCAAGTTCCCTTACCTATGACTATTTTTTCTTCTTCTGACAATTTACTCACTCTAGTTTTTTTGCCATATATGGACCATCCAAAGTGTATCCAATCTTTCGATAGTATTCTCGCGTGCCTACTGCAGATATTACTAGGAGTTTATCTGAATCAAATTCTTCTTTGGCTATTTTTTCGGCCTCACTCATCAGGTTTTTTCCAAGACCTGAATGCTGAATTTGCCCGTTTTCATGCTCACCTATCTTGAGTGATTTTCCATACACGTGCAGCTCTCTCACAATACTGGTTTTTTGCGTGACTTCACTTCTATGTGATTTTGGACTTGGCTTGCGCAGTCTCAAAAATCCGTAAATTCTATCATCGGAATCGTCATACGACAAAAAGACTTCTTCTCCACCAGATGATGTATAATTTTCACGATGAAGTTTTGCCTCCTTTGCAGGCTCTGAGGTAAATCCTACTTCTCTGCACCTGATGCACTTGCAGTTTTGGTTTTGCTTTTTGAGTCTGTCGAGTACTATTTGTCGAAGGTTTCCTGATTTTGGACCTGCAATTATCTCATTTGGGCCTATTTCTCGTTGTACTCGCATAATTCTGCACCATTTTGGGATGGATTTTTTGAGCTCCATCAAAACCTGAATCATATCTTCATCGGAATACGGAGTGTATTTTCCTTGCAGATAATCCTCGTACATTGGAGTATGTTGTAAAACCAAAGACGGGTAAATTTTGAGCATGTCTGGCTTTAGGTCATCATCTGAGAATAATTTTTTAAAATCTGCACTGTCTATTTCTGGAGTAACTGTGGGCAAACCTGGCATCATATGTGCGACTATTTTGTAGCCTGCATCCTTTGAGATCTGGAACGAGTCCACTACATCAGAATATGTGTGACCACGATTCACTATTTTGTAAACTGATTCCTGAAGACTTTGTACGCCAATTTCAATTCTGGTTATTCCATAGTTCAGCATCATGTCTACGTGTTCTTGCTTGCAATAGTCTGGCTTGGTCTCTATGGTAAATCCAACGCTTCGGATTTGTGCAGTCTCGTTTGCCTGCTTTGCTGATTCCAAATCGGGCGAGTCAAATCCATTTAGTGCATCATAGCATAATTTGATAAAATCAATTTGATAGTTTTTTGGCATGAAAAGAAATGTCCCGCCGACAATTACAAGCTCCATCTTTGATGGGTCATGACCATACGCCACTAGCTTGTCAATCTTGGATGTGATCTGTTTTTTTGGATCATACAGGTTTTCAATCGCGTTTATTGTTGATGGCTCGTTTCCTGTGTAGGAATTTGGAGAATTGAACTCTATTCCTCCAGGACAATATGTGCATCTTCCATGTGGACATGCATATGGTTTTGGCATTAGAGCAATCACTGCAACGCCGGATGCGGTCTTGACTGGTTTTTTTAGCAGGATTTTTTGCAGTTTTGTGTAATCGTTGCCCGATACGGTTGATAGGATTTCATGATTTTTTGGAATTCTCTCCAACGCATATTTTGTGCAGATTTGTTTGATTTGCGACTTTATCTGTGATTTTGTTGCATCTTGAATGGCCAAAAGATTTTGAGAAATCTCTACACATGCTTGGGAAAATGTAGCGCTGGGCATTGATTTGGAAATATTTGGTAGGCCTTAAATTTCTTCAATGTTTTTCTGGCTCTGGCTTGGAACTACCTCCTGTAGTTTTTTTCTTGGATGGTTAGTCTTCAACCAGTCCAGTATCTGTTCTGACTTTGAGGTTCTTCATCTGGACTAGATCAATTCTGGCTCTTGCCGATTCTTTTGCAGCCTCGTGGTTTATTGGTGGGAACAAATCTCCCTTGGTCTCAAAACATCTTTCATGAAAGACCCGACCCCTTTTGTAAACCATCATTGTTTTTGTGACGCCTTGTTTGCAAACTGCACACATGTCAATGAATTTCTCATCATCCAATGCAACAAGATCATCTTAGTACGATTTAATATTTTTCTAAGGTGTGGTGCTCTTTTGAGGGTCTTTTCGATATTCCATTTTTAGCCAGATCGGCGTGATCAGTGATGTGACTGCGACCATGATTACTATGGTGGTGTAGATGTTTTGCATCAATACTCCGCTGGACAGTCCGATTCCTGCAACAATGAGTCCGACCTCGCCTCTGGAAATCATTGCGATTCCAACTCGTCGTGCCTGCGTCTTGTTTTTCAAAAACAACCATGAAGGAAGACCACATCCTACAAGCTTGGTTACAACTGCAACGCCAATTATTATCGCGCCTATGACTACGACCTCTGAGTTTATTCCTCGAAAATCAACCTGTGCGCCAATTATCGCAAAGAATAATGGAGCAAAAATCAATCCTAGCTTACCAACATAGTGCTCTACTCGCTCAAAGACCTTGGTTGTGGATAGAGCCATTCCAACCACAAAAGAGCCCAAGATGGGCGACAAGCCAATCCATGCTGCAAGGCCAGCTGTACCGAAAAATGCTGCAGTGACAATTCCCTCGATACTCCCGCTCGCCTTCCACATTTTGGAGTTAACCATGCGAGGAACCAGAAATATCGCAGCAATTGCCATGGCTGCAAAGAACGCCAAGACTTTGAATATGGTAAAGACTGCATCCGTGACGTTTACCTCTGAACCACTTCCACCAATCGATGTCACTACAGACAAAACAGCGATTGCTAAAATATCGTCAATCACTGCAGCCCCTATGATTAATCTGGCTTCTGGAGTTTTTAGCTTGCCAAACTCAGATAATACTTGAACAGATATTGCAACACTGGTGGCAGTGAGTGCGGTTGCTACAAGCATTGCCTGAAATGCACCAAAGCCAAATAACTGGAATACAAAAAATCCAACAAAGAATGGGACTATGACTCCCAATGTTCCAACTGTAAGAGATGCCTTGCCACCACGAATGAATTCCTTTGGCGTCATCTCCAGGCCGGCCATGAATAAAATCACGATTGCGCCAATCTCTCCGAGGATCTTTACCTCGTCTGTTAATACAACTAGGTGTTCCCCCTGAAACATCAAAAACGCGCCAATTGCAAATGGACCTACGATCATTCCTGCAAGCAGTTCGCCCAGGACAATAGGTAGTCGTATCCTGACAAATAACTCTGCCATGAGTTTTGCAGCAAAAAGTAAAACGCATACTGAAATTATGACTTGAACAAAATGTGATTCCATTTTCTCTCTATACCATTATTCCTCAAGAATTAAATGATGTCTTGTTTAATTATGCGAGTCTTTTGTTATTCAAAAAGACACCAGTTTTGTCAGAAACATGGCCAATCTCATATGACACAAGTTTGTGTTTCGTGCAAATCGACATTACTTTGTTGACTTCGGATTTTGGCGTAACTATACAAAATCCAACACCCATGTTGAACGTCTTGTACATTTCCTCAGTTGTTACTCCCAAATTCTCTATTAACTGCATTATCTTTGGCGGCTCTGGCATCATGTCAAGCACAAATCCTGTCCTTTTTAGCCTCAAAAGCTTGGTAAATGCACCACCAGTAATGTTTGCCAGGCCATGCACCTGACATTTTGATATCACATCTAAAACTGGCTTGACATAGATTTCAGTCGGAGTAAGCATTGCAAGGCCTATTTTTCCCAAGCCCTTTACTGTATCATTGATGGAATATTTTTTCAGCAAGACCTTTCTTGCCAGAGAATATCCGTTGGAGTGAATTCCAGTGCTTGCAAGGCCTATTATGATGTCTCCTGGTTTTATTTTATTTCCCATTATTACCTTGTTTTTATCAACAATTCCCGCAACCATTCCTGCTAGATCAAATGCAAATTTTTTCTCCTCAAACAAGTCTGGCATTATGGCGGTCTCTCCACCAACAATTGGCATGTCTGACTTTTTTGCACCGACTGCCAGCCCTTTTGCGATATCAACAAAGACAGACTCGTTGTTCTTGTTTGCGGCAATATAATCAACAAACGAAATAGGTGTCGCACCTATGCAGATGATATCATTGACGTTCATTGCAACACAGTCGATTCCAACGGTGTCGTATTTTTTTAGCAAATTGGCAATGATTACCTTGGTCCCAACTCCGTCGGTGTGAGTTGCCAGATATTTTCCGCCATGAATTCCTACTAATCCTGCATAATGGCCAAATCCTGATTTTACCATTCCAGAATGAGTTGACGAGATTATCCTGCCTATCGCAGACTGGCTTTTTTTGATCCTAGATACATCCACGCCTGCTGACTTGTAGGTAATCATGGTATGGTTGCTATGCCATGCCTACATATACATTCCAGATTTGTCAGAGTTATCAAATGTATTTAGGAAAAGTGGTTTTTCGATGATTGCCAAGGCTGGACCTAGGGAGTGGATTGGGCTTGGTGTGTTATCATTGGCATGCGTTTTGTATGCAATGGATCTAACTGTACTGCATCTGGCTATACCAAAGATTAGTGCCGACCTGCACCCAAGTAGCTCAGAATTACTCTGGATAATGGACATTTACGGATTTTTCGTAGCTGGTTCTCTAATAACAATGGGAAACCTTGGCGACAGAATTGGACGACGAAAACTCTTGCTAGTTGGCGCAATTACATTTGCAATAACATCTGTCCTTGCGGCGTTTTCAACCAGCCCTCAAATGCTAATAATTGCAAGGGCCTTGCTTGGAGTATCTGGTGCAACACTTGCTCCATCCACATTATCATTAATCCGAAACATGTTTCATGATGATAAACAACGCTCAATAGCGATAGGTGTGTGGGTTTCTTGTTTTTCTGCAGGTGCTGCGATAGGTCCTCTTGTAGGTGGCGCTTTACTGGAGTATTTTTGGTGGGGCTCTGTCTTTTTGCTTGCACTACCTGTAATGGCGGTGCTTTTGGTGTTGGGTCCCATTCTATTGCCTGAATTCAAAGACAAAAATGCAAAAAGACTGGACCCTGTCAGCGCGGCGTTATCTCTTGGTACAATACTTGCAATTATCTATGGAATAAAGCAAATAGCTCAGGATGGATTTGGTTTTGAGCCAATTCTCTTTGTTGTAATTGGATTGGCAATAGGTGCGGCGTTTTTGGCAAGGCAAAAAAGAATAACCGATCCTCTGGTGGACTTGAATCTGTTCAAAACACGGGCATTTGGAGGCTCACTTGTGACATTTTTGCTTGGAGTGTTTGTGGCATTTGGAGCGTTTGTGTTCATTTCACAGTATTTTCAGCTTGTACTGGGACTGTCACCATTGCAAGCTGGACTGTGGATGTTGCCATGGCCTTTGGCATTCGTAGTGGGTTCTACTATAACTCCAAGAATCGCACATCGGATCAAGCCTGGAAAAATAATTGCAATAGGAATGATTCTAGCTGGAATTGGTTTAGGGTTGCTAGTACAAATTGACGCTGACACATCGTTTTGGCTGATAATGGCAGCACTTGTGATTTCTTCTTTGGGCCTTGCACCTGTCTTTACATTGGCAACTGATCTGGTCGTGGGCTCTGCACCACCAGAGCGTGCAGGTGCCGCCTCTGCAATATCTGAGACTACTGCCGAGCTTGGGGGTGCATTGGGAATTGCGATTCTTGGAAGCATTGGGACTGCACTATACAGAAAAGAATTGGCAGAGTCTATGCCTGCAATACCTAATCATCTACAACAAACATCGATGGATACACTGGCTGGAGCTGTTCAAGCATCAAAATCGTTGCCGACAGAAACTGGAACCATACTGCTCGAGGCTGCTCACAAATCGTTTTTGCATGGACTACACATATCCATGATAGTGGGAGTCGTACTTACTGCATGCGCTGCATTTTTGGTGTTAGTATTGCTAAAGGGAGTTAAAACCTCACAGACTCACTAATCACATGTACATTCCGGAATCTGACTGACGATGCTCTTTGTATTTTTCTGATAGTTCCTTGAATTCCGTCCCGATCTTTTCCTTTTGTGCTCTGAGCTCTGCTGTGTCTATTGCTAAACCGTAGACTTTGTTTATGGAATCAATTAGAGTAGCTGCGGCAAGTGGGTCTGGATAGGAATTACTTGCCTTGACTAGTAGTGTAATTGCGCGTATTTTGCGAATAATGCACTCGTTTAGTATGCTTCCTGGGATACCTGTGATGAATCCCTGAGTAATCATTGAAATCTGCTTGTCCTGCATTATTCTGCAAAGGTCTTGCTCTGCAGCACAAAATGTCTGGTTGTCGTGCTCTTCTGAGGCCACTCCGTCTAATACAACTAGTTCCTTACAGCCCTTTTTCTGAGCCCAGTCCAAAATTATGGATGCTATGTTGTATAGTCCTTCTGCCTTTAGGGTGACTTCGCAGATTATTGCACAAATGCTTCCTTTTTTGTTAGAGTAGAATCGGAACGGATGTCGTAGTCTTCCCTGCATGAATACTGTAGATGGAGGCAAATATCTGGAATGTAGATATCCTATTTCCTGCAGTTTGAGTTTTTCAATGATGTATCCAACAGATAATGGTCCTGCAAGGCCCGGACCGACAAAGCCTGCAAATATTATCGGGCTTTTGATTGGGATCTTTTTTATTTCATATACCGTTTCATCTAGAATTCTTGCCACTGATTCTGGGAATTTTGTAGCAACTAATTATCTTTCTGTAGGAACAAACCTAGCATTACTCTGCCGCGCTCTGTTATGGAATAATAAACAGAATCTCCAAATGGTTCTCTATTTAGAAAATTGTAGTCAATACATAAGTGAAGATAATTCAGAAAAGATCTCTTCATTCGTATTTTTGAGCTCATATACAAATCAGTAAATGTCATTGGACGGCAACTTACTTGGTAGAGAAGTTTGATCAGGGTCAGAGTGCTAAAGTCTTTGGCTCTTGCCTTTACTGCATCCATTACTTGGGCATCGCGCTGTATGATGAAACTGCCTAACTGATCGGCTACTTCGAGTGGAATGTATGTGAGTCGTGCTTTCATCTGTACAGTATGGTACCGTACTTTACCTTAATTAAAGTTAGCTTGTGAAATTTTTGATTTACAGTAAATTTTTTTGAGCTAAACCCGGCCTACTAATAGGCAGTTTTTGGAATTCAAGCGTAAAATCGTACACACAACTAGAGGTGATTCTGAAATGATGTCGTGTAATAGCACAGTTTAATCATAATCGTGGCTGGTTTGGGAATGTTTTAGGCCACTGCAGGAATCTGTTTTGCGATACTTGCAGCTCGCCTCTTTGCTATGATGTTTGCAAGCTGAACCGCATGAATTTCATCCATGGTTTCGCACATATTCTGTTGTCACTATGGTGTAATAATTAATCTTGCTCTAAATGGATGATACTGAGATTCCATCGCATTTTATGGTAGGGCATGTGATTGGCATACCTGCCCACGGCAAGACAACCTTGGAGTCATTGCCGATTGCGGAAATATTCTGGAGCAGTATTGGTAGATTATGGATTATTCGAACTGACTTGATTGGAAATAACTGCCCATTTTTAATCTGAAATATTCCACTTCGAGCAGTGCATGAGAAATCTCCTTTGATTGGATTTACTGCATAAGTATACCATAATCTGCCTACCAGAATTCCGTTTTTTGTATTTCTGATAATTTCATCCCTGCTTTGATTTCCTGGTAAAATAGTTAGGTTGTGTGGCGCAGAAATCGGAATAGGATCTGCTGATCTTCCAAGAGGAACTCCGATTCTACATGCATTTCCAGATGACATTGTGTTTTCTTTTGATGCGTTATACGTATCGGAATAAACATTTTCAAAAACTCCGTTTTTGATATGGTGGATTGGTCTTGTTGCAACTCCTTCATCATCAAATGACTTTGCTCCAAGACTGTTTGGGGCGTGTGGATCATCTATGACACTCAGCTCGTTTACTGCAACTTTGTCCCCTATGTTGGAAAAACAGCTCTTTTTTTCGGAATACGTTTTTAGATTAAAGTTCGGGCCTAGAACAAAAAACAGCAATTCTCCAGCTGCTAGGGGATCAAAGATTATGCTTGTTGTTTGAGGTAGTATGGTGTCTGGGTCTTGCGAATTTACGCACATTTGGGCAGCATCTGAGCCTATTTTGGCAGGATCAAAGGAATCCAGAGTCCTCGAGTTTACCTGACCTATGCCGGACACTGGGAATGTTATCTCGGAATCGGCATTGATCACACCGGAAATATAGGTGGATTTTTCCGACCTGCATAATCCTGATGTATTTTGGATTTCAAAATCATCGCAGACAATGTTTAGTGAACCTGAAATTCTGGTAATTGCTTTGTGAGCAGCAGAGTCTATCATAATTTGGGCAATCTCGATTGTTCTGGTCGAATCCAGATTCCACAATTTGGAATCATTGGTTTTCTCTATTGGTGTTATCTTGGAATTGCCAGGAAAAGAATCCCAAAACTCTCGTCGCGCCAAGTTCTTTCCAGAATGTAATGCTTCTGTGACTATCTTGGCGTGATCTAGTATTGTGGACTGGGCTGACGCTATTTTTTTGTCCTTGATGATGCGAGCCCCGACTGACTTGGAATAATTTTCCTTTATCTCGGCTATCTCGGAATCGGTTATACGAATGGTGATTGTCTTTTTGGTACACAAAACAGACTCGCATTCGTCTGCGCCAGATTTGGCAGCAAAGGAAATGACATCACTGCATATTGACAACTAGTTTGCCCTTGGATTTTTGTATCTGTACTTGTCCAGCTTGACCAGCTCAAAGTAAGAGCCAAACTGCGAAGTGTCTTGTATTCTGTCTAGCTCATCCTCGTCGGATTCAACATCGTATCTTTTGAGGATCTCATACGCTGTGTTTCTTTGTGCCGGAATTCTGCCCGTTTCGCGAATCAGCCTTCTCATCTCTTTTGGCTTTAACAATTGTCCAAATGATGCGCCAGCAGAAGTGGAAATGGATTCGTTGATAAGAGTTCCTCCAAAGTCGTTTGCACCCCATTTTAGCAGGACCTGAGCCATCTTAGGGCCTTCCTTTACCCACGACATCTGGATGTTGTTGATGTGATTGTTTAGCATTATTCTTGATATGGCATGAGTCAGCAGAACATCGTTTGCGGACGCTCCCGTTCTGATTCCTTCATGTAATTGGTGCGCATACATTGGCGCTTCTGTGTGGATGAAATTAAGCGGGACAAATTCCGTAAATCCTCCAGTTTCCTTTTGTATCTCTCGTATCTTTGCAATGTGCTTTACTCTATCTTCTGGGGTTTCGATATGTCCAAACATTATGGTTGATGTAGAGTTGATTCCAATGCTGTGGGCTGTCTTGATTACATCCACCCAGTCATTGACACTTATTCTTCCAGGAGAGATCTTGTCACGCATTTTCTGGTCCAAGATTTCTGCTGCAGTACCTGGTAGGGTGTTGACTCCGGCATCCTTTAATCTCATCAGATATTCTTTGATGGAGACATTGGAGCGGGTTGCACCGTACAGTACCTCTTCTGGAGAAAATCCATGAATGTGAATGTCTGGGACTTCGGACTTGATTGCGCGACAAATATTCTCATACGTTTTTGAATCCATGTCTGGTGGAAGTCCTGCTTGAATGCAGACTTCTGTTGCACCAAGTGAATGAGCTTCTTTTGCGCGTCGCACAATTTCTTCTGTTGGCAAAAAGTATCCTTCTTCTTCTCTAAAGTCTCTACTGAATGCACAAAATCCGCACTGTTTTATGCAGACGTTGGTAAAGTTGATGTTTCTATT
>RHCX01000005.1 GCA_010028495.1 Nitrososphaeria archaeon | reverse complement strand
TCTAAATTCGAATTTAGAAATATCAAATAATGGATTGGTTAATTAATACAAAAAATTCAGCCAAAACATGCTCAAATTAGTAGCATTAATGGCAATAAGTGTATTATTGTCAGTATCAATAATCACAGCAGTCGAATCTGGACAGTATGCAGAAGCTATGAAGTCTCAGGTCAAGAAAATACACCGACACCACTATTCGTATTGGTTCGGAAATGACGCATGCGGCGACAAACTGTGTGATGGAGCATCATATACAAAGTGGCATCAGAAATATCGTACACACACGTCACCATATGATACCTACACAAATCCAGAATTACTGAAAATTAAAGGACAATAAATCCTATTTTTTTAATTATATTAAAAATTAAGATTAGAGGGATTCTAGTTTATCGTGGGAATCCTCTGTCGATCTGAGCTTTTCTCAGGCCGATTGATGCGCCATTTAGAGAGTCGCAAAGTTGGTCACCACAGATTTTTGATGGTGCTCTGTGTTTTAGCCATGTTCCAACATCTTTTAGCCAATGTCCACGTGATTGTAGGGCAGATGCATCTGGAACTGGATCAATTACAGATACAATCGTTCCAAACATCAGTACAACGATGGAAAAGATTGCTGCATGCATAATCTTACTCATGTTAAATTTACGCCTAATCTGGGTTATTAAACCAATCTCAGAATTTGTTGATCGCTTTTTTATCTTTCATGTTCAATTCTATTGTTTCTGGTGGGTAGTTTGTTAAAACTAGCTTATCTTGATTCTATTAAGAAATGAGAGTTTCTTTTCTAATGTGGACGAAATTCGATTTACGGTGCAAAAAAAGCCATCAGATGCGGATTTGCGCATAATTGAAGACTGTTTCAAAGAAATGCCTATTGAAGAAATACTATCTGGACTAAAATTTGCAAAAAATCGATGGTCTGCAAAAGATGCGGGTGTTCTAAAGGTTGGCAGAAAAAGCATAATCCAAAAAGAGATTCACTCTGTGACAAACGAGCAGGCACAATGGCGGCTCAAAAACTGGAAAATGATGATCTCAAATTACAGAAGACGAGGCTACAGCTATCCTACAATATCTAGAATCAAGAAAATTCTGATTGAGAAAAGCAAAAAGAAATCTAAATGATTGATTCTCTTCGCACTTGGCCGCTTGCAACGCTTGCTGGTGGCTCTGGAATACTTGCTCTTGCCTGTCCTTCAATGACTGATTGGGCTTCTTCTAGAATTGCCAAAGTGTCAGAGTTTGCACTGTATGTGGAAATTGTAGTATCTGATGCATTCATTGATGATCCAGTCAATACATCTCCCAATATTTGGGACAAGTCCTGCATTGATGATGTGGCCTCTGGCATTATTCCAGATAATGAGTTGCCTAATCCCTTGATTACAGACATGCATGGACTCAATGTCACTACTATGTCGCCAAGTTCTGATACTGTGTTTAGTCTGAGCTGGATTTGTTCCAGTGCTAATTTTGCACCATTTACCATGTTGTGCATTTTTCTAATTTCTAATAGTTCGGTTGCGTACGCCTTTGCGTGCAAATTGTTGTTTGATTTTTGTGCAGATACTATTTTGTTGAAAATGTAGTCATTTTTTTGCTTTATTTTCTGGGAGATTCCGTCTAGCTTGACTATTTGTAATTGGAGGTTTTTTTGTGCGACATCGATTTTGTTTTTTAGTGGTACATCTGGCTTTACCTTGTCTACTATTTTTTGAGTCAGGCTCTCAGAACGTCCAAAATCATTCCATTTGTCGCTTAGTGACCCCATATTCTATATGTGCTTGAAAAATTAGTTTTAAACAAATTTGTAACCATGGTATGTGTCACCTTGGTTACAATACAGTGCGGTTACACCTAGCCAAAGGTAAATGTGTACATTTCAAGGCCTGACGTTGCTTGTATCTCCAGAACGTGATTTACTTGCTCTGTATCTCGGATAATATTGTATAGTCTGGAATCTGTAGTTGATACAATTCCATCCTGTGATACGTCTGCGCCGTATTTTGATTTATCAAGCGGCTTTCCATCTAGGTATATTGACAGATCGGATTTTCCAGCAGCTACAATGTTTACTTGTTTTGCAGAATATGGCAGAATAATTCTTCCAGTATCTGATACTAGGATCATCTTGTCTGCCAAGTTCTTCCACGTGCCATCAAGATAGAAATTGTTCTGGCGTATGTTTTGAGGAACTGTGTATTTGACATCATTGTTTGGATTGAATCCTTCTGGATTTCCAAACTGGTTTCTTCCGGATGCATAGTTGTATCCAAAGTAAATCTCTGGAGTGTTTGTCTCGGGATGCTCCTCTTTGATGTTTACTAGTGGTTGTGGAGGTGCAACCTGCAGTCCGAGTCTCTGTGATCGTTCTTGGAGCAGCTCTTGGATTTTTTTCTCGGTTTCGTCATAGTTTCCTTCGCCAATGTGGTCGTATCTGATGTATCCTTGATCATCTGCAAGATATTTTCTTGGCCAGTAATGATTGTCAAATGAGTGCCATATTTCCATGTCATTGTCTAGTACAACGGGATACTTGATGCCAAACTTTTGCGTTGCTAATTTCACATTAGTGATGTCTTTTTCAAACTCAAACTCTGGAGAATGGATTCCTATGATGACTAGGCCCTTATCTGAATATTTTTCATCCCATGCTGTAATGTACGGTAGGGTTCTCTGGCAGTTTATGCAGCTGTATGTCCAGATATCGTATAGAACGACTTTGCCCTTGATCTTTTCTTTGAGCTCATCTGCGTTTGTGTTGATATAGCCTGCAATCCCCTGTAGTTCCGGGGCTTTTTTAAAGCCGGACTTGTCTGTTGTTGTTTGTTGAGTATTGCTTGGCTGCTCTAGTGACATAAAATAGGCACCAAGACCTGCCACTATTCCGACTACTATCACTCCCATAATTATTGCGGATTTTATCTCGGATTTCATAATATCAACTCAACAACACATTATTCAAAATAGGAAAACTAGCAATTGTGGCAAGCTGGTTTGTTAGCACTAGGACTCCTAATAATATGATAAAAGAGCCCATTATCCAAGAATAATACCTGAGGTGTTTACTTATTGCTCGTATTACTCGAGTCATTCTTGAGAAAAATACTCCCATCAGGATGAATGGAATTCCTAATCCAAATGAATATGCCAGTAATAATGTGAATGCATGTCCTGGCGTAGTTGCCGCAAGTGTGAGTATGCTTCCCAAAATTGGTCCAATACATGGAGTCCAACCTGTGGCAAATGCTAAGCCAAAAACAAATGACAGCGGATAGCTGCTTTTTCCTCCTTTTGGAAGAATTTTTTTCTCTAAATTCAATCTGTTTATTTTGCTTGATAGTATCATGAACGAGCCAAATCCGATAATGATGATTCCACCTATCTGATTGAGACTCGTAGTCAACCCTGTTACGTTATTTGATAAAACACTGTTCAAAATTACGCCAAACACCGAGAACACTACAGAAAAGCCGAGAACAAAAAATACTGTGTTCATCAATATGTTTAGTCTGCTTGATAACACATTGACGGTTCCATTATTTTTTTGCAGATCATTAATCGTTGTCCCAGAAATATAGGCCAAAAACGCGGGAATCACTGGCAAAATGCACGGAGCTAAAAACGAACCTAGTCCTGCAACTGCCGCAATTGCTATTGTTACGTCTGCCATGACACAATTGTTTCATTTTTTTATTAAAGCATTGTTCCAGATTTTACAAGTGTTGTATTGCTTTTTATCTAACTAATTTGTTGATAAAATAATGAACAAGAGATTCATTATAGTTGGAATCGCGCTTGGAATCATAATTGCTGTTGCTGTATATGTCGGTTCACCGGCGCTTATGGGCTTTACCTAGAATAAATCGAACTTTTTGCCTGCCTTCTCAAATATTGATAACGCATCATCAATCTGTGTTTTTGAAAGCCACGCAGTAACTGAAACTCGCAATCTTGCACTGTTTTTTGGTACGGTAGGGTATCTGATTGGCTGTGCAAAAATACCATTCTTATACATGAATTTGCCGAATTCCATAGTTTTTTTCTCATTTCCTATTATAATTGGGATGATGTGAGTTTTTGATTTGATATCGTATCCGATTTGTTTTAATCCGGATGATACTTGTAATACATTTTGTTCCAGTTTTTGCTGCGATTTTTTTCTGTCTTGTTTTAGTCTGGACATTGACAGCTCCACCAAAAACGACGGCAATGCAGACGTGTAGATAAAAGAACGAGCCTTGTTTATGCATAGATCAATCGCAGGACCAGTTGACGTTACATATCCACCAAAAGAGCCCAGGCCCTTGCTCAGGCTGCTGACATACACGTCCACATTTTTGACGCCAAAATGATTCGGCGTGCCTTTTCCATCCTTGCCCACGGTAAAGTCACCATGAGCGTCATCCATTATGATAATGGAATCTGTTTTTTGCGCAATCTCTGATATCTCATTTAGATTGGCATAATCTCCATCCATGCTGAATATTCCTTCTGTTATGATGAATTTTCTTCCTTTGGTTTTGGATATTTTTTTTCTTAAATCCTCGACATTGTTGTGTCTGTATACAATAACCTTGGCGTTACTTAGGCGACACGCTTCAATAATGCTTGCATGGTTTAGCTCGTCGCTAAATATTGTAGAGGAATTATCGACAAGTGCAGGTATTGCGCCAATGTTTGCCATATATCCAGTTGGGAATATCAGCGCAGATTCCTTGGATTTATGAGTGGCGAGTTTTTTTTCCAGTCTTAGAAATGATTCGTCATTTCCAGATACCAACCTTGAGCTTGACTGGAGTTGTTTTGGTGTTATTTTTCCGCTTGATAATCCGAGGTAGTCATTTGAGCAAAAATTCACCAGTTTTTTTGCACCTATTGAAATGAATGGGCCGTTAATTTTGACGTGTTTTAAGATGCGATGCAGATTTTGGCTTTTCAGCTCATCCAGTTTCTTGGAGATATAGTCAAGCTTTTGCTTCAAGGTTGATTTTTCTTATCATTTCGAGGTCCTTGTTCATCGGATTTCCGCCCAAAGTGAGATATCCTGCACTGATTATGCCGTTTGCACCACTTAGTAGCAACTCTTCACCGGAATCTTCCAAGTGTACCTCACGGCCTCCGGAAATCTTGATGATTGATTTTGGCAATGCAAATCTAGTAACTGCGAACACTCGCAATATCTCTTCAAACGATATCGGCGTCTGCAACTCCAAGGGTGTGCCTGGAATGGCCACTAGGAGGTTTATTGTCACTTCTTCTGGTTCTATTCTTGCCAGATCTGTGATCAGCTCCAATCTTTGGGCTCTGGTTTCGCCCATGCCGATGATGCCACCAGTGCATAACTCAAGACCTGCGTTGCGCGCAATCTCTAGCGTATCTAATCTATCTTGATATGTATGGGTAGTGCATATTTGCGGAAATTTTGATCTCGCTGTTTCTAAATTGTGATTGTATCTTTTGACTCCTAATTCTTTAAGCCTTTTTGCTTGATACTGTGTCAGAAATCCTAGACTGCATTCTATTGAGATGCCAACAGTGTCTCTGATCTGTGCTATGATGTCACAAACCTTGATAAAATCTACATCCGATGGTTGTCGCCATGCTGCAACCAAACAATATGACTCCGCTCCTTGCTCTTTTGCTTTTTTTGCCATTTGTAAAATTTCCTCTGCAGGTAATAATTGATAACTGTCTATTCCGGTGTTGAAAAACGCTGACTGGCCACAAAAAACGCAGTCTTCACTGCAGTAATTCTTTTTGATGTTGGCAAGCTGCTCTACATCAACTTTGTTTCCCTGAAATGCTCTGGTGATTTTATTTGCGGAATCCGATAATGCCTTCAGATCTGATGTGTTGATAAGAATTTCAAGCTCTGACGAAGTTAATTTCTTCCCATCAAGGACCTTGTTTTGTAAATCTAGTATCTGTAAAGACAATGTAGTTGGTTTTCATTAATAGAGATTTTAAATGTTAACTTGGTTCTGATGCATGGTTTACAATTGTTTTGATACGTTTTTGACGGTCTGAATAGTGCCATCAATGAGAAAGTCCAGATCTTTTTGAGGAATTGCCAGAGGTGGTATTATCATGACAATGTTTCCTAGCGTTCTTAGGTAGATCTTGTGCTTTTTTGCCTCATCAAATATTATTTTATTCGTAGATTTTGCAAATGAGATTGGCGTCTTTTTTGTCCTGTCTGAGACTAGCTCAATTGCCGCAAGCATTCCTTTGTGCCTGATGTCACCAACTGCGTCAATTTGCCAGAATTCTTCTAGGCGTTTTTGTAGGTGTATTGCGGACTGGTTTACTTTGGAGATGAGTTTTGTTTTTTGATACATGTCTAGGTTTTTGCTTGCGACGGCACATGCCATGGTATTTCCGGTAAATGTGTGTCCATGGTATAGGTGCTTCATTTGGCCATATTCTCCTAAAAACGAATCATAGATCTCTTTTGACACGAGTGTTGCAGCCATTGGGAGATATCCAGCAGTCAGCATTTTTCCAAACGCAACAATATCAGGTGTACTTTTTTGTGTCTTGTATTCTACTAGAGATCCTAGTCTGCCAAATCCCGTCGCTATTTCGTCTAGAATAAACAATACATTGTATTTTTTGCAAATCTTGCTTATAGCTGATTGGAATCTATCTTTGTATATGTTGACGCCGCCAGCAATCTGAGCACCACTTTCCATAATAAATGCCGCAATGGTATGATTTTTTGATAATTGTTTTTCTATTTTGTTTAGTGTCTGTGAATAATATTCATCAATGTTTGACACTCTGTAGCTATTCTCAAATGGAATTTGAATTGTTTTGTACATGTTTTTTCTAAATTTTGCAAAAAATGACGGGACAAATCCTACGGACATTGTGCCGAATGTGTCTCCGTGGTATCCGTTTTGCAAAGTGGCAAACATGGTCTTGTTTTTTTGGCCAATATTTTGCCAATATTGAATTGCGATTTTGAAGGCAATCTCCATCGCTGTAGACCCATTATCTGAATAAAACACCTTGTTCATTCCTGGTGATATTTTGACCAGCTTTTTGGCTAGTGTTTCTGCCTGGTCATTTGTAAGATTAAACAATGAGGAGTGGATGATCTTTTTTGACTGTGAGTTTATTGTGGATACTAGTTCTCTTTTGGAATGTCCCCAGACATTACACCACATGCTTGCCACACCATCAAGGTATCTATTCCCATTGGAATCAACCAACCAAAATCCATTCCCTTTGACTATGTTTGGAAATGATTTCCATTCTGACATCTGTGTATATGGATGCCAAATCGAGCCAGTCATGGTATTGATGAGAATTTTCATTTTAATAATCAAGCGATGAAATAGATTAATTCCTGAATGTGTGGGGTTTTTGTAATGAAGTCATTTTTTGTTACGGGCATAGATACGGGCGTGGGCAAGACTGTTTTTACTGCTGCATTGGCAAACCTCATGCGTCAATCCGGAATTGATGTTGGTGTGATGAAGCCATTTGCAACCGGGATGACAAGAAACCACACAATACAATCCGAAGATGTTGAATTGCTTGTAAAATATTCTGGTTCAGTCGATAATCAAAATCTCATAAATCCATACTTTTTTTCAATTCCGACATCGCCTTTTATGGCAGCAAAAAAACTTGGTAAAACGATTGATGTTGACGTTGTCTTGTCAATCTTTGAAAAGTTACAATCCAAACACAATGTGATGCTGGTTGAAGGAATTGGTGGCATCATGACCCCAATAATGCGAGATTATTTTGTGGCCGATTTGATAAAAGATCTTAATCTTGAAACGATTTTGGTATCTGGTACAAAAATGGGCAGTGTGAATCATGCTCTGCTTACAATCAATGTTTGCAAAAAATATGGAATCAAGATTGTTGGATTTGTACTTAGTGAGACTGATGCGGACGGGTACAGTTTGGACGATCTAGAGTCAAACCTGACATCGTTAAGTGGAATTGATGTATTATGTAAATTCCCGAACTCACAAAATCCGGTCGAGGACGCATCGAAAATACTGAAGCAAAATAATATCTTGTCTAGACTTTGAATATTTTGAATTTTGATTGAGTTTTCCCAATCATAAAGTTCTTGATGTCGTCAAGTATGTTGGCAAATGAACCGTTTCCTACTATCTCGTATGTTTTGTATGGCAAGTCAAATGATGATTTTTGAATCAACCAGATGTTTTCTTTGTTAGGTTGGACGATGTTGATTTTTTCCAATCTATTCTCTATTGATTTTTTGTTATCTGTCTTTGGAAATACCAATATGATGACGTCTCTACTTGACGTTCTCATTGTTCTGATGTCTGGTATTACAACATCTAGTTCTGTCTCTGCCGGAGCGATCTTTCTCTGACTTGGGATTAGTGCATTGGTGAGTAGATAATGCATTAATGATTCTGCAAATTTCTCATAGTTCTCTGTTTTATCCCCTTCAAGCGAATCAATATTGGAATTTGTAAAAATCTCTTTTATGAGAGATTTTGAGTCATCTGAGATTCTTTTGATGTTGTTTGGTATGGAATCTAGCGTTTTATACAAAAGATCTTTGATTGGGTTTGGCTCATCCATGATTTGAAAAATCACGCGTCTGAATTGTGGTTATTCACAAAATACGTACTTACGTTCTCCGCGGCTTTCTGGAGATTTTTCCACGCTAACTAGGACAAACTCGTTTTTGCCAGTCAGCATGCTTTCTGTCGGTGTACGTTTGTTTTCATGAATTTCCTCATAGTCCTTTAGTGATAGTTTGACGCGCTCGCCAATCTCTGCCTCTAAGTTCATGTTCTTTACAATCTCCTTGTATGATGGTTGAATTACGCCTGAAAATACCATCGCACTACTTCCACTTCCATACGAACCAAATCCGAATCTTTTTCCTTCTAGGTCTACTCCCTTTTGGAATTCAAATTCTAGACAACTTCTAAATCCTAGGTACAGTGATGCCGTGTACAAATTGCCAATCATTGATGATGCAATCAAAGAGCTTGCAAGCTTGTCCTCGTAAAATGCTTGGTATTCTTTTGTTCTTGTGAATAATTTATTGAATTCGTGGTCCTTGCCCATGTATTCTTCGTCAGCAAGAATCGATTCTATTGTTCCTCTTGGGTCCTTTGGTACTGGTTCTTCCATACCTGTCTGCTCTACAATTCTTTTCCATCTTGGAAGGCTACGCCATTCCCTTCTCAGCAAATACGATAGAGCCTTTTTGCCCATGTTAGCATATGGCAAGTGCATGCAGAGATAATCGATATGATCCAATATGGTTTCTCCTTCCTTTAGAGTGATCATGCCAATATCGTTTGCCTTTTTCTTGTATGATTCAAAGGCTTTTTTGACTTGGATTAGGTATAGTAGATTAGAGTATTGTCCGTGGACAATCGGGGTTTCCTTTCCGAATGGTCTGTAAAAGTCGTACTCGTTTTTAATCGAAGTTGATGTAACCTTGGAATCAAACTGGAGTAGTCTTGGATTATCGTTTAGCAACATTGTGATTGCTCCGGCCCCTTGGGTATATTCTCCAGTTGAACCCATGTCGTATTTTGCAATATCTGACACTACAACTAGGGCGTGTTTTCCCTCCGCCTCTCCTGCTCTGATCCAGTTGGCATTATCGTATAATGCATATGATCCTGAAACGCATGCGAACTTGCATTCTATTCCTCCACAGTGTTCAAAAGAGCCCTCTCCGTAGACCTGCTCTAGCATTCCAATAACATACGAGTTTAGAGCCTTGGACTCGTCAAGCGATGATTCGGTTGCTACGTATAATCTTCCGATGTCATTTGGCGAGAGCTTGTTTCTTTGCATTATCTTGAGGCATGCATTTGCCGCCAGGCATGCTGGGTCTTGGTTTGAATCCACTATTGCCATGCGTGATATACCTAATCCCTGCTTTAGCTTTACTGGGTCTACGCCTCGTGCCTTGGCAAAATCCGTAGAATCTACAAACAAGCGTGGAATGTAAATGGCAATATCATCAATACCTGCTGCCATGAGCTAAGCTTCGGATTTTTGAATATAAGGGTTGTTAGCTAAATCCGCTGAACCATCAAGTAAGATCTATGAATTTGCTTGGATTTGATATGTTGCGGATTTCGTCGTTTTGAATATTATTGTTTGATCCAGCCTTTTTTCATGACCTGTAGATCATCTGGCTCTCCTATCCCTGTCGCATAGCGCCATATTGTTGGCATATCTGCATTCATTTTATGTTGTATTTGGATTAGAGATTCTATTTCGGAATTTAGATTGGAATCTGCAGTGGGACAAGTCTGGCAGAACTTACATTTTTGGTCCAAAGTAATTGGTGATGTCTCAATCAGCGGATATGCTTTACATGCAAGCGGCCTTTGGTTGTATATTTTACAGGCAAATCCACCATGTGGAGATTTTGCATTCTTGTCTAAAAACGGACATGTGTTTCCATTTTGATCTTTTCCCATCATTTGATACGCGATTATTTTTTCCGGACCTTTGCCACCATTGGATAATCCTATTCTGGGTATGATGTCGATGTGAATTCCAAGATCCTTTGCAAATGATTCTATTCTTTGTTTTTCCTCTGGCAAAACCAAGACTCCTATTTTGCCAAATTTTTTTGTTGGATAATACTCGCGTTCTATGCAACACTGCGAACATTCATCGACGCACTTGAATTCCATTATTTTTTAAGGTCGTTAGAGTCTAAAATATTTACAAACACGTCATACGGTTGCGCACCTGGGATCTTGACTATCTTGTTGTTTGGACCGATGATAAAGAAGGCCGGCGTTCCTGTCAGGCCTAGCGTTTTTGCATCATTTGAGCTTGCTTGTATTGTTGGCTTGTATTTCTCACTAGACATGCATTCAGTGAATGCGTTCTCGTCCAGTCCTACCTCCTTTGCAAACCTGAACTGGTTGTCAGCCGATGCCCATCCATTGTTCTCGCCGTTCCAGTTTTTGTATAGTGTATCGTGGTATTCCCAGAATTTTCCTTGCTCGTTTGCGCAATGGGCTGCATGTGCTGACACTATAGAATCTGCACCAATTATGGTAAAGTCTTTGAAAATCAGCTTAGCCTTGCCAGTCTTGATGTAGTTTTCGTTTATCTGGTCTTCTGTTTCATGGAAAAACTTGTTGCAGTAAAAACACTGGTAATCGCCAAACTCTACTATTGTAATTGGCGCATTTACATCGCCAAGAATGGGTGAGCCGTTTTCAGAAAATACCGTCATTTGTACCTGCTGCGGTGTGGCATCTTGCGGTTCTGGTTGAACCTCTTTGATGTCATTTACCTTAAAGCCTTGATCTGTAATCGGCATGTTTAGAACGAAAAACACTCCAATAATGACGGCAGCTGCAATTCCTGCACCTATTCCTAGAGATGGAGCATGTAACAATAATGTGATTCCAGTCTGGATGCATTTAGTTGTTTTGAGTTTTGTGAAATCTAAATAAATCCCGGCCTGTCGGAAAATAACATGAAGCGAGTCTTTGTCAATGGGTATGGTTCCATTGGGAACAGAATCGCCCAGTTCATTAAAGACGATCCTCAAATCAAGGTAATCGGAGTCGGCAAGTTTTCGCCAGATGAAAAGGTAAATGACGCAATCTCTCGCGGATTCGACGTTTATGTTCCTCAAAAAAACATTGATTCTTTTAAAAATTATAAAATTGCTGGAAGCATCGAAGATGCATTATCTAACTGTGATCTGGTAATTGATGGCGCACCAGGTGGTACAGGTTACACCAACAAAAAGCAACTATATGAGCCAAAGGGAGTAATGGCGATTTACCAAGGCGGTGAATCTGTCTTTGGCGATGAGCGTGTGTCAGATTTACTATTCAATTCCCGTGTCAATTACAAAGAGGCGTTTGGAAAAAAACATGTCATGCAAGGAAGTTGCAATGTCACCGGAATGGGAAGAATTCTACAACCGTTGCGGGAAAAATACGGCTCTCAGTTGGTTAGATTTGATGCCATACTAGTTAGGAGATGGGCAGACCTTGAGCAGACAGACAAGTCGGTTCCAGATACCATAGAATTATCTCCAAACCCACACCACCAAGACGATGTAAAATCCTACATGGGAAAAGATACCCCTCTGTTCATCCAGGCAATCAAGGTACCTACGCGACAGATGCATGTTCACATGATGAGTATCAGATTCAGAGATACTGCACCAAAACCGTCTGAGATTTTGGACTTGTATAAGGACGAATATGGTGTAGCTACATTATGGTCTGCAAAAGGAACCAAACAAATTCGTGATGCCGCAGAATCCATGAAATTTAGCTTTAAGGACACCAACATGATTCACATTCACGCAAACATGATGGAGACAATTGGTGATACTGTGAAAATGGTTTACTCTGATGATCAAACTGGTATTGTTATTCCAGAAAATCACATGCTAATGCAGGCAATGTTATTCCAAAGACCACACGATGAGGCGTTTGCGCACACTGAATCGCTATTTCACATGGAAGAAAAGAAAAAGGCACTGGAACAATTCTTTGCCAAAAAAGTCTAGGTTTTTCTTTCCCGCTCTATTTCAACAAAAATATGCTCTCGATTCGTATTTGGAATCACCTGCATGATTTTTTGCTCTATGGCATCTGTGACTGACTCTATTTTGTCAGTGTCTAGGTTATCCACCAAGTTTACCTGCAATCCCACTAGGACATCTTCTGGGCCCAAATGCATTGTTCTCATTGATATTAATCTGTTGACTTCTGGAATCTCCTGGATTGATTTTACAATTTTTTTGTATTCTCGATTTGTTACAGATTCTCCAATTAGCAGACCTCGGTTTTCCTTTGCCAGGAAAAACGCAAAGAACATCAGTATTCCACCAATAATCAAAGACGCTATTGCATCAAAGACTGCATTTCCAGTGACGTCGGATAGAAATATCCCCAACGCGGCAACAAGTATTCCAAGAATTGCTGCCGAGTCCTCAACTATAACAGTCAAAAGCGCAATGTCTTTGCTTTCCTTGAAATGCTCTACCATTGTACCAAAACTGATCTTTTCTCCTTTTTCTCGGATTTCTCTAGTGAACTGCTTTAGTGCTACACGTAATGCATTTCCCTCAAAGCCAAACGCTATTGCCAAAATGATATAGTTTATCTCTGAATTTCTAATCTGGTGCATTTCGCTCAGTAATGATGTTGCGCCCTGGTCTAGCGATAGTATGCCAGAAATACCAAAGATCATTGTAGCCACAATAAAGGACCAAAAGAACAACTCCCTTCCATGTCCGAACTGGTGTTGATGACTTGCCGCCTTGGCGCTAGTTTTGATGCCAAATAGAATCAGAATCTGGTTAAACGTATCTGATGCAGAGTGATACGCCTCTGCCCACATTGCCGTACTTCCTGTGACAAATGCAGCAACGAACTTGGTAATTGCTATGCCTAAATTTCCAAACAGGGCAGCATAGACTGCCTTCTTAGAACCACTTGCCAATTATATGGTAAGAGTTGTGTCTGTCATCTAATAAACTAATGTTGTAAAATTGTGCCTAGTCTCTTGGTGGAATTGCAAATCTATTTTGAGGATTGTTGTGGTAATCAACTGGTAAACTGGAATCCTTTTGCCTTCCCGTGAGAATTCCGACTACGATGTCGTCTTTTTTGATGATTTCTTTTTCTACTAGCTTTTTGATGCCAGCCGGTGATGCACCAGATGCCATTTCGCAATCAAATCCGTTTAATCCAACTATGGACATGCCATCAAGCATCTCTGCATCTGATACCTTTTCTACTACTCCATTTGTGAATTCTAGTGCTCGCAATCCTTTGAGAATGTTTGCCGGTCTGCCGATTTGTATGGCGGTTGCCTTTGTCTTTGGTTTGATTCCTTGCTTGTCTAGATGAGAGTAATAGTCTTTGATCATCTGAGTGTCTGGTTTTCCTCCATTCCATCGGAGATTTTTTCCTTGGAACTCGCCATTGTACAAATCATATAATGTGCTTGCGCCTTCGGAATTTATCACAGCAATTCTTGGCACTTTTTTAATCCAGCCCCACTCGTACAATTCCATCAAAGCCTTTCCACAGCTGGAAATGTTTCCTAGAGCTCCGCCTGGATATACAATCCAGTCCGGTGGATTCCAATTGAGATATTCTATTGCTCTATACGGAATAGTTTTTTGTCCTTCAATTCTGAACGGGTTTACGGAATTCACCGTATAGCCGTCATGGTGTTTCGCATCGTCTAGCGATTTTGCCAATGCATCATCAAAATTGCCCTGAACCTGGACTATTTGTGCTCCAAACTGGTACGCCTGTGATAGTTTTCCTGGCGCGATTTGTCCTGCGGGAATGTAGACATCACATTGCATGTTTTCATTTGCTGCATACATTGCAGCAGCTGCTGAGGTATTGCCAGTGGATGCACAGATCACCTTTTTCGCGCCAATTAGTTTTGCGTGTGTAACTGCAGTTGACATACCATTGTCCTTGAAAGAGCCACTTGGGTTGTATCCTTCTGGCTGGAGCCACAATCCATCATGGTTTATTCCGATAAAATCTGCAACTTTGGACATTTGGTATGGTTTTGATTGTCTGCCTTCTGCCCCGTCTAAAGATACCAAATACTTGGAGCATTCTTCTTTGTTACCTGTATCTACCTGGCAGAAATTCAATAATTCTCTAAATCGCCAGACTCCGCTTTCATTGAAAATGTTTCCTTGCGAGTTTCGTCTGGTGTAAAATAACTCTTTTAGTTCTAGAGAGGGCTTGTTTTTGTATTTGACATCTAGTAGGTGGCCTCGCTCGCATTCTATATTTCTAGAATTGATTGGATATTCTAGCCCGCATGCGGGATCTATGCATTTGAGGTAAGCATTGCCTTCCAACAAATTGCCACGGATTTACTGGTTTAAATTTGAATTGTTAGGGTATGGGACCAAGCTTTTTCAATGGTGGTGTTATACCAAAACAAAATGATAGAACTGGATGCTTACTTCAAAAGAGTTTTGCAGCAAGTATCTGATTCGTATGACATGCTGGAGAGTTTATCCGATAAATCCGGAGACTTGGATACGATAAAGCGTGAGCTTGCCAAGACTAATGGACTGTTGTTGGCTTTGGCAAACAAACTACAAGCAAACAAGCAGCAGGCAAACAAACAGGATCTTGAAGGATACCAATACTTGTTAAAGCCTATACGGCTATACCTGGAAAATCACGAGTTTTTCCGAGAAATTGATACGATGGCACCCTTGTATTCCGATGATCCGCTCCGCCTCAAGAATCTCCGACTATCAATATTGAGATCACTTCGAGAGAATAATCTATTAGAACATGTACGAACTATACTAAGATAATGTCAGAGAAAAAGTGCGTTTTGTGCGGATGCAAGGATCATAAAATAATTGGCTGCTCAAGGCATTTATCAAAAAACTGTAGTTGCTATAGAAACTAGTCTTCTTTTTTTGCGCCGGACCTGACATGGAAATTAATGCAACACTTGCATTCCTTGGATAGGCATTCACTTTCCTCATAATGCCCGCAGATTCCGCATTCGCAATGTGACTTCATTTAGGATAGTTAATTCAAAGTATAATATAACTAAAACTGCACGTTTTTTGCTGATTTGTTGCTAAAATGATGCTTATTTTTTTGACTTTTTTGCAGGCTTGATCTCTTTTTTTGGCTTGGCAGTCTTGCCTTCTAACTCTTCTTTGAGTTCCTCTGCCTTTTTGTCTACCACTCGGATTATTTCTTGGATGAATCCATCCAAATCATCATCAGATACGGGTGGTTCTGCTTGGGCTGCAATGTCATTAATGGTGGATGAGATTTCAGAACTTACTTGCTCAAAGCTTTCCGGGTCTTCATATGCGGCACTGTATAGTGATTTTAGGTTGTTGACCTGATTTACTATTTGATCCGTTAGTGTAATAGTATAATCCGTGCCTGAAATGGAGATTTCCTTTGAAGACATGATTTGATGATTTTGGAATACTTTCTTATAGTTTTTGGTAGCTCAGAACGTAATGTATTCCAGAGCAACCGCATCTGAGATCAGATTTACATGCTTTGAATTTACCACATAGCCGTTTTTGATGTCATTTACTGAGACCCATCTGTTGGTTGAAGTATAATGGCTTCGCTCTTTGAGCTCTTTTTCTATTGTATCAATATCGAACTCGCCTTCCTCAACTTGCTGGTTTGTCAGGTGTTTTATTGTGATGAGAATTTTGTTCACCTTGACCCTATTTCCAAATTTCCACTGTACCGGAGGGTGCTCGTCTGAGACTTCGAGAATCTTTATCTTCATTTCCTTGTCGCCAAATACGTTATGGCTTACAAGCATTCTCTCGTCTACAAAGTCTTCAAAGCTCATGATATTGTAATGGTGTTTGGATAATTAAAGAGTTATTCTAAATTGTACTGTTATCACTAGGCTGTTCCGTCTTGGCATTCCTGCTGGTAAACGGCATTGTGTAATCCTTGAGATCCAACCTTTGGCGTTTTGCGTCAATAATTGCCCAGGTGGTGCCATCGTAATTACATGCAAAGTCTGTTATCTTTTTTGATTTATCCCAGACCTTGTAGTATTCACGTAATTCTCGTTTTTCGTATTCTCCAAGGCCTATTCTCTTTTTTGACAAAAACTTGAATGCAAAGATTACCTCTCTGGTATGGTATAACTCGAAATTGTCAACCCACTTTAAACATCGAATAATTTGATCAAATGGTACTGTCAGGGAATTTGTCGTGCCTGATTTTGCTTCTATTGTAAATATGGTACTATGTTTGCTGCTTACTGCTAGGATATCTGGCAAGCCAACACTTGGCGAACCTAATCTGAAACCTTTCCAACTATCTAATCCATTGAATCGTTTTACCAGAGTGTCCTCCCAATGATATCCTCGCTGGCGCCTAGTTCTTGCAATTTTGACATTATCCTTTGTTTGAATCGGTTTTTGCAGTTTTGTGATTGACAACTATATTGTATGGTTTTGGTGCTTATAGAAGGCCGGGTTATTGTATTATCAAAGCATTTAGTCAAAATACGCTGAATGTGAATTTTGGGGAACCATCAAACGTACAATTTGTGATCTTTGCCTTTTGTCCTTGTTTTGGTGTTCCTTGAATTGCTCCCATTACTCTAATTCCTTCAAATTCCACTATTCCAAAAGTCTGACCGTCTTTTGAGGACCACTCTATCACGATTCCAGGCTCTTTAACTGGACTATAGGATAACTCACCAAAACACTTTGAACAGTATTCACTTGGAGGCCAGTTTGTATTGTGACACTTTGTGCATTTTCCTACCACGAATCGTCCTTGTTTTAGCTCTGACTCGAAATTCAATTCTTTAGCACCAATACGGTTGAAGATGTGGCAGCTGCTGACATGTTTTGGACAAGTCCAATCTTTGCATTTTCCACCTGTCTTTTTTGCGATAATCCTTGGAGCTGCGATGTTATCTCTGCAATTTGTGCAACTCCTGTTGCGCCAAGCGGATGACCTGCGCCCATCAGTCCTCCTCTTGGATTAATTTTTTTGTTATTGGTATTGTATAATTCTGGTACGAGTTTGGCTGCTTTTCCTTTTGGTACAATTCCCAAGTCTTCTAGAATCATTAACTCGCATACGGAAAACGCATCATGAATCTCTACAACATCAATGTTATTTGGTCTGATTCTAGCCATGGAATATGCCTGATTTGCAGCCTGAATTGTGGATTCTATGCTGGTCAGGTCGTTTTTGGTAAAACCTGCAGATGTTGTTTTTTGTCCTATGCCCTCAATCCACACTGGCGAGTCGGTGTATTTTTTTGCCACGTTTTCTGATGCCAATAAAATTGCTGAACTTCCAGTGCAAGAACGGGAACAATCCAACAGTCTAAGATCTTCTGTGATTCTTTTTGATTCAGATATTTCCTGTATGGTGTACTGCTTTGGATTATACGCATATGGGTTGTCTTGAGCGTTTTTGTGATTTAGTGCAGAGACATATGCCAATTCTTCGTCTGTAGTGCCAAACTTTCTCTTGTGGGATTTTGTAAATATTGTACCCCAAAATATTGGATGCTGAAATTCACCCCTAGAGGAATCCCAATCTAGGATTTGCCCTGGATTTTCTGCCTGCTCTGCACCTGTTATCAACACAACATCGGCCATTCCAGATGCAATATATGAAAATCCTGACACTATGGCGTTTGTTCCTGAATTGCACATATTTTCCACACTGTGTGATATTTTTGGCGCGATTCCAGCTAGCTCTGATAATACTGGCGCTAGGTATCGCTTTACATTATTTGTTGATACCAGTACTGCGTCAATGTCTTTTTGTTCCAGATTTTTTGTATTGTGAAATAATTGTTTTGTGGCCGATACCAACAGATTTTCTATCGGGGTTTCATCCAGTGAGAACTTTGTATTGGAATATCCTGCAACTGCTACTCTCATTATACACCACTGAATGTCTTGATCAGCAAATCAAATGATTTTGAAACATCGCCAATTGGGTTGAATTGGATTATTGGTTGTGTAATTCCAGCCTCGTAGACTCGTTTTAACTGCTTTTTGCAGTCCTGCGGTGAGCCTGAAATCGTGAGTGATTCCAGCATGGAATCAGTGACTAACTCGTGGACTGATTTGAGTCCTGTCTTTTGATATTCGGAATAGATATTTTCTGTTTCCTTTTTGAATCCATTTTCTGCAAGGAACTTTCTGTATATCTCTCCAACCGCTATATAGAATGATAATGTCTTTCTGACTCGGCCCTTTGCTAAATCTCCATCTTCTGAAATACTGGTGATGAACTGGCAGGCAACATCGATTTTTCTTTTCTTTTGCATTTTGGATATTGTAGATTTCATCTCTGATATTGGCCGTAGATAGAAAATCACTCCATCGCCTATTCTCCATACAAGATCAGTCATCTTTTGGTTTACAGCTGCGATATAGATTGGAATATGTGCTCTTGGTGGTTTTATTAATAATGAAAATCCTCTGAGCTTGAATATCTCTCCAGTGTAGTCTATTTTTTTTCCAGACAAGACCAGCCTGATAATTTCTACAGTTTCCTTCATTCTGTGTAATGGCTTGTCAAAGCCGTATCCATGCAATCCTTGGATGATTGGTACACTGCTGGTGCCTAGTCCTAAAACAAATCTCTGGTTTGACAGAGTGTCTATTGTTGCAGCACCCATTGCGATTAGCGACGGACTTCTGGAATAGATGTTGATAATGGAAGAGCCGATTTTTGCTTTTGTTCTGGTGGAAACAGCTGATAACATCGCGTAATTTTCCATACCCCATGTCTCTGGAATCCAAATTGTATCTGGCTTGCCCTTGTCTGCTTTTTGTGCGCATTTTAGCAGATCCTCAACAGATAACAGCGAGCCTAAACTGTATGATATCTTCATGGTATTACTTGTGGTGTTTGCCCTTTAATGCCTTTGAACATTCCTCTAGGTCTTTATGAGAATCAATGGAATGCCAAAACGCGTCTTTGAATTTTATCCCTGTTAGTAACTTTTTCTTTGCTAGTTTGTGGAACGTGGTCTCTTCTATTGCGCCTTTGGTAGGTAGATCTGCAAGTATTGTTCTTTGCAGATGATAGATTCCTGCATTCATCCAAGTGTTTTCTAGTGGTTTTTTCTCTCTGAATGTTGTTATCTTGGAATTATCCAATTCTACGGTACCAAACTTTGTTCTGAGCTCAATTAACGCAATTGAATTTGGATGGGAGAATAATTTTTTGATGTCTATTGTAGTGATGACGTCGCCGTTTGTCACCAGAAATGACTTTCCTTTGATCAGCTTGCCTGCTTTTTTTATCGCACCACCTGTTCCTAATGGGGAAGATTCCACTGAATACTGGATCTTTGCACCAAAATGATCCTTGTGCTGGAGATAGTCCTCTATTTGATCAGTCTTGTAGCCTGTACATATGATGAAATCATTTATCTTGAATTTTTGTAATTGTCTAATTTGCCATTCAATTAGAGGAATGTTGTTTATTGAAATCAGTGGTTTGGGGACATAATCTGTAATTGGTTTTAGCCTGCTGCCAAGACCACCAGCTAAAATGATTGCCTGCATGACTTTTGGCTGTGTTATAGTGTCTTAAAATCTATGGTTAGAAAAGATGAATGTTTTTTCCAAAATAATATCCGCCTAGGGTCCATGCAACGCTCCAGATACACGAGCCTGCAAACGTGTATGTCAGATATTTTGCCGGTCTCATTCCTAGTATGCCGGCTGGAATTGAAATCAGTTCTCGTAACACTGGGACCATTCTGCATAGAAACACCATTTTTTCTCCATACTTTTGGAACCATTGTTCGGCTTTTACAATCTTTTTTTCCGATATCCTAGTTTTTGCCAGATACTTGACTATCTTTTCTCGTCCCAGCTTGAGGGATGCAAAATATAGTATTATGGATGCAACGGTAGCTCCTGCCCCACCGATTATTCCAAGCAGTATGGCTTCAAAGACACTCATGTGACTTTGGGCCGCAGTAAATCCTACTAGTGGAAACAAGACTTCACTTGGAAGTATGGGAATACTGGTGCAGATTATGCCGCCGACAAATACTCCGGCATAGAGATATTGCGATACGAAATCAATTAGCCATTGGGCCATACTAGCTACTTCGTTCATTTCTCTGTCAGGTAATAATGCAGTTCGGTATAACACTCTACACAGTATTCTGAATCATTGGTATGGGTACAATCGTAGGTTGCGTCTGATTCTTTGCCACATTTTGTGCATATGGTCATTTTCTAAGCTTTATTGCGCCTAGTGCTATCTGGAACGCACCTACTCCAAATAATGGTCCGGCTTCGGCCATTGCATTTCTTGGTTGATTCGATGGCGGCATTGCCATAAAGACTGCACCGCCGATTATTATCATTATTCCAGTAACAAACAGCATTATTGCAAGCAGCTTTGAAGATTCTTTTCTTGATATGAAGAATGCGATAATTGGCAAAATCATTGCAGGACCGCCCAATGCAATTCCGCGCACTTTGTGATCAACTGGGATGAATCCTTGTTCCACTCCGTGACTCGATACGGCGTCTGCTCCGTAAATTGCAAGCAATGCAATTGAGATTGCAGTGATTATTAGAGCGGCTTTGATTGCCATTGACTTGGCTCTGGATAGTTTCCTAATAAACGGTACTAATACAGATCCTAGAATCGGATCTGGTTGTATCTTTAAAAGTAACGACATGATGACCACAACAGCCGTGTCTACCGATGCGTTGCGTGAAATTGTAATAGATGAAGACGAGCAAAAGCAAAAGGCACTCCAGATATTTTCTGACAATTATACTAGAATCATACTTTCTGCAATAATGGAGAATCCAAAATCTGCTTTACAAATATCTGAGGAGACGCAGATTCCTCTGACCACAATATACCGCAAGGTCCATCACTTACTGGAAGAAAACATGATCAGGATATCCGGACAAATTGCTGAAAACGGCAAAAAGAATTTTTTATACAAAAGCAAGCTAAAGTCATTTCATATTACTTTTAGCAAGGACAGATTTGCTGTTCTGGTAAATGCCAGTGGCACTTGCAATTTTTGTTTGAACAAACACTAAGTCCAGAATCTAAACAAAATATCCCCGTAGAACAATTGTATTGCAAATCCTGCCGCGATGAATATCATATATGGTATGCCTGGCGTGATCCAAGTGTCTTCTGTGTTGCAAAACTCGGCATATTCTGCATGCTGTAGAGCAAGGCTTAACTTTTTGTTGTTACCTTGATGTTGTTCTATTGAGAATCCAAATCTTGGATTCTTTGCCCTGTATCCGATTAACATGGCCAACATTCTTTTTGATTTTGTTTCATTGAATCCTTGAAAGATGTCTTGACCTTTTGCTAATAGTATTGCATTTCTGGACAAATTAACAATCATTGGTACTGTGGATAGTATCACTGCATTGGTCAATGTGGTAAATGGTGTTATGGTATCATCAGATAATGTAACACTTGGGGCTAATCCTGCTAGGACTATGAGCGCAAATGCGTCTGCTCCACCAAACAATCCAAATCTCCAGATTATTATTGCAATTGGTGCTATGATTAGCGCGATTCCTATTTTGATGAGATCATTCGTCATGTCCTGACTAAATGGAATCAGAATTGTAGCGATTGCGCCAAAAACAATCCATATCACATCGCTGATCTCTCGCTTTTTGATATCTGATACACAGGCAATTCCAAGCATGCTTGCAGCTAGTGTGATTCTAATCACTTCTAATTCCATGATGTCATTTGATATGTTTTGGATTTAATGGCGAGTTTGTGTTTTTTGAACATCATATACAAAACTAGGCAGTTTTTGTGGCAAATTATGATATATTTGGCAGTTCATAATGTATGCCAGCATGATCTTTCCTTTTCAGGTCACTTTGCTATCTTTTTAATTGGTTCCAGAGTCTTTGATTTTTTCCACAAATGCTCACAAAGACTGTACATGTTTTCAACCATTTCTATTGAATTACTGTCGAGGACAGAATCTCCATCATCATTCATATCCATTGATTCGTTTATCCCGCCAGACATGATGAGGTGTTTTGCTTCTTCTACTACCATTCTGCTTTTTGATGGCAGCTTTCCTATTCTGATTTCAGATGCTCCTAGTTTTGTAATGATTGAGATGACTTCTGGCTCTTCAGTGTCGGTTACAATTCGTACAGTACCGCCGTTTGTCTTGCACATTTTGATTTTTTCTGGAATCGATGTGTGATACATTCGAATTAGGTCTTTTGCAGTTGTTACAAGATAAATTATAGACTCTGAATCAGAGAACAGCTTTCCTATTCTGGAATAGATGTTGTGCCTTCCTTGTATTACTGAGACACTTGCAGCCTCAGTCGGGGTTTGCTTTCTGGTAACATCTTTGAGATCATCGCTCAGCTTTGTTGCCAGCTTTTGCATTGTGATAAACTCATTTTCCTTTCTTTGAATGATATTGGTTAAACCTTCACGTGGTTCGACTGGTTTGCAGATTATGGGATTTGTCATGGTTGTAGTGATTAGGCCCAAACTTCGAAGCTTTTCCAAAGCTCGATATGCTTTGCCTCGCTCAATATCCAGTTTCGCAGATATGTTTCCAACAGATAATGGTCCCACTTGGAGTAGTCCGAGATACATCTGGGCGTCAATGTCATCCAGATCAAAATGCTTTAGCATGGTGATTAACTCATCCCTGTTCTGCATTGGTATGAAATCATTACAAAACTGGTATATTAGTTTGAGCCATATTCTGTAGATGAATCGGTCAAACTTTGATGAACTTGATTTGCTTTTTGATTGACTCGAGTAATTCCAAGAGCCCGTTGATTCCAAGTGTGTCATTGGAATCAACTAGATTGAAATGACCAAGCTTTCGTTGCGGCTTTGATTCCTCTTTTCCGTACATTTTCAGATAGAGATTTTCTGCTGTAAAATCTGCAATCTTGTATCTTCCTGAAAATTCATCGGTTCCCAAAATGTTGTACATTATTGTTGGATGGATTAACTTGGTGCTTCCTAATTCTAATCCAAGTATTGCCCTTAGGTGTTGTTCAAACTGTGAGGTCTGACTTGATTGTAGTGTATGATGGCCTGAATTGTGCACTCGCGGTGCAATTTCGTTTATAATGATTTTGTCGTCTTGCGTAACAAACATCTCTATTCCAAAGACTCCCGCACCATGTAATACTGCCATGGTGTCATGCGCTATTTTTTCTGCCTGTTTTGATACTGATTCTGAGACTCTGGCAGGGGCTATTGTTATTTTTAGAATGTTGTTTTCATGAATGTTTTCTACTAGTGGGTATGTTACGATTTGCCCTTTGGTATTTCTTGCAGCAATAACTGATACTTCCATCTTGAAATCAACAAACTTTTCGAGCATCATTGGTTTTCCTGCAAATGTGTTGTATGCCGTTTCTAGATCGTCTTGGGATTTTATCTTGTAATTTCCTCGCCCATCATATGCATCCCGTCTTGCCTTTAGCAAAGTAGGATAGCCGAATTTTTTTATTTTCTCTTTGAGATCATCAAGTGAATTTATCTCTACAAATTCCGGAACCGGGAGATTATTTTGTAAGAGAAATGATTTTTGCAAAAACTTGTCCTGGATTATTCGAAGCGTTTCGGGTGATGGATTTATCATGGCCTTTGATTCTGCTTTTTTTAGGATCTCACTATTTCCTGATTCTATTTCATATGTTACAATATCGCATCGCTCGGCAAGCTCCAAAATCGCCTTTTCATCCTTAAAATCAGCCACGATTTGTTCCGCTCCAACCTTTGCAGCGGGGCAATTTGGAGTCGGGTCTAATACAACGACTTTGGAAATATGATCCTGCATTTTTTGAGCAGCTTCTGTAATCATCATTCCAAGCTGTCCTCCACCGATAAGTCCCAAGACCTTCATTGTTTTGTGTCCTGTTCACTCTACTAAAAATAGTTGCGTAATCAGATATTGTTAAAAGTAGCCAAACCCTCATTTCAGATAATGTTGCCAAAAAAACCTCTGGTCGGAATCATCATGGGTTCTAGCTCTGATAGCAAAATAATGCATAATGCAGCAAAAATTCTAGATGACTTTGGCATACCGCATGAAGATCAAATTGTTTCAGCTCATCGTACTCCAACCAGATTGGAAGAATATGCAAAGTATGCAGAAAAAAACCAATTCCGAGTAATAATTGCGGGAGCTGGTGGCTCTGCACATCTGCCCGGCATGATTGCATCGCATACTATACTTCCAGTTGTTGCAGTTCCAATAATGGTGTATAATGACAAATCCGACAAAAAAGAATTCAAGTTTTCTGCGTTTGGCGGAATGGATTCATTATTGTCTATAGTAGAGATGCCAAATGGCTCACCAGTTGCAACAGTCGGTGTCAACAAAGCTGCTAACGCCGGCCTTTATGCAGTCAAGATCCTATCAATAGAATTTTCCGAGCTAAAACCCAAGTTGAAAAAGTTCAAAGAAAGACAACACCTGTCTGTTATCGCAGAATCTGACGAGCTCAAAAAGTCTGGCTTGGTAAAGTTTGTCGCAAAAAAATTCAAGTAAGAATCTTGAATTGAATATTCTTTGATTTTAGGTGAGCAACTAGCTTTTGAGCATGTTCTTTTCCTTCCATTTCCAAGCTTAGGGTAACTCCGGCTGTACCTGCATCGATTTCCGAGCTTAGTCTGTCATGTGTCACTTCTACTATGTTGACCGACAATGAGGCAATCTCGTCTACTACTTCCTTTAGCGCTCCAGGCTTGTCCTTGAGCAAAATGAACATCTTGACCAGTCTGCTCATCGTGGCTAATCCTTTGGATACTATTTGTCCTAAAAGATACATGTCTACATTACCTCCGCCCAACACAGGTACGACTTTTTTGTTTGGTGCTGGCTTGGAATTGAGCAGATAGGCCAATGCAACTACGCCTGCTGGCTCGACTACCATTTTAGCTCGCTCCATCAGCAAAAACATTGTCTTTACTATCTGTGTGTCGTCTACTGTTACGATATCATCGATTAGCTCACTAATTATTCTAAACGTGTTTTTCCCTGGCATCTTTACTGCGATTCCATCAGCTATGGTTCTCTGGCCTTTTACTGCCTGGAGTCTTTTTGCTTTGATAGAGTTTTTCATTGCAGGGAATGCCTTGGACTCTACTCCAATTACTTTGACGTTTGGCTTTTTTGTCTTGACTGCAAGCAAAATTCCAGCTGCCAGTCCTCCGCCTCCAATTGGCACATAGATTTCATCTACATCTGGCAGGTCCTCTAGTATTTCGAGACCTATTGCACCATTCGCTGCTATGATTTGTGGATCATCAAATGCATGGATTATCTTTGCACCTGTCTTTTTTGATATCTGCTGAGCCTTTGCCCATGACTCATCGTAGTTTATTCCCTCCAAGATTACCTTGGCACCATATCCTCTGGTCGCAGCTACTTTGGCAGGTGATGCAGTGATTGGCATAACTATTGTACATGGAATTTTTTCCAGTTTTGACGCATATGCAACTCCCTGTGCATGGTTTCCTGCAGAGGCTGCAATGACTCCATGTTTTTTTTCTGATACAGACATGGAGCGTATCTTTGCATACGGGCCTCTCAGCTTGAATGAGCCAGTTTTTTGCGCAAACTCGGCCTTCATGTAAACTTTGGAGCCGGACATTTTGCTAAATGTCTCTGAATATACTAATGGAGTCTTGCGGACTACGTTTCCATAAGAGTTCCTAATCTTTACAATCTCCTCGTATCGTGGGTTCAATAGAATAGCTCGACTGTTCCTTGGTATATTTAATTTCGTGTATGTATTGACAAAGTGGGAAAATTCGGGTTGTTATAGTACAGGCACAAAAAACCGCACATATCTTAAATATAATGACGATGATCGCATATAGTTAGTCAAAGGAACGTTCTCCCCTTGAACTAGTTGTAGTTCATTGTTCCTTTGGCTATCTTCGTTAACGTAATTGTTTTGTGAGTTATAAAATTTTTTAATTGCTCAGAGCTAATACTATGTCGTCTAAAATTTTGGTGATTTCCTGTTTTGTTTCAGGTGTTATTCTTTTTGGATCAAAGAGTGCCTCTTTTTTCTTGTTCTTGACAAAATCTAAATCAAATGTGCAGACACATCCTTCTTCTCCAGTGACCAGTCTATTTTCGTCAATTAGAACAGATGTTGTAGTGTATGCTTCTAAAAGTAAATTATCGAGTTCTTTGAAGAGATCTTTTTTTCTCTGATCCTTTGCCTTAAAATCGTAATCTGTCTTTTTATCCGTCTCTGTAGTTATCTCATCTCGGAGCTTGTCATTGTCAAATAACACCTCAAATAGTTTTTGCTCGTCCAAGTCTTTGTGGCCCATCGCCGCCAGTCTTTCACGTATCATGGAATCAGTTAGTTCTGCCAGTTCTTTTTCCTTGTTTATTGTATTATCCATAATCTCTGCAAGCTCTTTTTGGACTAGCGGAACTTTGTTGTCCGGTTTGTAATACAATAACGCATGATACTGCAACGCCATGTGCCAAAGAATGGTATAGTTTTTGACTGGGATTTCTAATTTGACAAAGACACGTCTTAGGTCCTCATCTGATGTTGTCGTGATTCCTTCCGATTTCCATTGGGTTAGATTGTTGAGAGTCTTACTAAAAAAGTCCGCCACTGCCTGAGGATCAAATGTGTTCTGGTCTATTATTGTGGTATCGCCAAGCATTACCTTGATGGGTATTGGCTTGACAATGGAGTTGATTCTATTTTGGAACAACTGGCTAATCTGCTCCGATTTTTGGGATAAAACCCCTAAAAACTCATCACTTGATTTGCTGCCTAGGCGCACAAAACTCAAGCCCTCTGTGAGCCTAAAAATCCTAATGCTTTGTAGTGCTGTTTTGTACCAATCTCTTAAATACAAAATAGGCATAATTTTACTTGGAATTGGCACTACGCAAGCTTTTATGCATGAATTGCAATGTGGAGATCATCGAATATTATGACTTTACTTATAAAGGAAAAAGAGCACGATGTCCAAAATGCTCTACGAGTTTCCCGCTAGATTAGGCCTGGTATCATGAGCACTCCTGAGAAAACCCCAGCAGAAAAGCCAGTTGCAAAAAAGACCAAAAAAAGCTATGATGTCGTCGACATGATGCTGTCAAAATCCTCGGATAGAGTCGTTGACTCGGAAACAATGATCAAAGAAACTCAGAATCGGGTCTGGAAGTCACTAAAAAGCGGCTACGAATATTCTCCGCAGGAAGACGAATCTGATGCGTTTCTGAGAAAAAATGTCTTTTCCAGAATGAAAATGGTTGTAATATACGTGGACTTGGTAGGCTCTACACAAATTACGCTGGACTTGCCAGAAGACAAGGTTGCAATAATCATCACGTGCTTTGCACAAGAAATGGCGCAGACCATCCGACATCATGGTGGACTGGTACTAAAATTCGTAGGCGATGCAGTAATTGGATATTTTCCAGCAGATGAAAGCCAGCTCCAGCCGGCAGACAATGCAGTAATGTGTGCAAAGTCGATGGTTTCTGTTATACAAAAGGGAATCAACCCAATTCTAAACCAATATGACTATCCGGATTTGGCAGTCAAAATTGGAATTGACTATGGAGAAAACATGATTGTTAGATATGGCTCTGATGCCAAAAAATCCCACGTCGATATTCTTGGTCCTGTGATGAATATTGCTGCAAAAATACAATCCATGGCAAAGGCAAACCAAATCCTAATTGGAGATGATGTTTATTCCAGAATTCATCCTACGATACAATCGGGATTTGAAAAGGCAGTCTGGAAGAACAATGAATGGAAATACCGCCGAGATGATGGAACTCTATATCCAGTCTGGATTCACATTGATTAGACTGTAAACTTGTCAGGGCACTCGATGTGCTCATAATGATGGTCAGTGAATTTTTCCGCAACCACGTACATTACAATTTTGTGTAGCTCACCCATACTGATGTTTTTCTTGCACTTGATACAGTGCTTTAGCTTCATGTCTGGCCTCCGATCTCTGATCGCTATAAGGATCTGCGATCAGCTCAATTTGATAAAAAATGACCCGCACTTGACATTGCAGTATATCTCACGCCTAATGCCAAAGCAAAAATACTGTTTCAGATAGCAAAAAACCATGGAAGAGACTCAAATCAAGGCGTTTATGGAGATGCACGGCTATCCATTAGGATTCAGCCTGAGCCCATTTGCACCATTGAGGTATCCACCAGGAATGACAGCCCCAATGGGACCTGCCAAACTAAAAGAGAAAATGATTGCAGACAATCCTGGATTTACCGGAAGAATCAACGACTTTAACAAAATGTATCTAAAACACGCATCAGGCCTTTTGGACATGAATGCATCAATGTTTGCACCAGGCCATCCAATGTCGTATAAAATGGCAACCGATTATGCGGACAAGCAAGAGCTTAACAAACTACGACTAGAAAATGCTGAGCTCAAAAAGCGAATTGAGTCATTCAAGAACAAAAAAGTCTAAGACAAACTCTTTTTAACTTTAGAACCACAAAAATAATCATTGAAAACTCCAGAACAAAAATGGAAAGAATCCATCATTCAATATAGAAAGGACTGCCAAAAGATTCTGCAAATATCGAAATCAATCCGCTATGCCGGAGTGATTAACGAGTTTGGCAGGACTCTAACTGGAATAATCCAACCCGGGCTCAAGCCGTTACTTTCTCCAGAATCTGCAAAAAATGAATTCTTTATTGTGTCAAATTTAATGACTTTGCGTCATTCCCAGGCAAAGGCATTTGGCGCACTAGATCACATCATACTAAAACACAAAAATGCAAACATCATTTGCATTCAAAAGGGAAATGTAATCTACTATGTTTCCGTGAACCCTAGCACAAAGTCCATAGAAGAGATAACAAGAAAAGTAAAAAGTATTGTTTAGGCCGGAGCGAATCCGTGATAGCCTTTTGATTGCTTGTCAGGGTCTTCGAATTTTGGCTCAAACAGAGAAATCATGTATCCGTCTGGGTCCAAAACAATGGCATTTTTGCCTGCATCTCTATCCATTACGTCACGATGAACTTTGACGTTTTTAGATCTGAGCTCATCCAAGGCTGATTTTAGGTCTCCAACTAGGAATCCAACTACTATGCCGCCTTCAAGGTTGCTTGCAGAATGATCTGCAGTAATTGATGTTGGATGAAGACTGAGCAAGGCGCCTGTTTGGCCAAGGTCAATCCATGTACGTCTTTGGTTCTTGATTGGCAGACCAAGCAGTTCATGATAAAATGCCAGGGATTTGTCTAAATCCTTGACTGCCAGAATAACGTTTCCTACACGCTTGATATTCACAGGAAGACTATACAATACGATGTTTTATGCTTTGTTGTAGAATCCAAACCCCGTTATTGTATTTCCATCATTGTTTCGGTTCGCTCAACCCCTGGGATCATCTGGATTTTGGTGGTGACTTCGCGAATTTGCGACAAATCATCGACTTTGACAAAGGCTACGGCATCAAACTGACCGGATACTGGAAACGAATTGTACACGTACTGCATCTTTGCCAGCTTGGCAGCAATTAGCTTTTTTGGCGACTTTACCAGTATCACTGCCTTTACCATCCCATGTTTACCTCCACTTCGATTAGGGTTTCTGTAGTGACAATTTCCTTGATTTTCTTAAAATCAATAACCATATTGTTGATTTCATCTATGGTTCCCTGTAATAACACACAGACATCTGCCCTTCCGGTTACCGGTAAAATTTCCTTTGGAATCTTGCGTTTTTTGTGCAATGACTCCAAAACCTTGTCGGTCTTGCCGGGTTTGATTGTAATGAGACAGACTGCTCGCACTATACTTGTATGGTGTAATTGCGAATAAAGTTTTAGTCTTCGACTTCTTGCGATCGAGCTTCTTCAAGATATGCCTTTCTTGCTTCCATTTCGGCTTCCTTGTCCTCTTGAATCGCCTCGTCTATTATGACCAAGCCATCATCAGCAAACACAGAGGGTTTTTTTGCCTTTTTAGCTGGCTTTTTCTCTACTTTTGCAGGTATTGCCTTTTTAGCTGGCTTTTTCTCTACTTTTGCAGGTTTTGCTTCTTTAGCTGGTTTTTTGACTTCTTTTTTTGCCAAGTTAACTTTCTGAAAAGGACATTGCCATGTATTAAAACATTACTTACTTTTTCGATTTCCATCGTTTTGATAAATTACACCCGATCATGGTTTTAGTGCAAAATTTTGGAAAAAATTTCTAACGTGCAAAAATTATTTGCACATTGATTTCATAAATTCTTGGCCTGCTTTGGCGATCTCTTCTGGGGTCATGTCCTTGATATGAGTTGCAATACTCCATTTATGGCCAAACGGATCAGTTATTGCGCCCATTCTGTCTCCCCAAAATCCATCAAATGCCGGCATTGTTATTTTTGCTCCGTTTGAAGCTGCTTTTGCAAGTGTCTCATCCGCGTCTTTGACATACAGATAGACTCCACTTCCAGAGCCGCCAAGTGATTGCGGTGACATCATTCCCATCTGGGGTGATTCGTCGCCTAGCATAATCACGGAATCGCCTATTTTGATTTCAGCATGGATTGTGGATTTGCCGTCAGGCCCTACCATTCTATGCAGTTCCTGCGCATCGAATACCTTTTTGTAAAAAGCAATCGCGTCGACGCAATTTTTCACAGTTAGTGCTATTGTCGCAGTAGGTCTTCCTTGTGGGGGATTTACCATGGTATGACCGATTTGTTCTAATTAATTAAGAATTCTTCCAATTTATCGAGAAATTCTCATCTTACATCTTCATGTATCTGATCTGCTACATAATTGAATCATTCAATTTTCAATCCTGCACAGCTAAACAAAGACTTGTCTTTGATCTCTGCCTGCCACTTTCCATGGAATTTATACGTCATTAGATTCTCATCATAATGCGTTGTATAGTCAGAGATTTCACATTCTCTGTATTTCCAAGTTTGCAGCGCATCTCCAGAACCGTCTTTGATCTCAACTGTGACATTAAATGGTTCTGGTTTATCACCCGCATTTGTGTACCTACTTGCTAGTTCATAATACCACGAATTATCCTTGTTTGGCAATGATTCCAAGTAGAATGCCTTACTTGATGTGTCTAGGGAATTTCTTGGTCTTGGAATTACAGCGTTTGCATTTTCTGTAGGAAAGAACTTGGAGAATCCATTACTGGTCTTTGATGGAGAGATATCAGTTCCTTCAAAACTAACTGTAAACGATATGGCTCTTTCGTTATCTGTTGGAAGAATAGGTCTCAACACATCAACTAGGTTTTTCTTTTCCTTTGTTGTTGGCTGTTTCCATCCGCGGGCCTCGAATTTTTCAATATGATCATCTTTTACACATACTGGGACATTGCTTGGAGGCCTGATCATCAGCTCGTGTCCGTCCTTACAAGTTACTTCCTCTGAAGGAACACCTATTGCTCTCTGAGTGTTTGTCGTGATTTTTCTCAGGCTACCGTGCTCAAAATTGGGGTTATTTTGTGGGGATGGGGTGAAACTAGTACCAACACAATCAGACACTGCCTGACCTCGAATCTCGGATTTCAGGCCTGGAACATACTTGATTGATGCCATGTTATCACTAAGATATGTGGAAGAATCCTTGACAGTACAGTCGTGATATTTAGTAGAATACAGAACACTACCGTCTCCGGTTACGGTGTCAAATCGCATGTCAATTGGCTCTGGGGTTTTTCCAGGATTGACGTATCTGCTAACAAACTGGTACATGTCTTTATGATGTATGTTTGGCAGTCCACCAAAGGCAACATCGGAGCTATCCAAAGTGTTGAATTCTTGTATCAAAGCAGTAGTCATCTCGTTTTGAAGCTCACCACCGCTCCAATGTGCCAAGTTCATCATTGCTCGGTCATACATAGATGGAACGGCATATTCTGAATTGGTGCTTGATTTTTTCTGATCAAAGTCGACTGTAAATCCAGTGCACTTGAAGCTAGACAAATCCACAATATCTGCAACCCCGGGAGTGCCGCTAAGTGAGAAATACAACAATACATCATCACGCTTTATTTTGAAATCAGTAATTTCACATCCATGATATTTCCATGATTGAATTATGGTGTTATCTGCACTCAAATAATCAAATGCAACATCAATTGGTTCTGGTTTTTTGCCGGCGTTGATGTATTTGCTTACAATATCGTAGTATGGCAGCTTGTCCTTGCTTGGAAGGGACTTTATGGTAAATTCAGTAGATTTGACATAGTCGTTTTTCTGGATGACTGACAAATGCGGCATCGTGACTAGAACTGTAAATGGTGGGCTTGTAATACCTGGCACCTCTGGTGGTTCTGGGATATCTTCTCCACCTTCATCATCTCCACCATTGCCTCCACCCTCTTCACCATCTTCGTCGTCTTCATCATCTCCATCATCTGAGCAATGTGGGTTGTTTGGTGGACATGGGGTGCATCCAGGTGGGCTTTCTCCAGGTCCACATGTTTCGGGTTTGTCATATGTCGTCGCAGATCCACTACTTGGCGTTTCATTTGGTATGATTGCCACGCTTAGCTTTACAAGATGTGCTTGTGTTTGGTGTCTTTGCTCGATTTTAGGCGTAAACTTGCCTATTGTGTTGATGACTATGGGCTCTTTGAGCTCACCGTCTGATAGTGTAGTGATCATCCTTGTTATTCTTGATTCTTCAGATGGGATGAAATCTACATGGTCTAGTGTTTTTTGGGGAATGTCTTTTGGTTGCTTTGGCGCACTGTCAAATTCTAGTCCTACGCACTGGAATATCGTCCTATCACGGAACTCTTTTTCAAACTTGTTTGTGAATTTCTTTATCAGCAAGCTGTCCTCAAGATACGTCTTGTATTCCAAAACTTGGCAGTCGGTGTACTTCCAGCTCTGAATCTGAGTGCCGTCTCCTACAAGTACGTCCACTATAACATCAAATGGGTTTGGAATTTGTCCCGCATTGATGTATTTACTCATCAAATTGTAATACCATGCATTGTCCTTGCTTGGCAAAGACTCCAAGTAGAATTTTGGTTCTTTTCCAAATGGCGCACCAGAGACCAAAAACTGCAACTCTTCATTTGATATTGGAGCAAACTTGGTAAATGACATGACTGTTTTTTCCGGCGAGATTTCTGCTCCCTGGAAATGAACTCTAAATATCTGCGCAACATCTGAATTATTTGCGGCAAATGTTTGAGTAGTGTCTATTTTTTGCTTGGGTGATGAGTTTACCTGCAATCCTTGGCATTCAAAGAATGTTTTTTCTCGTATCTCGGCACTTACCCCTTGTCTGAATTTGTATAAAATCAGATTATCAGTGAAAAATGTTGCGTAATTGTTTGCATTACATGCAGAATAATCCCAGCTTTGGAGTATCTTCCCATCTCCTGAAATGATGTGTATTGTGGCGTCAAATGGTTGGGGAGCTGCACCCGCATTGATGTATCTACCGATAAATTCATAGTATTTTTCCTTGTCCTTGCTTGGAAGTGATTCTAGCATAAAGGCTGGCTTTTCACCAACTATGTTTCCAGGAATTGCGATTGGTATCTCCGCATCGGTGTCTTTTGCAAGTGGTATGAACTTGGAAAATGAATAAAACGTGTTTGTGGATTTTATCTCGCCATCGTAAAACTGGACAATTGTTCTATCTGCCCTGTCTGATTTTTCAGGTATGGCTGGGGCCAAAACTGTTTTTGCCTTTTTGTAGGGCTCCGTCTTGGCAAAATCCTGGGAAAATCCGTCACAATCCAGTGCAGTCTTGTCCCTGATCTCTGATGTTAGCTCGCCCACAAATTTGAGCTGAACCAGGTTTTCATCAAGATAAGGAGTGTATGCTATAACGGTACATCTTTGATACTTCCATTGTTGTATGGTGGTACCATCACCTGTAATTATTGATACTATAACGTCAAATGGCTCTGGTTTTTTCTGTGAATTGATAGAAGGAATCACTAGATCATTATAGAATTGTGCCTTGTCCTTGCTTGGGAGTGATTCCAATTCCAATCCGTATTTTACCGACTGGTAGTAATACGGAGAATTGCGAGTGCTTTTGTCAATTGGGGTGAATTTCTGAAAAGTGTCTATCTTGTATGGGACATTGATCTCTCCATTTGAAAATTCCACTGAAAACACAGTTGCTCTGTTGGTGTCATTTACAATGGATTTGGAAGCAGAGTTTTTCATGTATTCATTATATGCAGAAGAGATCTCTGGCAGGGTAGAGTTTTGAGTGGTCTTACCTGGAACTAAATACGGCGTCAGGGGAACATCTAGGAATTTTAGCAGCTTGAGGCCCAAGTCGCCCTCGGAAAAATAATATGGATCAGACTGGACAATAATTGCAGAAAGCGGTGGCTGCTCGGCAGATGCAAAGCCAGATGAAACAAAAATTCCAATCAGACCAATTAGTACAATTTTTGTAATGTTCATTTACTGTGTGTCGCCAGCTGAAAATACAGAGAGGTCCAGACCAAGCGGCGGAACAACACCGACTCGTTTAGAATAATCATTATAGTCTTTTACCATCTCGTCTAGCTTGTCAGGATATTTTGAGGACAGGTCGTTTTGCTCGCCAATATCATGTGATAAATCAAACAACTTCCACTTGCCGTCCCCTAGCGGAGGAACCAATAACAAAGCCTTGTAATCTCCCTTGTATACTGCGGAATTGCCAAACAATTCTGCAGATACTGCCTCGTCTTCGTCATAGATTTGCGCTACAGTGCCGTCGATTATCGGCCTGATTGTTTTTCCCTCCATTGAATGGACCTTTTGGCCCTTGTAAGTGGTTCCTGGATGCACTACATTAGCATAATCCAAAATTGTGGCAGAAACGTCTGCCACTCTAGTAAATGCACTTGATGAGGATTCTTGGCTTTTGCCGGTCATCTTTATGAGCATCGGAACGCGTGTTCCACCCTCAGTTTCTAGGCCTTTTTCTCTAAATAATGGAGTATTTCCTACCTGTGCCCAGCCAGGGCCTATTCCTAAAATGGAATCTCCGTTGCCCCAGTTTGCAAACGTGTTATTGAAATGTGAATCTACCCAATGATGGTATTCTTGAGGGTCTGCTCCATGGCCTGCAGCCTTGGTCGGGTCGCTTGCCTCAGCTCCATTGTCTGCAAAAACGAAAATAATGGTATTGTCATACTCTCCGGTCTCTTTTAGATGGTCAACGACTCGTCCCAAGTTGTGGTCTAGACTGTCAAGCATTGCGGCATAGATCTCCATTTTTTTTGCTTGCTGTTTTTGCTCTGTTGCATTTAGCGAGTCCCAAGCAGGAACTGCATTATTTCTTGGCGACAAAATCATGTTGTTTGGCATTAATCCTAGTTCTTTTTGTTTTTCAAATCGCTGCTCGCGTATCTTGTCCCAGCCGGCATCGTATTTTCCTTCATATTTTTTGATATATTCGGTTGGAGCCTGGATTGGCCAGTGATTGTTCCAAAATGCCAAATACATGAACATCGGCTTTTGGTCCTGCCTGTTTTTGTCAATAAATTGTATCATGGTATCAGTAAAAACATCATCGATGTATCCTTGCGGATAATCTACCTGCTCGCCGTTTCTTGTAGCGATTGGCAAGTGTGTGGGTGCAAGACCTAGATTTGTAAAGTGACTACCTGGAATTTCAACACTGAGTGTTTCTTCAAATCCTCTAGAGTGCGGATCATATTTTACCTGTTCTTCCCAATTTTTGGCAGGATCAGTCATTCCATATGACAAATGCCACTTACCAGTCATGTATGTGTGATATCCGCTGTCTTGGAGTAGTTGCGGTATTGTCACAACATCGTAGTTCAGGTATCCTTCATAGCCTGGCTTGCCTTTCTGGTTTTCTGTTAATCCTTCTACCATCGTACCAAGTCCGTTGAGATGGTTGTCAACACCACTAAGCAGAACAGAGCGCGTTGGAGAGCATGTGGGAAGAGTGTGAAAATTGGTGAATAGTTTTCCCTCGTTTCTTAGGGCATCAAGTGTTGGAGTTGGAATCTCGCTTCCGGTAAATGCCAAATCTGCAAATCCTGTATCATCTAGAACAGCTACGAGAATGTTTGGTCTATTATCAACTACAGATGTTTTGTGGACGGTCTTGGTGTAGATTTTATCCAGTGTCAAAACAACTGTAGTATTTTCCAAAAATCCAACCTTGCCAATTATTGTCTGTTTTTTGTTTTCTGGATCGATTCCAATGAGGAACTTGTCCCCAGTCTTTACGGCTGCAGTATTTTTTGCATCGGTTATTGTGGCCTCAAAGCATATTGCAAAGGATGGCTCGCATTCAGTCGACGATATCACATTAGAATGGATTAATGATCTTCCAAGGCTCCACTGTGTAATGGTCGTAGCTTTATCCCCCTGAATCGATGTCCATAGGCGGCCTCCATTGAAATGCTCTCCGGTAACTATTCCCTTTGCTCTAAATGTCAGAGTATTGTCTATTTGTGCAAGTGTTGTAGCCGGCATTGATAGCAAAATAATAATTATGAGCAATGAAAATATTATCTTCAACATATGCGCTCTGAACACATTATGATATAAAATTACGCAATCAGCAAAATATATCTAAATCAGAATCCTAGGCCAGGCCAATCTGCTTCATAAAAGTCAGATTGTCCCAAAACAGATACTCTTCATCCATTACTCCGTCCTTCCAGTGGCCTACCGTGCACATTACTATCTTGAATGGCTTACCTGTTGGCGGAATCATAGTGCCGTCCGGCATTGGCATCGGCTCTGTAAATGTGCCTTCCATTACACCAATGACACTGGTCCATTCTCCGGATGCGACTTTGACTGGATGTACCTCGATTCGCGTATCTGGCGCATAAACAAACATTGTCTTTAGGTCTTCAATGTGCTGTTTGAT
>RHCX01000040.1 GCA_010028495.1 Nitrososphaeria archaeon | reverse complement strand
CGCATGCGTTTACTGTTACTGTCTGAACCTTTGTGATGGAATTGCCGAATTTGTCAGCTACTGTCCAAGTTACCTTGGTATCACCTAGTGGGAATGATTTTGGTGCATCGTTTGTTATCTTTGGCGAATCATCAGTTAGGTCTGTTGCATTTGATGCGCCGATTGAAACTGGAGTGGTCAGAGATGTCGCATCAGTTGTAATATCTTCTGGAATTGTCAACGATGGTGCAGTAGTATCTACCAGTGTAACTTTTTGTGTTGAAGTCGAGGTATTGCCTGCTTCATCTGTTGCGGTCCAGGTTACTGTGGTTTCACCTAGTGGGAATTGTTCTGGGGCGTCGTTTTCTATTGTGACGCGACTTACTGCGTCGGTTGCAGTTGGCAATGATAATGATACAGTATTGTCACTAGCTGATGTTGCCTCTACTGTTAATGCATCAGGTTTTGTGATTTCTGGTGCAATAGTATCTATAATTGTAATCTTTTGAGTTGCGGTTGCTGTGTTTCCTGAAGAGTCAGTTGCTGTCCAGGTTACTGTTGTTTCACCTAATGGGAATTTCTCTGGTGCGTCGCTGGTAACAGATGATATTTCCACTAGATCCGATGTTTCTGCCTTGCCGAGCGATACGGTATTGGCATCAAACGAGGTTGCTTCTTGTGTAATATCCTTTGGCGCGGTTATGGTTGGAATGGTAGTGTCTTGTACTGTAACTTTTTGAGTAGCAGTTGCGGTATTGCCTGATTCGTCAGTTGCTGTCCAGGTTACCGTTGTTTCGCCTAGCGCAAATTGCTTTGGAGCATCATTGTCCAGTCTAGTGATGTCCAAGATGTCATAGACTGTCGGAATAGATAATGAAACAGAGTTGTTGTCCTTGCTTGTCGCCTCTACTGTTATTGGAGCTAGTTTAGTAAACTTTGGTGGTACTGTGTCCACTAGAGTAATCTTTTGAGAGATGGATTCTGTATTGCCGGAGCTGTCCTTTGCAGTCCAAGTTACTGTTGTAGTTCCTACTGGGAATGACTCTGGTGCATCGCTGGTAATGGAATCCACACCTACATTGTCAGATGATGATGGAGTCTCTATTGTTATCTTGTTTTCCAGTTTGGATGTTGCCTCTTGGGTGATGTCAGCTGGTGCAGTAATTACTGGCTTTGTAGTATCAACAATTGTAATCTTTTGAGTTGCAGTTGCGGTGTTTCCTGAAGAGTCAGTTGCTGTCCAGGTTACGGTTGTTTCACCTAATGGGAATTTCTCTGGTGCATCGTTTTCCACAGATGTTACTGCTACGGCATCATCAGATTTTGCATTGCCTAGTGTAACATCATTGTCATATGCAGATGTTGCCTCTTGGGTGATGTCAGCAGTTATGATTGGTTTAGTAGTATCCTGTACTGTTACTTTTTGAATTGCGGTGGAGATATTTCCGGATGAATCGGTTGCAGTCCAAGTTACTGTTGTCTCGCCTAGATGGAATGATTTTGGTGCATCATTGGTAACATCAACGTCACTTACTGTATCTGACGACACAGGATTGCCCAACGCTACATCATTATCATTAGAGGTTGCCTCAAAGACGACATCCTCTGGCGCTGTTATGGTTGGCTTGGTAGTATCTTGTACCGTTATGGTCTGGGTTGCAGTTGCAGTGTTTCCTGCAGCATCCTTTGCAGTCCAAGTTACTGTAGTGACTCCTAGCTTAAAGTAATCTGGAGCATCATTGGTTACTGAGACCACCTCGACAAGATCGTTGGTCTTGATGTTTCCAAAGTCAACCGAGTTTTTGCCCTCGCTAGTGGCCTCCATAGTAACATCAGAGACATGTATTTCCGGTTTAGTGGTATCTACAATGCTTACCTTTTGTGACACAGTAGATACCAATCCTGAGGAATCAGTTGCAGTCCAAGTTACTGTTGTATCACCAACTGGGAACAATTCTGGTGCATCATTGGTAACTGATGCTATTCCTACATTGTCAGTTACTACAGGCGCAGTGAGTTTTACAGTGTTTTCTGATTTTGAAGTTGCCTCTTGGGTGATGTCAGCTGGTGCAGTAATTACTGGGGTAATCTTTTGAACGGCGCTTGCAGAGTTGCCTGACTCGTCGGTTGCAGTCCAAGTTACGATATGTTCGCCAAGATCAAATGTTTCTGGTGCATCGTTTGTTACTGAAACATTGCTTACAGTATCAAATGTGGTTGGTGATTTGAGTTCTACTATATTATCAGATGCGGATGTTGCTTCTTGGGTGATGTCAGCTTGTGCAGTAATTACTGGTTTTGTAGTATCAACAATGGTAATCTTTTGAGTTGCAGTGGAGATATTTCCGGATGAATCGGTTGCAGTCCAAGTTACGGTTGTTTCGCCTAGTGGGAATGACTTTGGTGCATCGTTTGTTACAGAATCAACTTTGATTGCATCTGTTGCATCTGCGTTTCCAATAGATACGGTAGTTTCATACTTTGAGGTTGCCTCTTGGGTGATGTCAGCTGGAACGGAAATGACTGGGGCTGTTGTATCTACAACAGATATAGTCTGGGTTGCAGTGTTTGTGTTTCCCGAAGTATCAGTTACTGTCCAAGTTACTGTGGTATCTCCAAGCTTGAATGATTCTGGTGCATCGTTTGTTACCGATTCTACTTCAACTAGGTCTGCAGTCTTTGGCTGGCCAAGTTCTACAATATTGCCAGATTCAGCAGTTGCCTCGAATTTGACATTTGCTGGAGCAGAAATCGTCGGTTTAGTAGTATCAATAATTGTGACATTTTGAGTCTTGGTGACCGAGTTTCCGTGGTTGTCATTTGCAGTCCATGTTACTACGGTAGTTCCAAATGGATAGTCAGCTGGTGCATTATTACTAATAGAAGAGATTCCGGTTGCATCTGTTGCCACAGGTTCTCCCAATGACACGACATTTCCTGTCTTGCCTTTAGCCTCTTGAGTAATATCAGATGGTGCGCTCAATGTAGGAGCTGTTGTATCTACTACATTGATCACTTGAGTGATAGTGGAATTGTTTCCAGATGCATCTACACCAGTCCATGTTATGGTAGTCTGTCCTAGTGGGAAAAATGTTGGGGCGTTGTTGGATATTGTTACTGGTTGAATATCGGTTGCGTTTGGTGCAACTAGTGTTACTGTGTTTTGTTTTTCAGATGTTGCTTCGGATGTAATGTCTGCTATTTTTGTAATTACTGGTTTAGTGGTATCAACTACGGTTACTTTTTGTGTTGCAGAACCAACATTACCGGACAAATCCACTGCAGTCCAGGTTACTGTTGTTTCACCTAATGGGAATGTTTGTGGTGCATCGTTTGTTATGGATGAGATTTCAGAATTGTCAGTTACTGTTGGCTCACCCAATTCTACAACATTTTGATCAAAACTTGTTGCCTCCGATGTTATTGCAGATGGTGCCTTTACCTTTGGTGGTTTAGTATCCACTATGGTTACTGTTTGAGCAAATGTCTGCTCATTTTTGGCAACATCTATTGCAGTCCAAGTTACTGTTGTCTCGCCTAGCGGAAACGTTTGCGGTGCATCATTTTCTATTGATAATACCCCTACCAGATCACTTACTGTTGGAGTTCCAAGATTTACGGTGTTTTGTGGACTGGTTGCTTCTTGTTTGATATCGACCAATCCTGAAATCACCGGAGGTGTTGAATCTCCAACTGTTACTGTTTGAGTGGCAATTGCCATGTTTCCTGCATTGTCAATGGCAGTCCAAATTACGGTAGTAATTCCAAGAGGTAGCTCCTCTGGTGCGTTATTAGTCAAAGATTTGATACCAGATTCGTCGGTTGCTATTGCTTGGCCTATTGTTACCTTGGTCAGGCCACCTGTTGCCTCGATGTAAAGGTCCTTTGGAGGCGTGATGACTGGCTTTTTGAGATCGACCGGTTGTGGTTTTGCCTTTGGAGTTGTTGTCGTGGTAGTTGTGGTAGTAGTAGCAACATCCTTAGTTCCAAAAATCTGAATTCTGTGATTGTTTGAATCTACAACAAATAGATCGCCATCGGAATCCAGTGAGACATCTTTTGGCAGCTTGAACTGCGAGTTTGCTGTGCCTGTCTTGCCAAAGCTGGTTACAGCCTTTCCATCTTTATCCAAAATTACAATTCTGTTGTTGCCAGAGTCAGCAATTATGATATTTCCTGATGAATCTATTTCCAATCCATCTGGAGATAGTTTTACTCCACCGACTGCGGTGTTTATGTTAGCGACAAACTTACCAGTAGAGTCAAACTTTTGAATTCTATTATTGCCAGAGTCAGAAACGAAAATGTTTCCATCTTGGTCCAATGCGACATCGAGTGGAGTCAGGAATTGCCCGTCTCCAGTGCCGCTAGATCCTATTACAGAGACAAATCTTCCGTTTGAATCAAATTTTTGCACTCGGGAATTGCCAGTGTCTACTACAAAGACAAAATTGTCTGGAGATACGGTTACTCCGTTTGGTAGCTTTAGCTTGCCGGCTTCCGAGCCAGTGCTACCCCAGGATGAGACGAAGTTTCCCTTGGTGTCGAATTTTTTAACTACATTTAGTTCATGATCTGCCACATAGACATATCCGCCGCCTACTGCAATTCCGGTTGGGGCATGAAATTCAAAGTTGCCAGTGCCCTTTGAGCCCCAAGAATTTAGAAATTCTCCAGAATTATCGAATTTCTGCACTCGTGAGTTTCCAAGATCTGTCACGTAGATGTTGCCAGAATCATCTGTTGCGGCATATTGAGGATATGAGAACACGCCTGTCTTTGACAAGCCCTGGCTTCCAAAGCTGCCAATGTATGGGTAATTCACGGCTGCCAGCGCAGGCTGGGAGATTACAATGGTTAAAACAAAAAACGCTATCAGTATAGCTATCTTTAGCTGCATTTACGCAGTGGTACCCTTGTTTGCAAAAGATCTGCCGAGTTAGAAATTGTTGAAGTTTAGGTCAATTTTTGACACTTAGAAGGGCTTGTTGACTTCGCGCGTAAAGACATAGCTTGCAAGCCCAATCATTACTAGCACAAACGCACCAATTACACCTATGCTCAAGGCTGCAGAAACACCTTCCGTAACTCCAGTCATTAATCCTCGCACCAGAAGAACAGTATACGTAACAGGGTTTAGTCTTGCAATTGCTGCAAGCCAATCCGGGAGCAACTCCAATGGGAACAGTGCCGGGCTGAGCATGAAAAGTGGCATTCCTAAAAAGTTGATTATTCCCCAGAATGTCTCCTGCGACTTGGCAGTGGCTGCAACCACAACAGAGATTCCAGAAAACCCCAGAGAAAACAAAATCACAATTGCCATTATAGGAATTATTACCAAAAGATTCGAAAATGTCACGCCAATCAAAATTGCGATTCCAATTATCAGAGCAGACTGCATTGCAGAGATCAATGATATTGCAAGCATTTTGCCAAGAGCTATTGATGAACGAGATGCCGGCGACACCAAAGCCTTGTTCATGAATCCATATCTTCTATCCCATAAAGTATTGACTCCACCAAAAATACTGGTAAAGATAGCAGTCAGCACTATAACACCTGGTGCCATAAATTCCAAATAACTTCCGTTGAATCCGACAGACTGGATCAGTGGTTTTGTTCCCGCAAAGGTATGACCTATAACAATAATCCAGATTGCCGGCTGAATTAATCTAATTAGAACACCGCTTCGGGATTTTCTGTACCGTTTTAGCTCGCGCCAAAACACAGTATAGGTATCATATAGCATCATGTCTTCATCCTCTGCTTTAGTCGGTATTCCTTTCTGCGGTTGTAGGACTTTTGAGTGGTATCATCTCTAAGATCATGTCCGGTAAACGACAAAAAGACATCATCCAGAGATGGTTGTGTTATTGATACTGTCTTGATTGATACTCCGAGATTTGATGCCAACGAAAAGATCATTGGTGCAACCTCGGTTCCCTTTGAGGAAAATATTGTAAGCTTTTCATCAGATATAGTAACATCTCGAACAAACTCGATTTGTTTTGTTTTGGAGACTAGTTCCTCCTTGGCAGGACTATTCTCTATTGTTATTGTGATTATTCCTCCGCCAAGTTTGCTTTTGAGGCTGGATGGCGAGTCTATTGTTTGGATTTTGCCATGATCTATAATTCCGACTTTGCTGCAAAGCCTGTCGGCTTCTTCCATGTAGTGAGTGGTAAGAAATATCGTCATTTTGTACTCGTTATGGATTTTTTTGATATACTCCCAGATTTTTTGTCTGGTTTGAATGTCAAGGCCTACAGTTGGCTCATCCAAAAACAAGACTTTGGGCCTATGTAGTAGTCCTCCAGCTATTTCGAGTCGTTTTCTCATTCCCCCAGAATACGTGATTGCTGCATCGTCTGCCTTGTCGTCAAGCTCGACTAGATCCAGCAGATCATTGATTCTTGGTTTTATCTGGTCTTTTGGAATGTGGTTTAGCCTTGCTTGTAGTAAAAGATTTTCTCGACCTGTCAGATATTCATCAATTGTAATATCCTGCTGGACATAGCCAATGTTTGCTCGGACATTTTTTTGCTGAGTGGAAACATCAAATCCTGCAACAAATGCCTGTCCGCCGGACGGTTTGAGAAGTGTTGTTAGTATCATCATTGTGGTGGATTTGCCTGCGCCGTTTGGGCCCAAGAACCCAAAGATCTCACCTTCTTCTACATCAAACGATATTCCATCAACTGCTACTGTTCCAGAAGTGTAGATTTTTTTGAGATCTTTGGTTTGTATTGAATACACTGACCCTGGCCCCTTGTATTAGATATAAAATGCTAGGTTTTTTGGGATCAGATTTCATGCACAAAAAATTAAAAAAGTCCCAGAATTCTTTTCAAAATTATGAAGGGATTGTGTCATGTGTGCAATTCATCAAATGTCGATATAACGCTACAAAACGGATTGCCGATTTGCAATGCTTGTAAATCAAAAACAAAATAAAAAGAGTTAATGTAGGTTTTTGAACTGATCTTTTGTCAGCTTTAGCGTTACCTTGTCGCCAACTCCCCAGATGTCTGATTTTACCACGATCCTTGTGTGAAGCAGTCCGTCTGATACCTCAATGGAATTGAGTTCACTTGTCTGTGGGTCCTTGACTAGTCGCTTTATCTTGCCAAGCTTGTGGCCGTCGATATCGACTACCTGGACGTTTGCACGTACTGGAGATCTTGAAAGTAACAGAGTTTCATCTGTGAAATGGTCAATGTATTCTGAAGGCAAATAGTAGTCCTTGTGGAATCCCTGATGGATTGTTACGCCGGAAACGGCAAGTGTCGTGGAATTGATGTGTATGTGCTTTACCTCACCATACTTGATTCCTTCACGGTCGACTACGCGTTTGCCTGTGAATGTATCCGCAGTACACAGATTTTCTGGTATTTCTTCTAGTGCTGCCATAGTCACGGATTTCAGAAATTCTTTATTGAAACCAAAAATTACAATTTTCAAGCAATCAGGTTAAATTACTTGACACTGGGCACGCATTCGTGCAGCAAGGCGCATTTCGGGCTTTTTTGGCAACAAAGGGGAGAAAAACTGGTAATACTCATTCTGTGCAGCTTCGAGCAGTATGGTATAATGACATGGTGTTTTTTTCCCGAAGAAACGAAAACTCTGACTGGCTCAAAAACTCTCTGGCCAATCCAAATGTGCAGGTAGAGTTTGATGGCAAGTCGCATTCAGGTATTGCTTCTCTGGTCACAGATGACATACTTGCCAAAAAGATTTCAGAGTTGAAGTATCCTGGAGAAGACCGCGCCCAAGAAGTTAGAACTGTATTACAGGTAAAGCTGACAAATTAATCCAAAGCTTCATCTACGATAATTTGTTAGATTATTCATGAAGAGTCTCGCTTTTGCCTTGATTGGAATAATGCTTGTTGCTATTATTGCTACATCAAGTAACGCGTTTGCTGCAGAAGCAAAAATGACGATTACAAGTCAGGCATTCAAGAATTCAGATACCATACCAAAAAAATACGCATGTGACGGGAAAAACATCTCACCACCATTACAGTTCAAAAATATTCCAAAGAACGCAAAGAGCCTTGCAATTATCATGGATGATCCAGACGCTCCAATGGGAACATTCAACCACTGGATTGCATGGGGAATCTCTCCAAAAAAGCACCAAATCTCCGAAGGGGAAAAGGGAAAAATCTCTGAAGGAATGAATGGCCTCGGACAGAAAGGATACTTTGGTCCTTGTCCTCCAACTGGAACGCACCGATACTACTTCAAACTATATGCACTAGATTCGGATATTGATATTTCAGAAAAATCAAAGAAAAAAGAACTCCAAGTTGCAATCGACAAGCACATACTACAAAGCGCTACTCTGATGGGAAAATACGCCAAGACCGGAAAATAAGATGAAGTTTTTCATTCCAATAATCGGTCTTGTTCTTTTTGGCTTGATGTTTACAATTGCACAAGTAGATGCTGCCAAGGTTTGCGGCGATGTCTTGTGCTCAGAGGTGAAATCATGCAATGGAGGTGAAGTCTTTGACAAAATTCTCTTTAGGTGCTTTCCAGGATCTGGAGGATGGAAGATTACTGGATATTATTTGCCACTAGAAAAAGAATTTCCATCAAAGATGGAATCAGTATTAGTACAAGGAAAAAAATCGGATGGAACCTTTGACTATACTGAAAAAAACTCGACATATTACTACAAGCAGTTCCGTGCGGGATTTCTCAAGGACTTGGTTGTGCAGGGCTCTGGCAAGACAACAGATTCCAAGATATTACAGACATGGGTTGACGATTACGTAAATCCAAACGAGGTAAAAACTCGATTCTACCATTACGGAAAATGTGCACATACGTCATCTGGTGTTTGCATTCCATTGTCAGAATCATCGCTTAGCGAGCCATTCATCCAAGTTGCAGTGACGAAAGGAAAAACCAACATGAAGACAGGAGTGATATCCCATGGAACGTTACTTCGAATTCCTGATCTTCCATCACCATGGAATGCCAGGACATATTGGGCAACGGATGTTGGAGAATGGAAGGACAAGCACGTTGATGTCTTTACGGGATTTGGCTCCAAGGCAAAGGACAATGCATTCAAGATAACCAAGATTCCTCCAAAAGAATCCAGCCGAGTGATTGCTATTGGGTTTAAAGACACTAAATGATGTGAATTATAGTAGAGACTCCACGCTTTTCCGCCTCGTACCCATTTTCCAACTCTGCAACTGTTATAGTAAATGATATCAAGTCTCTTTGCTTTGCAGCCGTTGCATCCAAGTACAGGGTAACATCCATCAGATCATATTCACCCTGAGGAATTCTGGTTTCGTCGATAAAGACCTTGGCAGTGGATTCCACTCTGAACTGCTGTCCCTTGTAGTGCTCTATGATCTTGGTCTTTCTTCCGTTTCTGCCGACTGCCTTTACATTGAATTCTATTATCCCTGGTTTTGAGCTGGTATAGCCAGATTGCTTGTTCACAAAGACTCCAAGTTGAAATGGCTGGCCCGCAGTGGACTCTGCCATTTTTTGTATGCCGTCATTCATAGCAACGTCCACTCCCTTGATTGTCTGGGAAACCTTGGCAATCCACTCGCTGCTTTTTGTAATCACTGCTGCAATTCTGTCCCTTCTTTTTTTGTCCTCATCTGGTTGAAGCTGGTATCTGTCAACCCATGCCAAATAGTCCTTTGAGATATCTTCGATAAACGCAATGCAAGTAACCTTGTAATCATCAACGGAATTTGCCCGCTCGGATGCCTCATCTATTCGCATTCCGTCATAATCAGCAGGCATTGCCATTATACCAAGATTGTTCCAGTCCGTAAAAAACCAATCCACTTTTGAAAAAATATAACCTGAATTGTATACGAAATATTGTTGAGCTTTTCAACCATGACATCACAATTGCAGGCACAGTTAAAGTCGAATCTGCCACAAATACTGATGATGCTAAAGAATAATCCTGCAATGGCATATACCAAGATTACAGAAATTGGTCATGCCGTGGGAGACAAATATAACGTCAGATTATTGGTGAATTTTCCGCATGATGGAAAGATAAACGAGTACGAATTCTATGGGAAAAGAGACCTATCCATCATAGTGGACAGACTAAAGACAAACTTTCCAATTCCTCGCCAGACAATAAGAGAAAAAGCGCAAGAGTTGTTCCCAAATGCAGAGATTGAAGATGCATACATGTATGAGGGAAAGGAGGGGCTCAGGATAAAATTTGAGGGTGGTAGAATAGACATCTTACCGCATTCATTGCACATTTGGTGTGTCTTTGATGATACCATTACACAGTTTTGCGATTGGCTTTTGACAAATGTCTATGATAGAGGCCAGACTAAATAATTAGGATTTACAGTTTTGTGGAAATATCTTGCAGTTACCTTCTAGTGATACAAGCTCGTAGCTATAGTCTACCGTTCCATCCAAGTTATAGTATAGAGCCTTGACAGGTAATGGAATATTGTCTGCAACCCAAAGCTTGTTTTCTATTTCGTTTATTTTGTAAGATATCGTAAACGTCTTGAGTTTCCCAAACTCAAATTTTGTATCTGTGTATTCTGTCGCCTTTAGCTTTGGATTGAACTTACCAACAAATGTTGTCCCCCATTCCGCTCCAACTACGAGATATTTTGGACCAGTCAGGGTATCACGCACTGAAAAAACAGACTTGTCAAGTGCCTGCACATATGGCTTTAGATCGTCATTTACTCCGATAAAGACAAAGGCTTGGCCTATCTCTAGCTCCTGTTCTAGGTGCTGTCCTGTCTTTTTGTCGTCTACGACAAGATTGATCTTTTCATTGTCACCGGTTTTTTCCAAAAAATGCATCTTGGCTAAAAATTCCTTGTCTTGATAGTGCACTAGATACTGCAGTGTTGGTTGCTCTTCAGTTCCCTTTCCAACATACCACTGGCTTGCAAATCTTGGTATGATGTTTTGTTCAGAGCCTGGTACTCCGCCCCAGAAAGGAAACGATAATCCGATTGCGGCAGCTCCTAGCATTATTCCTAATGGTATGAAGAGGATTTTGCGGGCCAACTAATAGGCTTGGTCTAGGACTTTAATTTGATGATTCCGTTTGTTATGAGAAATTGCAGGGCTCCGACAAACTCCTTGTCAGATGTCTTTCCGTCTGCCCAATATCCTGCGGTACTTTTGACCCAGGATGGAATGGTGTCGCTCTTGGTATCAGATGCAGTACCTGCTGGAACCTTGACTATTTTTTTGTTAATCAGATATTGAATGCCTGTTACAAAGTCCTTGTCGGTAATTTTGCTGTCCGACCAGAATTTTGCACTGCTTTTGATCCAAGATGGAACTGCATAATCATCGGTTCTTGGCGGTGTTGGCTTGTCCTTTGGAACGCATTTGCCGTCCTTTAGTACCTGATCAGATGTGCATTTTGGTGTGTCCGGTGGCGGAGGTGGTGTTGAAGTTCCTGGTTGAACATTAACGTCAAATGTGATATAGCCTGCTCTTTCTGGATCTGGTGCCGTTTCTGGACCAGTACCTGTTACCAAAATAGCGTATGTTGTTTTGCCAGATTCCTTGACATCAATAGTGGTTCTGATTTGGCCCGAAGTTACAAAGAACGAGTCTCTGTCACTTTCAGATGCAAGTGAACGCAGCGTCTTTGGTATACCAGATGATGAGGTATCAACCACCATTATATCATAATGGACTTGGTTTACAAATTCTTCCTGGTTTTCTTTGCGCTTGAAATCGATAATCATATCCATCGTGCACCCTTGTTTTGGATTCTTTGGAGCGTACTTGACATTCACAATCATAGAGCCAGTGTTTGTGTTCTTTGATATCATAGTAAAGTCATCTGATGTCGGAGGACAGTCTTTGTTTACTGCTTCTTCCCCAGAATCTATGATTTTAGTGAAAGGATTCTTATCTACATTTTCTTGATAGTCCAATAGTTCGAATCTATACTCTTGCGGCGGGACTCCAGACGATACATGAGCGTATGTGTCAGCCTTTACTGGGAATGGAAAATCATCCACAATCCAGACGTTGTTTACTTTGCCGCCTGTCTTCCATGTTATTCTGACAGTATCAAAGACACCATCTGGAACGGCGACTTTTTCTTCAGAGCCAGGAATAATTTGCTCTCCTCCAATGTTACCAATTTTGCCCCAAGATGGAGCGGTGAATGACTTTGGTCCCTTGATTGAAAATTGAGTAGGATCTGCTGTTGCATATGCAGATAGCCAAGATAGTGATGACTTGAATGCAGCTGCGTATGGAATCATGTTTTTACTGCTACCAATTGGTTCTGCAGCGATTTTACCCAAATTGATTGTTCCTTTGTGAATTTTGCCCGCATCATAAACTACGGTTTGAAGCTTCCATTGGTCTTCGCTTCCAACCTTTTCACTGCCCTCTACCCAAAAGTCAATTTTGAATTGAGTACAGTCTTTGTAGTAAACATGACATAGATTGTAGCTGTATAGATCGCCTTTTTTGAGATCTTCGCCTACATACCATGTTCCTTGTTTGTTTACACCGCCTGCTTGGACTTGGGCGTTTGCATTATGAGATAATCCTAATGTGATTAGTGATACTGCTAAAATCGCAATTAAAATTGTCTTCAACTAAACAATATAGCTGAATTTGGATAGTTAAACGTTGTTTATCTAAGCTAAGCAAATATAGAGGCGGTTTAATTTTCCAAATAGAAATGTGCGAATGCGGCAAAATCCACATGTTTGAGATAGAATTCAAACTTGCAGGAATGACTGTTGTTCCGACTCACAAAAACTGCGGCAACGCACTAAACCAAGTCCAACTGGAAAAATTCCAAAAAGAACTTGTAAAATCATGGGGCTTGGATCCTGAAGACGAATCCCTCATCTAGATAATTAAAAAATAAAAACAAAAAGTAGGTTAAGTTTATCTTAACTCTGCTACTGCTTCTTTACATACAGAAGCATTGCATTTGCAATCTGCGCTGCACAGGCAATGACCTTGCATTTCACAGTCACAAGTAAAGTCTGGATCGCCGCTGTCTGCTTCGCATCCGCAAGCTTGATCTACCATGGTGTAATGACCTCTTGGAGGGTTTTAAAGGTTATCCAGATTGGAATGGACAAATACCTAAGTGTGATTTTGTGCATGTATCAGGTCGTTTGCCGTTTTGTGCAATAGTGTGGCTTGTTGTTCTAGTTTTTGTTAACATAGCCCAGATAAAAATAACAATCAGATAGAAGCGAGTTTGCAACCAAGTATTCATATTTTTTCTGGATTATTGTACCATGATTATTGTTTTCAGTCATGTCTGAGAATCCTATTGTGGACTTTGCCATTCTCTCCAAAAGAGACGGAGTTGCTCGCTCCAGGCCAAGTATTTCAGATATTATACCAAAGGAATCATTTTGCTTGTTTTTGGCGGACTTTCGCAAAGACTCTAACATGTGCACAGGACTGCGCTGATACGAATTTAGCAAAACCAGTCCGTCGCAGACAAGATATGCGGAGCACTTTATCCAGACTGCCGCAAACTGGTCATTCAGATTTTGTTTTGCCCTTGTGGCAAAAAGTGCTGCGTCAACTAGGCAGTTTTTCGCAACCGATAATCGAAGTTTTTCTTGTTTTTCCCGGATTTTTGCCAGAAACGTTCGCAGCTCCCATTGCGGATCGGATAGAATCTGCATCGAATCGTATTTTTGCAAAATGTCCGGATCTGATTCATCTATTTTGCCATGATGGATTTGGATGATATCGTCGTCTATTGTTTTTACTTCGGTTTTTTTTAATCCATCAAATATTGTAATGTCAAATTCGCA
>RHCX01000039.1 GCA_010028495.1 Nitrososphaeria archaeon | reverse complement strand
ATTTAGCCTAGGCTAAATTTTTTAGCCAAGACTAAATTTTGCGCATGAAATACCAATATAGAGCCTAAAACCAGCAAAATCATCAATGAAGAGATCGCACTTGATACTGTTCGTAGGAGGAGCATTAATAGCAATTGGAATGGTATTGTTGGGAATTAGTTCTTCGTTTATAGAAGACTCCGTAATGAAAACATCAGGTGTTGTGAAAACAGGATCACCGCTTGAATTAACTGCTGAATTAGATCCTAAAATTGGAGATGGCAACGGATACATCATTGTTCTTGCTCAAGAATACAAAGACGCCAGACTAAAAGCAACTCTCTTTGATCCTTCAGGGCACAAGAAAACATTAGAAGTTAATCAAAAAACTCAACAACAGTTTAACATAGATGATAAAGGAGATTACAAGTTAGTTTTAGAAAGCGACAGTACAACAGAAACCATGGCAGTAATTGGTTTATCTTATTATCCCAAATTGTTAGAAGCAATAAGCGTGTTAGGTTTTTCAATGATGGTAACAGGCTTTATTGGAGTAGCAATTTCAATAGTCTATTTTGTAACTAGTAGAAAAAAAATCTAGTTAAGATAGCTGTCTAGCTCAGTCAGGCCGTCGACTACACCCTTGTAGTTTTCGTCATTCTCCATGAATTTGGCAAGTTTTTCAGAATCCACACCATATGATGCTCCAGATACTGTGACAAATCCGGCATCAATCAGATTATGTAATCGCGTTTTGATTTCAGATTCTGATATTCCGGTATTTACAGACAATACCGAGGATTCCTTTGGTCCTGATTCCAGCTCTGCCATTATTATGGAAATGTCTGGGTTGAACAGATCTTCTGCTATTTTGGCCTTGTCATATGACATGTCTGTGCCTAGTTTTTTGAGCCTAATATCTTCTTGGTGTTGTATAGATAGTCTATGACCAAAACCTTGTCCATGTTGTTTTGGTTTATGTGATAGGTTTTTCCGCGAAATGCTTTTTCCAAGTTTTGAACGTATTCTAGTAGTTCGGATTCTTCGCTGATTACGATAGAGTCGATTTGGATGTTTTCCCGTAGGCATTTTTTTGCCTCAAGTACAGTTCTTTCGTCAACCTTTGGGTCGACCTTTTTGTATCGGTAACACAGGTATACTTCAGTTCCAGAGCCTTGGTCCAGCTTGAAATTTTTGTCTGATTTTATTTTTGAGAGTAGATCATTATTTGGGATGTAGAAATTCGAGTACGGTTTTTCAGACAGTATTAACTGTTTTTGGGAATCCGAGTCTACAAAGCATGCGCTTGGTTGACCGTCTGTAATCAATACAATTCGCTTGTTTTTTGAGTTCGACTTTGAGAGAATTTTTTTTGCAAGACGGAATGCCGCCTGGTAATTTGTATAATGGAGAAATTCGTCATTTGCATCATATGTCTTCAAAAACGGAATGTCAAATGGATCTATTGTTGATGCCATTGATGCGAATCCGATTATGTTTATGGAATCATTTGGGAAAAATCTCTTGTTTAGAACGTAAAGGCTCCACAACGCTCTTTTTGCCGCCTCGATTCTGCTCATGCCGGAGCTGGTCAAGGACGATTTCATTGTAGAACTCAGATCGATACAATACACAACTGATGCTCGAACATCTTCTGTTGTTTCATATTCCTCAAAATCATCAATGTCCACATCTAGTGGGAATTCCAAACTCTTTGCCTGCTTTGATATTCTGGATATCGTGTTTAGTATGCTGGCAGACACGTTTAGCATCTTGAGCTCGCCGCCAAGCTCGAACTTTTTTGTAGTGTCCAGAACTGTCGTGCCGGTACCGACAGACTTGGTCTCATGTAACCCAAAATCGCCTGTCTTTAGCTCCGATAGTAGATTCCTCAAAATCTGGTTGCCGATTGCAAAAAATCCTTTTTTTGTGAGCCAGTTCTTGTCATCTTTGAGATAGCCATGCTCTAGGAGATATTTTGTGAGGGATTTTGTGTCGTCGCTTTTTGGACTTTGGTCGGATTCGGTCTGTGTTTGCTCTGTGTTTGAGGTGTCTGTGTTTTGCTGCAATGTCGACTCTAGTTCTTCAAAGCTTGGAGCCTTTTCTCGCATCGACTGGTTTGCCAGCGACTCTAGGAGTTTTTCTATTGTTTTCTGATCCAGCTCTTTGGATTCTTGTCTTTGTTTTTCCTCTTCTTTGCTGGAATAATATGAAAAACTCTTCAGATTATGCTGTAACATAGCCAGTGTCTTTTTTGTCGATTATTTTTGGAGTGAAATTGCACAGTCCGTCCAAAATTATTTCCAAAACAGCAGCTCGAAGCTCGTTTTCGGCATTTTGTGTCATAAGATTTTGGTTCTGGGAGGATTTTGCAAGGTTTGATTGTTCTTGTAGTATTTGGGCCAGTTTTTCCTCTACAAGTTTTGCCAGATTAGCAAAGCCGAGGAGTTGATTAGAGTATGAAACCTGACCATTCTGCCAAACCATTCCCTGTGATACTTGGAATGATTTTCCAGAGAATTCTTGTTTTATCGCGTTTATCGTTTCCTGCGGTAGTTCTTGCAGGTATTCAAGACTTGTCTCTTTTATGGAATCTACAAGCAAAGACTCGAATGTTTTGTTGCGATTTTCTATGGTATCGTCAATTTCTGCCAGCTCAAACTTGGCGATTTGTTTGAGGCAATACATGTCAGAGTTTCTTGGTACAGGAATTATTCCATGAGATATTGCACGTGTTCTCTCCGATTCGCCAACCAGTAATTCCAGTCCATGAATTCCAAATCGTACGCTTACTCCCTTTGCCTGGTTTATCTCAGGACTCGCGCGCGCTTTGTGGACTAGTCTTGCCAAAGTCTTTAGAACAAATGCAGGAACCAGGCAGTTTGCCAGCTTTGCCTCTTGGAGTATGATTTGCATTTCGTGCTCTATTGTTTTCGGATAGTGAGTGTGTATGTGGGATTTGAGTCGATCGTATAATGGCTCGATTATTTTTCCAGAGTGGGTGTAATCAATTGGGTTTGCAGTGGCAAAGAAACTAGTCCTTGGCTCAAAAACAACAGGATAAGATCCCGTCGTGTACCTGCCTTCTTGCAATACCGATAACAGTGCAACTTGCTTTCTTGGATCCAGTACTGGTAATTCATCAATGCAGAAGATGCCATGTTTTGCTTGGAGTAATTGTCCTGGAGAATAGGAGTCTATTTTGTACATTTCTACACCTTTTTTTGCAACCTTGATTGCATCAATATAGCCAACCAAGTCCTTGACTGAAATGTCCGGTGTTGCCAAGACATAGCGGAATCTTTGCGACCCCTCAACCCAGGTAATTTTTGTATCCAGTTTGTTGTCTTGGATTTTTTTGGCACTCTCTGGACTGATGTGAAATACTGGTGATGTTTCGGATAACTCTTGACCTTCCAATAGTAAAATCAGATCATTTTGTGGAAGATCCATAGGAGTGTCATTTGTAATAGAGCCGTCAATTACTGGTATTGGCGATAGTAAGTGCTTTGCAATTACCTCTACCAATCTTGTCTTTGCCTGGCCTATTTGGCCAATCAGAAATATATCATGACAGGACAAAATCGCCCTATCCAATGCAGGTATGACGTCTTCGTCATATCCTATTAATCCTGGATATTTTATTCCGCCAGACTTCATCGTACCAATCAGGTTTTGTCTGAGCTGCTCTTTTGCACCTATAAGCTTGTAGTTGATTTGCAACAGATCGCGTATCGTCTTGATGGATGCATAATCCTCTGGAAGCCCAGCCTTGATCTGCGAATATTTCGGATTAGAACTAAAACACTGAGAAACTAGTTGCGATGCTTCCAAGCAATCTTACTTGGTTTATTTTATCTAATAATATTGCGGAGGCAGTATTTTGCCAAGGCAGGGTTTTTATCGGGGTCGATTGGACTCCCCAATTACTTGTCAGCACAAGAGTATAGACACATTGTAAGAATTGTCGGAAAGGACATTCCGGGAGACAAAAAGCTCTCAGTAGGTCTAACCCACATCAAAGGTGTAGGCTATAACTTTGCCAATGCCGTTATCGGTGCACTTGGACTAAATGCAAACAGCAACATTGGCTTTTTGACAGAATCCCAAGTCGAGTTAATTGAGAAGACACTCAAGGACCCAACATCGGTAAAATTCCCAGCTTGGTTACTAAATAGAAGAAAGGACGTTGAGACAGGTACAACAAACCACATGATCACGTCAGATGTCGCATTTATGGTTAGAAATGATATTGAAAGAGAAAAACTCGCAAATAGTTGGAGAGGTTTTCGTCACATTTATGGATTAAAGGTTAGAGGACAACGAACTCGAACTACAGGTCGTAAAGGAGCATCAGTCGGTGTAAAGAAGGGAGGTAAAGTACTGCCTGCCGGAGCTGCACCAGCGGCAGCTGCACCAGCGGCCGATGCCGGAGCTGCACCAGCGGCAGGTGGCGCAGCAGCAAAACCAGCGGCAGCTCCAGCGGCAAAACCAGCGGCAGCTCCAGCGGCAAAACCAGCTGCACCTGCAAAGAAATAGAGGGAATGTGAATGGGAGATCCAAAATATCCAAGTCGAGTCTGGCGAAAACCAAAGCGTCCATTGAACTACGACTTTATGATGGAAGACCTCAACACACTTGGCAATTATGGTCTAAAGAATAAACGAGAACTCTGGAAGGCAAGAACTGAACTGTCTCGAGTAAGACATCAGGCAAGATCATTACTCGCATTAAGACAGGAGATCAGAGCACAAAAAGAACCAGTACTGATGAAATCACTTGTAAAAATTGGACTAGTAAAGCAAGACGCAACACTAGATGATGTCTTGAACCTTGCAGTGAACAACTTGCTTGACAGAAGATTGCAGACAATTGTTCAAAGAAAGTTTTCACTAAAGACACCATACCAGGCAAGACAAGCAATTGTCCACGGTCATATCACAATTAGCGACAGAATAATCACAATCCCAGGATACACAGTTACAATAAATGAGGAAAGCAACATTCAACTGTCACCAAAATTCAAAGTTCCAGTCTCAGCCCCAGTAGCCGAGCCTGAAGTAACAGAAGAAGCACCTGCGGAACAATCCTAAGACAAGCTTATCTTTAATACTCCATTTTGCTAGATCAGTACAGAAAATGTGTTCTATTATCGGCTATTACGGCGATTCAGCAGCAGCTCCAATTCTTGTAAAGGGATTGAAAAGAATGGAATATCGTGGATACGACAGTGTAGGCGTTGCCACAAAATCCGACAATGATATTGTAGTCAAAAAGGGAGTAGGCAAAGTCGAAGTAGTAAACAACGCATTACACTTGGATAACTTGCCTGGCCATGTTGGTATAGGCCACACTAGATGGGCAACACATGGAAATGTAACGGATGTTAATGCGCACCCACACCCAAGTAGTTCCGGCAAAATAGCCATAGTTCACAATGGCATAATAGAAAATTATGAGGAACTCAAATCCGATCTTGAGAAAAGGGGTTATAGTTTCAAGAGCCAGACAGACAGCGAGGTAATTGCAAATCTTTTGCAGTATAATTATGATCAGACTCATGATGTGAAACAATCCATGATAAAAACAGTATCCAAGCTCAAAGGTCACTATGCATTTGTTGCAATGTTTGAAAGTGGAATATTATCAGCTGCAAGATTCCACGAACCGCTGATAATTGGAATCGGCAAGAAGGGATTTTTCTTGTCCAGTGATGTCTTGGGATTCATTGAGAAAACGGATGATGCAATTTATCTGGACAACGGCGAGCTTGTAATACTGGACAGAATTGGCGTTCAGATATTTGATTTTGAAGGAAACGCGGTGAAGCACCAAGTAACCAAGGTTTCAAAGGAATTTGCAGATGCATACAAAGGGGATTATGCGCACTTTACTATCAAAGAGATCTCAGAGCAGCCAGAGACAATAATTCAGGCTGGCGAAAAATCATCCGATGCGATCAATACAGCAACCGAATTCATCAGACATGCAAGAAGCATCTACATTACCGGCAGTGGTACTAGCTACAATGCAGCACTTGTTGCAAAATATCTTTGGCAAAAATATGCCAAAATAAAAGTAGAGCCAATCATATCTAGCGAATTATCATTTACTCCAGAGACAATAGAGCCGAACTCTATTTTGATAGCAATATCTCAGAGCGGTGAAAGCGCAGATGTTTTGGAAGCAGTCAAAATAGCAAAAAAGGCAAATGCAAAGATTTTGTCGATTGTTAATATTTTGACGTCATCGCTTGCACAGGAATCTGCAGTCGTAATAGGAATGGGATGCGGTCCAGAAATAGGCGTGGCAGCTACTAAGAGCTTTACTGCACAACTAAGCATAATCTACAAGATTGCCAAAAAACTATGCGATGGTTGCATCAACATGGATGGAGAAAAGATTTCTTCCTCAGTTGCAAAGGTACTGGCTGATCATTCAAAGATAAAAGAGATTGCAAAAGAGCTCAAAGATGTACAAGACATTTACATTTTAGGCAGAGCGGTACATTATCCAATTGCAACCGAGTCTGCACTAAAGCTAAAAGAACTATCATACATTCATGCAGAGGGAATCCCGGGTGGCGAGCTAAAACATGGACCTCTTGCACTGATGGACTCTAGCGTTTATGTTGTAATAATAAATCCAAACGACTTTACCTATAACGACACCCTAACTAGTGCAAGAGAGATCAAGGCTCGTGGTGCAAAAATAATTGGAATATCTGACAAGCCAAGCGACATTTATGATCACTGGATACAAATCCCGACAATAGATGATTCTCTGTATCCACTAATTGAGATCATACCAATTCAGCTGTTGTCGTACTATAGCGCAATTGAAAAGAACACAGACCCAGACTATCCACGAAACCTGGCAAAATCAGTTACTGTGAAATAATCTCTCGATACTGTTTTTCAGTCAGTTCCAGCAATTGCTCTGATGTGATGCCAATTTTGAGCATTGCTGCAAGTGATGCTCCTCCAGCACCTGCGCCTTCTTTTACAAACCCGTTTGCATATGCTTTTAGTCCGTCAATTTTTGAGTTGCCCAGAGCAAGCTTGACTGAAAAAACAGGAACATCATCTATTTGCGACACCATTTCTACAAGATTCGATGTAAGATCATCTGTAACATATGATGTTGTGGCTAATGCAACATTGTCCTTGTTATACCCAGTAATTTTGCTAAATGCCAAGACTGCTGCCATTTGTGTACCACCTGCAAGAATAACTTTGGTTTGAGCAGACGCGGTGCTAAGAATTCCTGCGACTGTTGGAATCATTGGGTCTCCTCCGTTTGCAACAATATCAAATTGGTTTTTAGAATCGGTTCTTTTTGCAGCATCGATTGCGATTTTTTGCTTTATTGATACTGGATTTTCCTGCATACTACTACTGACGGTTCCGTTTATTCCCAATGAAGTCAGAACTGTTTGCGCCGTTGTAGTACCGCCAGGAATGCTCTCGCCAATCACCAGACAGTCAGTGGTAGAGCCAAGACTTCGCCCAATCAGTCTACCATATTCAACTGCATGAGTAACATCATCAAGTGACATTGCAGGCTCTATCAAGATGTTTTTTCCATAGGACAGGCCAGTTTCAAAACATGGTAACTGTGGTGCAATTTTGCTTCCTGCATTTATCACAATATTTGGAATGCTTGCAGATTCTAGCGCTGTTTTTGTCAACAGTGCTGGTGTTGGCTTGCCATCAGGAGTCATCGGTATTGCATTGATGCACTTACAATATCCAAAGTTTAGAAATTCTGCATCAGCTGGTGATGTATAAGGCAAAACCTCCGGCGTTTTGCCAGCCACAGTAATTCCTGGAATTGTACAGGTTTCAGTATATGATATGACAAAAGAAAAGAGAAATTGCTTTTTTTCTAATTGATCTAGGAATACTTGGCCTTTTTGTTTTGGTCCAAAAACATCAATGTCTTTATGCAATTAGCTGATACCCATGATTTCCAAAAATTCTGCTTCGGTTCTAGGCTGCATTACAAAATTCATTTTCTTTTGCGCACCCATTGTAGAAGTTGGAGTAGAGCCATAGTCGTGTCCTGGATACATTACCAGATTATCATCCATTTTACGCAATATGTTAACAAGGCTATGATACATTTCTCGCACGTCTCCTCCAGGCAGGTCTACTCGTCCGCATGCACCGACAAATAAGGTATCTCCTGAAAAGATCTTACCATCACCTACAAGACACATGCTGTCTTTGGAGTGTCCCGGGGTATGGATTACCGTAAGCTCCGAATCTCCAAACTTTATGGTATCACCATCAGATACTTCCAGGTCGTGTTTTATTGTGGAGGTTTTGTATTGCAGTATAGGTGCGCCTGTTTCATTTTTTATCGTGTCGTTTCCTATAGTGTGATCAAAGTGATGATGTGTGTTTACAATGTATTTTACCTTGATATTGTTTTTTTGCACGACTCTCATTATTTCGTCAAGCTCCCAAGATGGATCTATTATGATTCCCTCGCTTGTGGTTTCATCTTCTACAATATAGGTAAAGTTCTGCATATTTCCTACAGGAACTTGGTGGACTTTCATAGTACACCGACTTCGGCTTCTGGAGGTATGCCAATTTTTTCAACAAAGATTATTCCACATAGTTCTTTTTTCTTTGGCATTCCTCGCTTCATTTTGTGAAATGTCACAGTCATGTCTGCTGTAACGTACTTGTTTGCAGTATTTCCTGTGTCAGGATCAACTCCTGATGGAACATCGACTGCAATCTTGAATGCCTGAGTTTTATTGATAAGATCAATTGCTGATGCGTGTGGCTCTCGAATATCTCCAGATATTCCCGTGCCCAGAATTCCATCAATTATGATATCGACATCAAAGTTTGCTGCGTCTCCAGGACCAAAGCCTAGCTGAACAGACTTCATTTTTTCCAGGATTTGCCAGTTTGTTCTGCATTCTATGGTTTTGATGTCTTTAGGATTGCCAAGCAGGATAACGATAACCTTGGTGCCATAACCTGCCAAGTGTCTTGCAACAACTAGCGCATCACCGCCATTGTTGCCAAGGCCTGCAAAAACCAGAACCTTTTTTGATAAAATATCGGAAAATTTTTCTACGATTCTTTTGACCATTGACGCACCTGCATTTTCCATCATTAGCTGTCTTGGAAAGCCCATTTGGTGTCCGTTTTCCTCGATTTGATACATTTGTTTTACTGTGATTTCCATGATAAAGCCAGATTATCCACATAAAATAAGTTATTTGAAAACGACTTTATCCTAGGTTTGTAAAATTCTTTCATGGATTCCACAAAAAAATACCTAGAAAAGATTTCAAAAACTCTAGAAAAAAACCTAGATGAGCGAGAGAATCTGATTAAAAACACCCGTCAAATAATCACATTGTGTAGCGAATCCATAATTGACTGCCACAAAAACGACACAAAATCTGCCACAAAAAAAGTCTTGGAGGCAAAAAAACTCTTGGCTCAATACCGCAAGAACATCAACAAATCATTGTACAGGTATCTGATTCCATCTGAGCAGGAGTTTGTGGAGGCATCATCATTTTTGGCGTTGGTCCAAGGCAAGGAAATTCCAAGTCCAGAATCACTTCAAGTAAAGGAGGAATCTTATGTTTTGGGCTTGCTTGACTGCATTGGAGAAATGCGAAGAGATGTCTATGATAAAATCAGAATTGGAAAATCAGAAGATGCTAGAAAAATGTTTGAAAAAATGGATGATTTGTATTTGCAATTGTACCCATTTGCGTATTTTGATAAAGTAATCAAAGAGGCAAGAAGAAAGCTGGATGTCGGCAGAATCCTAGTAGAGGAGACAAGAATTGCAATTACCGAAGAAATCAGACGCGCAGAACTAATCAAGTCAATGAAGAAGTGAGGAATGCGGGAAGTGGGATTTGAACCCACGAAATCCTAAGATACTAGCCCCTCAAGCTAGCGCCGTTGGCCAGGCTTGGCGACTCCCGCAGCAAAATTCCATGGATGGTTTTTATAACCTTACTTGATTTTTGTCGTTGTGTTAATCCCAGTCAGATGTTTCACTTGTGGAAATCTAATTGCTGATAAATACGACGATTATCAAAATAGAATCAAAGCTGGAGAAGAACCAGTCAAAGTTTTAGATTCACTTGGTTTGAAAAGATATTGCTGCAGAAGAATGATGTTGACTACTGTAGAGACAATGCAACAAGTCATTCCATTCTATGAGGCAATCCAAAGACGTTACTTGGAAATTCAATCTGAGTTAGAGTAATTTGCCAAAGATTACATCGGTAAGAGGCAGACTAGTTTACAACAGCCGTGGTAGTAAGACAATCGAAATAGACATTATTTCTGACAAAAAGCACCTTGGTCGAGCCTGTGCACCATCTGGTGCAAGCGTTGGCAAATACGAAGCGCAAAGTTTTACGGACAACAAGCCAGAAAAAAGCCTCCAAGTTCTAAATAAGAATCTCAAAAAATTCGTAGGCCTTGATGCAGATGATCTAAAATCAATTCAAAGAGAGATAAGAAAAATCGATTCTACTAGTAATTATTCCAAGATAGGCGGAGCGGTTGCATATGCTTTGACTATAGCATCCATTGATTCTGCTGCAAAAGCAAGAGATGAGCCATTTTTCAAAGTTATTGCTCAGACCAAAAAATTCAGATTTCCATTTCCTCTAGGAAACATTTTGGGAGGAGGGGCACATGCAGGTCCTGGGACTCCAGACATTCAGGAGATTTTGATTTGCTCAATTGGTGCAAAAACTCCACGAGAATCAATAGAGATGAACTTGGCAGTACACAAAGAATTAGGCAAGGTTTTGCAAAATGATAATCCACGATTCACTAATGGACGCGGAGATGAAGGTGGATGGGCTCCAGAAATGGACAATGAAAAAGCCCTAGAGGTTTCCGCTCAAGCAATTGAAAATCTTGGCTATACCCTAGGAAAAGAAGTAGCTCTAGGTGTTGACTTTGCATCATCTACACAATGGAACGAAAAAAAGAAAAAGTACGTCTATGATAGAGCAGGCTTTGAGAACACGCCAGAAGAGCAAATCGACTTTGCCGCAGATATAATTAAAAAATACAAGCTGATCTATGCAGAAGACGCAGTCCATGAAGAAGCCTTTGGTGACATGGCAGTACTAGCAAAGAAATTTCCAAAGACCTTTGTCACAGGTGACGACCTCACAGTTACAAATCCAAAGATTTTACAAAAGGCAGTAAAGAAAAAGTCGTGTACTGGAGTAATTCTCAAGGTGAACCAAGCAGGCAGCCTGTATGATGCGCTAGAATTTGCACAGATTGCATCCAAGAACAAGATAGGAATAATCACATCTCATAGATCTGGTGAATCAACTGATTATCAGATATCTCATATCGGAGTTGCCACCGGTTCTAAGATGCTAAAGGTCGGCGTAGTTGGTGGCGAGAGAGTAGCAAAACTAAACGAGCTTGTTCGTCTTTCAGAGCATGGTTTAATATCGGGTATGGCAGAGGTTTAAAATCGTAAAATGAGTCAACAGGCAGAACCACAAGACATCAAGAAAAAAATCCTCTCTACAGGTATACGAGTAGGAACTACTGTCAAGACAACTTTCATGCAACCATTCATCACAAAGGCAAGCCCTGAAGGACTCTACATGATTGACTTGGACCAGACATTGGCAAGAATCAAGACGGCTGCAAAATTCATCAACAGAATCGAACCAGAAAAAATTCTGGTTTGCTCTGGACGAGAATACGCAAGCACTCCAATTGAGAGATTCTGTGAAATCACCGGCTCTAGAAAAATGCTGAGCAGATTCATGCCAGGAACACTGACAAATCCATCATTGCCATATTACACTGAACCAAAACTAGTAATCGTTTCTGATCCTCAAGTTGACTCTCAAGCAATCATCGAGGCAACAAATGCAGGAATTCCAGTAATCGGAGTATCAAACACCGACAATGTCACATCAAAAATCGATGTTGTAATTCCAGCAAACAACAGAGGAAGAAAGTCATTAGCTACTGTCTTTTGGCTATTGGCAAGAGAGATCCTCATCCAAAAAGGCACCCTGGGCGAAAATGACCCAATGAAATACGAAATCGACGATTTCGAAACCAAGATTTCTGAAGAGGAAATAGAATAGATGCGGATTAGAACACCGGCAGTCGCTGGCATGTTCTATCCAAAAGAAAAATCAAAACTTGAATCCTCCATTCAATATTGCATCAAACACGAATACGGAGTTGGCAATAATCAAAATAATGAAAAGATTTACGGTGCAATCTGCCCTCATGCAGGCTACATGTATTCAGGCCCAGTAGCTACACATTCTTTTGGCATGATTGCAAATCAAGACTTTGAGCTTGCAGTGATTTTGGGCCCAAACCATTGGGGAGTGGGATGCAACATTGCCACAATGAAAGACTGTTCTTGGGAAACTCCGCTTGGTTCAGTGGAGGTTGATTCGGAGGCTGCAAAAAAAATAAACGAGATATCAAAAATAATAGAGATAGATTATTTCTCACATACTAGAGACCACAGTATCGAGGTTCAGGTTCCGATGTTGATGCAGTTTTACAAAAAGCCATTTCAGATTTTGCCAATAATTCTAAACGAACAAGATTACGAGTATTCCCAAGAGGTAGGTTTAGCAATTGCCAAAATAGCAAAAACCAAGAAAACCATCATCATTGGCTCGTCTGACTTTACTCACTATGAGCCAAACGAGTTTGCTCACAAGCAAGATACAGCGCTCATTGAGCCAATATTGAAATTAGATGTGGAAAAATTCTACAAAGTGTTGAATGATAGGAGGATAAGTGCGTGCGGATATGGCGCAATCGCATCTACAATGATTGCATGTAAAGAATTAGGAGCAACTCAAGGAAAACTGCTCAAGTATGCAACCAGTGGAGATATTGCGGGAGAAAAAAATTCCGTAGTCGGATACGCATCTATTGTGTTTAGTTGAAGTCTGTTGCATCTGCTCCGGCAAAGGTGATTTTGTTTGGTGAGCACTTTATTGTATATGGCGGTAAGGCGATTCTTTGCGCAATTGACAAGAGAATCACAGTTGAATCGGAGATTGTCAATTCAGATACAATTCAGATAGACTCAGATCTAGGCTCTATTACAGTATCAAAAAGTGAACCTGTTGACAAAGTTGACGCAAAATTCAGATCCGTGATTTTCATTGCACAGAAAATGCTAAAACAGTTCAATTCCAAATCGGGGTTGAAAATATCCATAAGATCTGAGATTCCTGCCGGAGTAGGCCTTGGATCATCGTCTGCATGTTGTGTTGCATCTGCAGGCTCTATTGCAGGTCTTTTCACCAGATATTCAAAACAAGAAATTTTGAATTTGGCACTAGAGGGGGAAAGAACTGTTTTTGAGAGAGCATCTGGTGCAGATACTGCCAGCTGTACCTTTGGTGGAATTGTAGAATATACAAAACAGGGAACAAAAAACTTGGATTTGAGCCCTAAATTCCAGTTAATAATTGCAAATTCCAAGATTGTTCACTCTACAAGTGATGTTGTTGCACGAGTAAAACAATTCAAAGAGTCCAAATCTGATGAGTTTGCAATTCTTTGTGACAACGAATCTGCACTCATTGAGGAAGTTTTGGATGCATTAGAAAAGAATAATTCAAAAGAAATTGGAGAGAAAATGACAGTCAATCAAGCACATTTGCAAAAAATCGGTGTGTCAAACAAGACATTGGATTTGATGGTGCAATCTGTTAAAGATGTGTCATATGGAGCAAAATTGACTGGAGCCGGAGATGGTGGGTGTATCATTGCATTAGTTGATGAATCAAATCTGAAAGGAACCTTGAATGCGTTATCAGAACACGAATGCTTTGTGACAAAAATAGATACAGTTGGCGTTGAGCAAAAGTTAGTAAATTAGGAAGCATGTCACTCGATACTTTTTAACGAGCCTATTTCTGAAACCA
>RHCX01000038.1 GCA_010028495.1 Nitrososphaeria archaeon | reverse complement strand
TGATGGCTGGTTAGAAGTGAAATTAAAAGGTGCGCTTGTACGCCATCTGTGGGGGATTGCTCCTTCTGAAGCAACAGGTTATGCACGCGTCGAGCTACTCTATAAAGATGGAAGTACGAAAATAGCAACAGTGAGCGCTAAATATTTTCCTGAATTCGATTGGATTGATCTTCGTTTTTAGTGCTTGAGAAATTGTGTTTGATAAATTATCAAACGAGTTTATTTTAAAAATTGACGGCAAAATAGCATACCCTAGATTGGCAAACATAATGGATGGTTTTTCATAGAAGGCAGCTTCAAGACTAGCTGTACCTCCGATAGATATTACAAGTGTAGATTTTTTGATTAATTCTGTAGATGAAACAGACGGATGGATCATCTTTACGTTAGGTATTCCCATGATTTCTTTGTATTCGGCGATAGGTCTCCACCCGCGCGATTTTCCTTGTGTGGGATGTTCTTTTACATATAAGACATAACCAATTGGAATCGATTTTGCGATATTTCGAGTTGTTTCAATCTGGTTTGTATAGAACGGCGCGTCCAACAATAACGATCGCTCAGGCTCTTGGTGAAGCGGAAGATAAACAAATTTCTCATCTTCTATCTTTCTTATACATGATTTGTCTAAGAAATTACCTCGGATCTTTGTTTTTAGCATGCTAAAAATTTCATTTAATAGAACACGTAATTTTGTTCTTCCATAATACGAATAGTGAGTTTTCATATTTTGATTATCTGAAACAAAGAGCATTTGAAATGCAGCTTTGGCCAAGGCGATTTTTGATTTGCGTGTTTCATTGGTATAGTTCATGAGTGATGCGGAAAGCGAAGATTTGTTCAGTAATTGTTGTAATTCCTCAATGTTTCTTCCTCGTGGCTTGATTTTATCTAATGTGTCCAAATTATCAATGGTATGAATTTTTTCAGAAAGATAGCACCCGCCACCAAATTTGGATACATTAATGATAATTACACGTATGCCATTCTTTTTGCATATTTCAGAAAACAGATTTCCATGATGTAATCCAGCGTCTTGCATTATGACACAGTTTGGATTTACTTCATGCAAGATGTTTTCAAATAACTTGCATTCTTGCTCCAATATAGACAGAATCTCATTTTTGCTAAATTTGTGAAATGCGTTATACTTGTAGAACAATCTCTCATTTATGGCAAATTTCCATAAATTGATAGAATATTTTTCTTCAAATGATTCCAGATAGTCCATGTCGATTTTATCTTTTTTTGTTATGTTGTCATGATAAAACCATGTTTTTTTGAAATTCACAAATTTTTGTTGCTCAAAAAATTTTTTTGATCTGTCAGGGATGTCAATTATAGCATAGTAATCTGCTGGATATTTTTTCTGCATGTAATAAGACAGACAATAATACAACAGATGTGCGTCCAACCAGAATAGTATTTTGTCAGGCATACGAATAGATATCAGATTATCCATAAATCCCATGCTCTTAATTGTTAAGACGATTTGATTAGAAAGATTCTAGTATTCTCCGTATATAGGCACAAGTATGTTTGACGGAAAGACTGTGCTTATAACTGGAGGAACTGGCTCGCTTGGACAAGCACTTACAAGAAGACTATTGACTACCAAGGTGCGAACTGTTCGTGTTTTTAGCAGAAACGAGAACAAACAGGTAATGATGGAGTCAGAGATTCATGATAAAAGATTACGATTTCTAATTGGCGATATCAGAGACAAAGAGCGTCTGATTACTGCACTTGATGGAGTAGACATTGTATTTCATGCAGCTGCACTAAAACATGTTCCAGTCATAGAGTACAATCCATTTGAAAGCATAAAGACTAACGTAATTGGTTCACAAAATGTCATTGATGCATGCCTGCACCAAAATGTTGGCACTGCGGTATGTATAGGCACAGACAAGGCTGTTTCACCATTAAACACGTATGGAGCTACAAAACTCCTAATGGAGAAACTTTTTGTCACTGCTAACAATTACCTGAATCATAAAAAATACAGAACCAGATTCCTCGCTGTGCGATACGGAAATGTAGTTGGTAGTAGTGGATCTGTCATACCGAGATTTATTGAGCAGATCAAAGCAAAGAAAAAGATCACCATCACCAATCCAAAAATGACCAGATTTAGTATCACCATGAATCAAGCGTTGGATTTGATCATTGATACAGCACTTAATGGAAAAGAGTCAGAAATCTACATTCCAAAGCTAAAAGCTTACTCCATCACAGATGTAAAGGACACATTGTTTGATCTTCTTGGCAATACTGGCGAAAAAGTTATCGGCATCAGATCAGGTGAAAAACTTCACGAAACATTGATCAATAATGAAGAGATGCGCTCAAGCTGGGATTTAGGTAAATATTACATGATTGCAAATCCATTAAGAGATGAAAACGACGTCAAAAAATCTTATTCTCAGAAAATAAAGAAAATTTCTAACGTGGAATCATATTCTTCCGATAGCGTTGCAAAAATGACCAAATCTGAACTAAAAAAGACCATAATTGAGTCAGGTCTATTAGATACTGAAACATAATCAAACAATGAAGTCTACTCATGTTTTTGTAATCGCAGAAGCTGGTTCTAATTGGAAGGCTGGATCTTACAATCAAGACATCAAAAGAGCTAAAACATTAATCGAAATAGCTGCAGAATCAGGAGCTGACGCAGTAAAATTTCAGACATTTAGAGCCAATGCCGTCTATGTACCAAATGCCGGCAAATCAGACTATCTTGGAAAATCTGGAATTAAAAACAGCATAAATGAGATATTTGAAAATTCTGAGATGCCATATGAAATGCTTGGCGAGCTGGCAGATCATTGCAAAAAACAAAATATTGAATTCATGTCTTCGGCATTCTCCGTAGATGATGCCCGACAGATAAACAAATACGTCAAAATCCACAAAATTGCATCCTATGAGATAAACCATGTGAGATTGTTGGAATATCTTGCAAGTACAAAAAAACCAATAATTCTTTCAACAGGAGCAAGCAATTATGATGATATTGATTTTGCAGTAAGATTGTTAAGAAAAAACCATGTAAGAAAACTCTCCTTATTACAATGTACTGCAAAATATCCAGCACCAATCGATTCACTGAATCTCTTATCTATTCCAGAAATGGAGAAAAAATACAATCTGCCCATAGGTCTATCTGATCATAGTGTGGATCCAATAATAGCTCCAGTGACAGCAGTTGGATTGGGTGCAAGAATTATTGAAAAACACTTTACTATCAATAAAAAACTAGTGGGTCCTGATCACAAGTTTGCACTTGAACCAAAAGAGCTCAAGGAAATGATATCTGCGATAAGATCGGCTGAAAGGGCTTTTGGTGATGGCAAAAAGCGTGTCCTGAATGTAGAATTAGAGTTGAGAAAATTTGCTGTCAGAAAAATTCAGGCAATTGCAGATATCAAAAAAGGAGACAGGCTTGTTGAAGGATACAACATTGATGTCCTAAGACCTGGAAAAAGAATCAACGGATCAGAGGCACGATTCTTGACAAAAATCAATGGAAAAAGAGCATGTAGAGCGATAAAAATGAGCGACGGTGTGACTCTCAAAGATGTATACTAAACCAGATTATTTACAGAATTTACTATTATATCCACATCATCTTCGGTCAAGTTTGGATGGGTTGGCAGAGTCACTATTTGTTGGCTTGTTTGTTCTGTTATCGGCAGTTTAACTCCATTTGCATACATGCTCATTTTATGAACAGGTTTGTAATGAATACCAGTTTCTATTCCAGCACTAGTTAGTTTCTTTCTGAATTGATCCCTGTTCTTAACAAGAATCCAATAAAAATGATATGAACAGTTATTGTTTAGAGGCATTTTTCTTTCCAGATTTATCATTTTGTGGAATTTAGCTGCAACAGACATTCTTTTTTTGTTTAATTTATCCAATACAGATAATTGAGCAAGACCAATGGCTGCAGAGAACTCATTCATGTAAAAATTCCAACCCATAGTTTTGATGTCATAGTTTGCTTCTTTTCTATCAGTTATTCCGCACCAACGGCCTGACAAAAGAACTTGTCTCATTTTTTTATGATTTGTGTGATTTACAGCTACTAATCCGCCAGTAGGCATTGCCAAATTCTTTACTGGATGAAAGCTAAAACACGACATATCTCCAAGAGAACCAATTTTTTTTCCATCGAATTTAGCGCCGGCGGCATGAGCAGCGTCATCTATTAAAAGCGAGTTGGACTCTTTTGCCAGATTCTGCAAAGACTTCATGTCCGCAGACATGCCTGCAAAATGAACTGGAAGAATTACTTTGGTGTTTTTTGTGATTTTTTTCTTGACTGAGTCAGGATCCATGCACAATGTATTCGGATCTATATCAGCAAATACTACTTTACCATTATTGTACAATGCTGCATGAGCAGTACTCACAAATGTAAGCGATGGGACAATTACCTCCTTGCCAGAGACATCTGATGCTAGAAGAGCCAGATGTAATGCTGCAGTTCCACTGTTTACAGAAACACAATTTTTTGCTCCAATATATTTGCAAAATTTACTCTCAAATTGTCTGACAAAATCAGAGCCTGCGCCAGAAGCCCAGTTATGACTTTGCAGTGCAGTTAAAACATATTTTTTTTCTTTTGCACCCACATATGGATCAAAAAGCTTTATCTTTTTTTTCACGGTAAATCATCCGGCATGAATTCGTACGTATATTGAATCAATTTGAACTTGTTTTTCTTGAAAAATTTGATGGATTTGGAGTTTTTCGGATTTACATTAGCAAGATAGCGTTTTTCTGGATTTTTTTGCATCAAAAGATGTAACGCTTGTTGCCCAATGTCATTCCCATAATATTTTTTTAGTAAAAATATTCCAATTTCATTTTGTTTTGATAAATAAACAGATCCTGCCTTCTTAGAACCAAAATAGACTACATACCAAGCCTTGTATGGTTTTGATTTTACGAATTTTACATGTTCTGCATATGTAGGCATTATTCTATGAGATATGTTTTCCCTAGGATCACGTTCTTTTAAGAGCAGATAGAGAAATCGGAGATCAGAATTACTAATTCTGATTATGCTGACAACAGAGCTCATTTTGAATTCAGTTAAAATTCTAACTATTAAAACAATCAGTAGGAATTGTATTAGAGTATTTTGCAAAAAATATCATCACACAATCTCGAAAACTTGAGTTCCAGTGTGCAGATTGAATTAGTATATTTCGTCGTATTTTGGACGTCGAGGTGTGGGTAATTTGTAAAATACTGGCATTCTCACATTGATTCCTGCGTTACTCAGAAATTCTTTTGCGTTGTATGTGGAATGTTCAGTATAATGAAAGATATTGGCAGCTGAAACTGCATCTGCTTTGCCAATATTGATTGCATCTACAAAATGTTGCCAGTTTCCAACTCCCCCAAAGGCGATCACAGGAATGGAAACATTTTGCGTGACATTTTTTATTAATTCTAGATCATAGCCATTTCTCATCCCTTCATAATCAATCGATGTAAGTAAGATTTCTCCGGCTCCAAGTTTTTCAGCCTGTTTTGCCCAATCGACCGGATCCAGTTGCGTTTCCTCGGTTCCACGATTCACGAATACTTTGTATTTTTTGGAATTATTTTTCTTAACATCGATTGATACCACTATACATTGTGAACCAAATATGTTTGATGCCTCTTTTATGAAATTTGGATTTGCTACTGCTTGTGTATTGATTGCAACTTTATCCGCTCCTTCCTTTAAGAACTGGTTTATCTCATCTACTGTTGAAATCCATCCTCCTACAGTAAGCGGTACAAAACATCTTTTTGACAATCCAGATATTATTTTGTGAAAATTTTGTCTTTGATCCTTGGTTCTGCTAACATCTAAAACTATTATTTCATCAACTGCCCAGCTATTGAAAAAATCTACCGCTGTTACTGCATTACCAATTACATTGGTATGTTTGAATTGTACACTTTGGACCACATTTCCATTGTTTAGGATGATATTTGGAATTAATCTGTGTTTGAGCATTACTTTTTTATCTCATCTAGGAAATTTTTTAGTAGTTTGAGTCCAGCTTCTTGGCTTTTTTCTGGATGAAACTGTACCGCATGAATATTATCTTTTTGAATCGAAGATACAATTTCAACATCGCCATAATTACAAACAGATGTTATGACATTTTTTTGCGATTCGGGTATTTTGAAATAATAGCTATGAAGATAATAGAATGCAGGTAGTGTCATTTCCTTTAACAGACCATCAGATTTTAGGATCTTTGTGTCATCCCATCCAATATGAGGTACTTTGAGTTGTAAATCACTTGGCTCTATTCTGTTTATTGTGCCCTTTATCCAACCAAATCCATCAGTGATTCCACCTTCATAGCTTTTTTCAGCTAAAAATTCCAATCCCAAACATATTCCAAGATATGGTTTTTTGTTGTCGATGACTTGTTCGGTCAGCTCATTCAGCAAGCCTTTTTCTCTGAGATTTCTCATTCCGTCGGAAAATGCTCCGACTCCTGGCAAAACTATTGCATCTGTATCCCTGAGTTGTTTAGGATCACTTGTGATTTGCACATCTTGTTCTAATAATGTGAATGCATTGTATACGGATCTGACGTTACCCATTCCATATTCTATAATAGCAAGCAATCCAAGATTTGTAGATCTTATAAAAATATTAGTTCTTCGTCTTCATTATCGCTAGAGTTCCTAGCAGAGTCTTTTTTGGGAGTTTTAAGAGAGTACCACTTTTCTTTTATTTGCAATCTAGCGTCTTCGATGCCTTTGTCAAACACATGATTGCCAACCCAGTCTAAGAGTTCCCATTCCCCATTAGGTTTTTTTTGCCAGGCAGATTTGTCTCGCAGATGCTCAATGTTATCAAGGAATTCTTTTTCTGTCATTTCTACAAATTTCAAAAATATGTCTAGATTTTTTGGTCTTATCAAGTGCTCATACTTTTTGATCAGTTCTATTCCCTGTTCTCTTGTCAATCTTTGATTTCTGATTTCGGTGGATGCCTGATCAGTTACCCTACCATATCCAAACTTTAGATATTTGAGGTAGTTGTGGGTGTCTTGGAAAAAGTCATCAACTTTTTGGTACAGATTAAATGATGTTTGCCTGTCTTGGAATGTCTCAAATCCATATTTTTCAATGACCATTTTTGTGTGCTCAAATTCATCCCATGGATAATAATTGGAAAGATATATTCCGCGCAGATTCAATGAGCCAATTTCATCATCAGAAGGATAGAAAAACGGTGCCAGATCTGTTCTGGTAATGTCTTTGTTTTGAGGATCATCTAGTATATCTTCTGGTTCAAATCCTCTCATCAGGTGTTCTTGCCTGTGTTTTTTTGTGAATTCAACCTTGTCTTCTAAATTGTGCATTCCGTGAAGAAGGGCTTCTCCATGCTCACCCCAAATCATCAATGGAATACGATACCTTACCGCAATCTGTATTGGGAATGTCATGATTCCTGCATGATAGTGCCATGTGATATCGCCTACTTTTTTTAGCATGTAACGTGAGATCTTTCTTGCCGTCTTTGGGTTTGTAGTATAACGGATTAAATCGCATCCAAATTTGTCAACCATGTTAGTTAGGTTTCTCATTCCTACGGCAGTGTTGTAGGCATGATTATACGCCACAAATAACGGCTTCATTTTGTAAATTTGTGTGATCAGATGAGCCTGAAAATGACTGTCTTTTCCACCACTGATTGGTATTATGCAATCATATGGTGCATTGTTTTTTCTTGCCTGTTCTTTGTACGATTCCAAAAGAGTTGCTAACTCTTGTTGTTTTTCTTTCCAGTTTACGGTCTCAGATCTTCTTTGCTCAAATGTTCTACAACCGCTGCATACTCCATGTTCATCAAATAATATGCTGGGCCTACAGTTTTCCGGATAACAACAACGCAGACAATATCTCATACTAAACCTGAATTACTGATAGATTTATGCTGTTCTATTTAAAAATTGAATCTGCTAATTTTAACGAAGATAGATGTTTTTGTGTATCAGATATCCACAAGTTAGAGTTGTTAAAGTACCGATTTCGCACAATATAGTTGATTCTTTGTAGAATCATTTTTTTTAAAAAGTATTCTTCATCTTCAAATTCTATTTTTAATTTATTAAAACTCAGATATATTTTCAAAAATTTCTTCATGGTATTTTTGATATCAGTATTTTGTCGATTAGCAAATAATGAAAATCTGAATGAAGTAAAAGCAATATCTTCTATTGGAGAACCCTTTCTCATAGCCCCAAAATCCAAGATTACTGCCAATTTTGAATTATTGAATAGGACATTTTTTGGATGCAAATCAGAGTGTATGAGTTGGCTGTATTTTCTCACATGATCTGTATTTTTCAGATATTCAGTGACAGAATTTAAAAGTCGAATATTTTTGCTGATCAGTTTATCATAAGAATATAGTTTTTTGTTGGCTAGCCTCGTTATTGCCTCAAATTCTTTATTCGACAGAAGTTTGTAATATTTTTGATTATTATCTGCGGTGATATTGGCCTTTATTGTTTTTAGCACTTTATGCAATTGTGCTATATTTTTGGCCAGATCACATAGTTGGCCAGAAGAATTTGAAAAGAAATTACCGTCGTAGAATTTTGTGAGATATAGCTTGCGTCGTGTGTCTATAAATCGATTTTTATTATTCAATATTGGTTCAGAAACATTTGCATTATTCTGCTTACATCGATATAAAATTCTGCAAATCTTCTCAGTCCTCTTTACATTAAAACTGTCAGAACTATGAAGAACATAATTGCCACTTTTAGACGCCACTAGAAAATTTGTGCTGTTGATATCGGTGTGTTTGATTTTTTTAATTTTGTATATTCCAAGATTTTGATAATTCGTGTTCAGGTAATCGATTAGATTGTTTTGTTCAGACATGTTTTAGGCAAATTATATTGATATTATGTTGAGAGCATATCCCACTTCAGGAACGTGCCTTTTGAGACATCGATCTTTGCTTTTTTATTCAAAATCTCAAAGCTTTCCGAACATGATATGCCAGCATCTCCAGGTCTCCAAAAGTCAATCATTTCTTTTGTTATGGTTTGTCCTGTCTTGATGTCAACTTTGGCCACAAGGCTCCTGCGCGCGCTTTCCTCCACTCTAGATTTTGTCAGGACGTTTCCATCTCCCATTGATTCAGAAATGGCATGAATATTATTTACAAACGATTTTAGCTCGGAAAGCTCAAGAGACATGAAATGTTCTACATGCTCAATTTTGGTATCAACAGTTATTGTTTTTTCTAACATTACAGCGCCAAGGCCAATAGCAACGTAATTCATTATTCCTCCTGGAGAGTGATCAGCAAAAGCTATTGGATAATCATATTTTTGCTGTAAAAACTTTATTGCGTTTAGATTGATTTCAGAGTTTTTTGCAGGATAGCCAGAAGGACAGTGCATGATCACGATATCGCGGTTGTTGTTATTTTCACAAACATGAACTGCTCGATCTACATCATCTAATTTTTCCCGTGCATCCAAAATAATAGGCAGTTGTGTTTTTGCCATGTAATCTATCAACAAGACATTATTGATGTCGCCTTTGCTGACTTTGATTGCATCCACTTTTAGATCTGCTAAAAATTGTACAGTTTCAGGAAAATACGCAGACGAGATGAATTTTACATTAAGAGAATTGCTAAATGATACAAGTTCCTTCCATTCGTCTTTGGTTAGCTCTCTCCTTTTTAGGGCATCATAGACTAGCTCTTGTTTTTTGCCAGTGGCAGTAGTAAATTCTATTGTAATGTCTTTTTTGCCCATCATTCTGTCTGCGTCGCCTGGGATGAATGTTTGGAACTTTACTGCATCAGCTCCTGCCATAGCTGCTGCTTCAACCATTTTTTTGGCAGAATCCAAATCAGAATAGGTAGCACTAGGTTCAAACGAGATAAAGCATGGATTTCCAGGGCCCACCATCTTATTTCCAATTTTAACACTCTTCATGGATTTATTCAAAACAATTTCATTAATTAAGAATATGGACGTATTTGTTGATTGTCCACTTGAAAAATTAGGTGAATTGTGCAAATTTTTTGTTGATGTCTAATAGTCTTGGCCTCTCATTGAAGAGTTGCAGTATTTCATCAAAAGCAAATGACTTGTTTTTTGCATATAATGAGCCATAGATCTCATTTATGAGTTGAAAATCTTCTTCATAATCCATTGTTAGTCGCAAAGACGCATAATTCTTGTCATTTATCAGATCATAATTATTGAATTGATTAGATTGTAGCATGTTTATTGTAGGCGGCATGAATTTGCTAGAAAACTCTTCCTTTGATTGAAAATGTCCCAACATTTCACTCCAGGATTTGATCAGAGCGTCTTTTGTAAATATTTCAAAATCAAATCCATGCGGGAATGTACGTACTCGATCAACGCTGAGGATATCATATTTGTTAGAGTCAAAGATGCCAATTCCCTTGTTTATCACATTATAATCAATCAGTGGGCAATCTCCTGTAACTCGAATTATGTTATCAGATTGGAAATGATTAGCGCATGTGTAAAACCTATCAAGTACATTCTCTTCTGGGCCGCAAAAATAATCAATTCCTAGTTTTTTGGCCTCATTTACAAGCAGGTTATTTTTTTCTAAAGAGCCGGTGGCCAAGATGATTTTATTTGCTTTAACATTTCTTAGTCGTTCCACTAGTAATTCAAAAACTGTTTTGCCGCAGATTTTTTTTAGAATTTTTCCCGGGAGTCTAGTAGAGCCCACTCTGGCTTGCAAAAAGATATGATATTCCATGGGTAATCAAGAGATTATTTTGTTTTATCTGTTTTCAATAATTTGTGCACGATATATCTGCAACTAACAATTGGAGGTTAGTTTGTACGCAAAAAATCAACTGTGTTTTTGCATGCATTGGTTTGATTTGCAAAATATCTAATTACCACGTCATTACCGCGTTTAATCAGATCTGCTCTAAGATTCTGATCAGAGAACAAATCGGACAGGTTTTTCTCCAGATTGTTTACATCACAACGAATACATGATTTAGATCTGTACACTTCAGAGTCGTGGAGATAATCTTTTACTGAGATCACGTAGAGAAATCAGTGCACAAAAAGACATCACACTTGCTGATCAAATCAAGGATATCGCCTTGACGTACCACCTCTACTGAGGATTGAAATTTCTTTATCAGGTGAGATATGTCGTATTCATTTTGTTTAGGGTGTGTTTTTATGACTAGCTTTTTCCCTAATTTTCTAGAAATTTCACATGTTTGAACGATAAATTCCTCATACTTTTGCTTCTTTTCTATCAGTAAATCGTTTATCAGATTGTTATTTGATGGGGAAACAGCTGCCAACAAAATATAACCTTCATTTTGATCTTTAGCGGCTTGTTTTGCTTCAAAAAATTCTCTGTGCACAAGACTTCCTACGATACTAATTTTGTTTTTATCTACACCAAACTCAATGCAAGTATTTTTGGTAGATTCTCCCCAAGCTAATCCACTCCAAGACTTCCATGTTGTACCATATAGATTCGCATAGATCTTTTTTTACAAAGAGGCACCAAAATTTGTTCGTAGAATCCCGTTTCATTAAACACCAAAAGTGTAGATGGTTTGTAGGTATCCAGTATATGATTAGAGTATTGGATTGTAATCAAAGCTTGCTTGATGGTTTTTTCTACCAATAGAGTAAGTACGGGCTTGATTACATTCCAGAACGATACACCATTTAGAGTAAAAAATGACTCAAATGAGGATTCGTTTTTCCATAAAGTTTCAAAATCAAACATCATTTGTTTTGAATTATGATCGTTGTTTGAATCAGTTTTATTTTGAAGAATTATGCATTTTGATTTTAATAGCGTCAAAAACGTTCTAGCATTCCATGCATACGGACGCCTAGAATTGAAAAGCATGAGATTCATGCCTGAATTTTTGAATTCTAGCAAAAACTCCTCATATGTCATTGTATTTGATTCTACAAACAATATGCTCTTTTTGTTTTTGACAAATCTTCTTTTTGGTCCAAACATGACATTAAAAATTATCTCAATAAAGTTTTTGAATGAATTATAGTATTTACTAGGAATATGCAGTTTTAAGAGATGAGAGCCAATTTGTAGGCTCAAGTTTACGTGATCATAAAGAAGAGATTCTGATGAGGATTTCTCAATAATGTCAATATTTTTTACAAATTGTTTTGCAATGTCGTTTAATATCCCTGCAGCTAGGAATTTTGAATTAGGATACTGGTTTGTAATATTTTTTATTTCCAAGAATTTTTTTAAAAACGGCAATAGGAAATAATGAAACTCTATCTTGGATGATTCCCCCAAATTGATCCCATCAAACATCAACAATCTAGAAAAATTCTGATTTTCAAACCATTTTGCGTATTTGTATGAATTATTTTGAATGGAACTGAGATTATAATCAGTCAGGAAAATATCAGAAATTTCATGTTTGATGTTTTTCTCCAAAAGCAGTTTATGTGACTCAAAATCAAATGTTATGATTAGTTCAGATTGGCCCGATAAAGAAAACAGATTGTCTAGTTTAGTGAAACGATCAATGAGGAATATTTTGTCATGATCTGATATTTTTTCTAACTCTTCCATTTTGACCAATCATAATCATCAAAAACGGCGTTTTCCATCTCATTGTCGTTTGGACGCCAAGCAACATCAGCTAAAACCAAAACCCGAGATATATCATCAGAGACGTTGATGTGCGCACTAGCAACATTATTGGGCACACAGATCATTGTAGGTTCATCTTGACTGGATTCAACTTCAACATATTTGCCGTTTTTTTCTTTGATTATGAAGATAACTTTTCCATGGATACACGTAAAGAAGCTAGTACGCTTTTTGTGAATGTGCGGTCCTTTTACCTCACCTGGATTTACGGATGAGACATAAACCATTTTTGGCTCAAGTTTGAATGCACTGTCCCAGTCTCGCCACACAACAGTTAATGATCCGTTGATGTGTTTGTCCACAATATCTTTAGTGTCATGTTTTTCAAGTTTTACAATTGAAAACGATTCATTACTCAATTACAACACGATACGTATTACAACATTAATTTAGCTTTCTCAGCTGTTATGTTTGCCAGAGATAACAATAATAATATTCGATGGGGTGGTCGATTATGAAAGGCCGCATCCAGCTAGAAGAATCCAAGATACTTGTTACTGGAGGCCTCGGATTTATTGGGAGTAACTTTATTCTAAATTTATTTGACAAGTTTCCAGGCTGTAGTATTACCAATGTGGATGCAGAATTCACGGGATCCAACAAACAAAATCTAGCACAAATCAAAAGCAAGAAAGGCTATCGCTATGTAAAAGGCAACATATCTGATACAACGAAAATCAAAAAACTAGTTCAGACCTGTGATGTGGTTTTTAATTTTGCAGCAGAGTCCCATGTGGACAGAAGCATTGACGAACCAAAGCCATTTTTTGATTCAAATATTATGGGCACATACTCTATTTTAGAAGCAATAAGAAAGTTTGACAAAAAACTGATTCACATCTCAACAGATGAGGTTTTTGGTAGTCTCAAGTCAGGAAGCGCCACAGAAAAGGACGTCTTCAATCCATCTAGTCCATACGCGGCATCAAAAGCATCAGCAGAACTATTAGTGAATTCTTATTTTGTCACATATGGAATTGATTCCATTATAACTCGCTGCACAAACAATTATGGCCCAAGACAGTTCCCAGAAAAGCTAATACCCAAAGTCATATTGCTTGCATCTCAAAACAACAAAATTCCGATATACGGAACAGGAAAAAACATTCGAGATTGGATATACGTTTTAGATCACTGTGATGCAATACTCAAAGCCTGCCAATACGGTAAAAATGGTAATTCATACAACATAGCAGGCCATAATGAAATTGACAACATTACCATAATCAAATCAATATTAAAGATAATGGGAAAACCTACCGACATGATCAAATATGTCAAGGATAGACCCGGACATGACTTTCGTTATAGCCTCAAAACGACCAAAATTGAAAAAGAAATCGGTTGGAAACCAAAATACACTTTTGAAGAAGGCTTGCGAACAACGGTACGATGGTACATCAACAACAGATTATGGTGGCAAAACATCGCTAAGAAAAACATGGGCAGAACTAAATAGACATCGGAGC